>JAJEEH010000106.1 GCA_022821105.1 Acidimicrobiia bacterium
TCGGGGGCGTTGCGGCGGCGCAGCACCACATCATGCTGGGCAAGGTCGGCCACTACCTCTTTTGGCTTTCGGAGGAACTCAGAGAATGTGCGCTCGATAACCTGCATGGATTCAGGATATCTGAGCTAGTTCAGATATCAAGCCAATATCGGCCAGCCTGCTGCCACGATGGCCTACATGCGGAGGCGTACTCAGCTCCGAGTACCGATCACCACGTTCTCTAGGACTTCGCTGTCGCCGGTGCGGACGTACCATTCCCAGGCGGTGCCGTCGGGGTCGGTTACCCATGTTTCGGTCTTTTCGGTGAAACAGCACTGGGTGTCGTCAACCCCGGTGGTGTCGAGGCCCGACCCGCTTAAACGGCGTTCGGCGTCTAGGACTTCCTCGGCGGTCTCTACTTCCACCCCTAGGTGGTTGATCGTGCCCCCGGCGCCGTTGAAACATCCTTCGTCGTCACTGCATTCGTTGCCGGCTTCGAACAACACCAGCTTGAGGGGTGGCTGGTCGATGGCGAAGTTGGCGTAGCCCGGACGGCGCCGGGCCGGCTCCGCGCCGAAGAGGCTAGAGTAGAACCCCACCGCCTCGTCAATGTCGGACACGTTCAGCGCAAGCTGCAATCTCATGAGAACTCCCTTTCGAAGATCATGTCATAGCACGGCGAAACCAGCCGCCATCTCAAGGGGTGCAACCCAGGGGGCGGGTCTTCTATTTCACTGCCACCGGCAGGTGTTTGAGGCTGTTGAAGTGGGTGGTGCGAAGCCGCGCCTCGGGGCCGGACCGCTCCAGTCGGTGAAGGTGGGGGGCCAGCGCGCCGAAGTAGGCCCGGGCCTCGGTGCGGGCCAGATTGGCGCCCAGGCAATAGTGGGGGCCGCCGGAGCCCAGCGACAGTTGGCTGCTGGCGTCGCGGCGGATTTCGAAGGCGTCGGGGTTGACGAACACCTCGGGATCGCGGTTGGCCGCCGTCATCCACAGGTCCACGATCTGGCCGGGTTCGAAGCTGGCCCCGCTCTCATGCTCCATCGGAGTGGTCGCCCGGCGCTGGTGATGCATGACCGGGGTCACCACCCGCAGCATCTCGTCGATGGCCCCGTCGAGCAACGACTTGTCGGCAGCCAGCGCCGCGGCCTGGTCGGGGTGATCCAACAGCAGCATCAAACCGCTGCTCAGCAGGTTGCGGGTGGTCTCGGTGCTGCCGGTTACCAGCAGCTGCCACCATCCGCCCAACTCCTCGTCGGTCAGCCGTCGTCCCTCATATTCGGCGTGGACGAGGCTGCTGAACACGTCCTCGCCGGGCTCGGCCTTTCGGCGGGCGATGTGGGCTTGCCCGTAGTCGGCAAAGTTGGCCATGGCCGCCCGGGCATCTTCCATTGTGGGGCACATCTCGGGGTCAAACGCCCCGATGGTGGTGTTGGTCCAGGCCAAGATGTCGGCTCGGTCAGCCACGGGGATGCCCAGCATCTCCCCGGTCACATGAAGGGGCAACTGCGCGGCCAGCATCTCGGCGGCGTCGCCTCCGCCGTTTGCCAAGAAACCATCAACCAACTCCCCAGCAATGCGGTGCGCGCTGTCTTCCAGCCGGCGGATGGCCCGAGGCGTGAAGCCCCGGTTCGCCAACAACCGCAGCGCGGTGTGGTCCGGAGGATCGAACTCCAACAAGGTGATGGCTCCCTGACCGCGGTGTTCGCCTTCGCCTCCAGAAACGGCCAGCTGCGAAGAGGAGAACTGCTGCCAGTCCCGATTGAACTCCCGCACGTACTGGTAACTGGTGACCACATAGCGCCCCCCGCCCCGGCGGTGGGGGAGCCAGTGCACCGGGTCTTCTTCTCGAAGCTGGGCTAACAGCTCCAGCGGCAGCCCGACAACGAACGTGTCGGGATTGTCCAGCGGCGACGCGTCAATCATCGGCGCAGAACTCCAAGCGGTTTCCGAACGGGTCGTAGATGTACACCTGCTCAATGCCATCGGCCGTGTCCCACACGACTTCGCGTCCCTCAGACTGGGCCTTTTCCGCAAGGGCAGCAATATCAGAGGCCAAGAAAGCAACGTGCGCCTTCTTGGCCGGGCGAAAGTCTGGGTCAATCCCCAGATGCAGTTGACCGCAGGTACCCTCCGGCAGCTCGAACCAGCACCCGCCCCGCTTGGCTAGCTCGGACGGCTTTGGAATCTCGTTCAACCCCAGCAGCCCGCCATAGAAGGCCCGAGCTTCATCCTCACTTCCCGCCGGTATCGCCACCTGCACATGGGTGATCGCCCTGACCAGCGGCTTCATGTTCTCGCTCACACCTCAGTCCTCGAGGGGGATGTTGTGGTGGGCGATGTAGTCGGCGAACCCGGCGCGGATGGTGGACTCGTCGAGGCCGAGGGCGGCGGGATCGTAGACGTGCTTGCCGAACTTGTCCTTGGGCTTATCGGCTAGGTAGGCGGGGATGGCATCGGCCAACACGTCGGAGAACTCCAATCCCAGGCGGTCGTACACTGCCCGCACCGCGGTCACCGGTTCGCTCACTAAGTCTCGGAACAGTAGATCGGCGATCTGGTCGTTGGGGACCTCTCCAGAAGCCCTCTGGCCCATCACCATGTCCATCATCATCTGGTAGATGAACAACATCACCGGACCGTTCTCGCTCGGTGTCACGGCATCGCTTCGCATCCAATGGAGGGTGGTGGTGAGATTTGCCACCGAGCCGACGTACCTGACCGGATCGCGGTGGGTGAGGATTACCCGGGCATCGGGGTAGGCGGCAAAGAGGTCCGGAAGCGTCCCCATGTGGGCCGGCGACTTCAACAAGAACTGAGCCGGAGCGCCGTCGACGTGCTGAAGGGTTTGCAGGAAGTTCTTGTGCCACCGGTACACGGCGTCGAAGTCGAGGGGCGCTCCCCGTTCGCCAAGATCGCCGATGGCGTGCATCATCGGCCAGTGCCAGCTGCGGAACTCGGGCTGGCAGAAGTGGATGCACTCCACCGGCAGGTCGCTGCGCAGCTCGTGCATGGTCATGAACTCGGGCTGTATGTCGGCCCAGAACTCTTGTTCGGGCTCGCTGCACGCCAGCGGATCGGCCCCGGTTCCCGGCAGCGTGCCCAGCGGAAAGTGGGCCTCATATCCCCGCACCCCCCGCAGGTTGGGATCCAGCGCCAGCAACTCCAGCAAGATGGTGGTCCCGGTGCGGGGCGGCCCGGACACGAACACCGGCGCGGAAACATCGGCCGCTAGGGCTTCAGGATTGGCCTGCCAATACTCCACCAGCCGCAGCCGGTTTTGCAGGTTGCGGATGATCTCTCCCCGGGCGCTGAGCCGCCCCACCACATTGAGCTGGGCATCCTCATCAAGCGCCCCGCAAAGTGCCCGATACCCGGCCTCCCAGCCCGGCTCGTCGCCGAAGTCCGACAGCCCTACTGATTCAACAGCCACCGCCAGCATCTCGTCGGCATCCAAGCTCACCAGGCGGGCCGGATCGCCCACCGCGGTCCCAAACAGGTTCATCCGCCGCACCCAGTCGGGCCGCTGCAGATGACCGGCTGGTTCAATGGCTGTGCCTTCTTGCTTGCCCACGCTGTCAAGCGTGCCGCTCTTTGGCTGCCTCTCCCAAACCGAGCTCTTCGACCGACTGCTCCCGCATGAGGTACTTCTGGATCTTGCCGGTGATGGTCATCGGGAACTCGTGGGTGAACTTCACATAGCGGGGGATCTTGTAGTGGGCGATCTGGCCCCGGCAGAACTCTTTGATGTCTTCGGCGTCCAAGGAGGCCCCGTCCCGCAGTTGCACCCAGGCCATGATCTCCTCGCCGTATCGGGCGTCGGGCACCCCGATCACCTGCACCTCCACCACTTCGGGGTGGCGGTAGAGGTACTCCTCGATCTCCCGGGGATACACGTTCTCTCCGCCCCGGATGATCATGTCCTTGATGCGCCCCACGATGTTGATGTATCCGTCTTCGTCCATCACCGCGAGGTCACCGGTGTGCATCCAGCCCTG
>JAJEEH010000164.1 GCA_022821105.1 Acidimicrobiia bacterium
ACGCTCTCCGAACCCGCCGGGGATCACGATTCCGTCCAGCCCGCTGAGCAGGCTGTCGACCATCAGGCCCTCCACGCTCTCCGCCTGGATCCACTCGATCTCCACCGACGCTCCGTGGTGGATGCCGGCGTGGTTCAACGCTTCCACCACCGACAGATAAGCGTCTTGAAGCGTCACGTACTTTCCGATGAGCCCGATGCGAGCTGTGCGCTGGGCCAGGGAAATCCGCTGATTCAGCGCTTGCCAGTCGGTCAGGTCCGGTTCGGGAACGTCCAAGCGCAAGATGTCGCAGACCACGCCGTCGAGGCCCTCGTCGTTGAGCACCAGGGGGATCTCGTAGATGCTCTCGGCATCGGCCGCATTCACCACCGCGGACACGTCCACGTCGCACAGGCTGGAGATCTTTCGCTTCAGCTCATCAGAGATGGGCGATTCGCTGCGGCACACGATGGCGTCGGGCTGGACGCCCCGGCTGCGGAGCTCGGTCACCGAGTGCTGAGTGGGCTTGGTCTTCTGCTCGCCGGTCGGGCCGATGAAGGGCACCAGCGTGACGTGGACGTAGCAGACGTTGCCCCGTCCCACGTCCAAGCGCACCTGGCGGATGGCCTCCAGAAAGGGGAGGATCTCGATGTCGCCGACGGTGCCGCCGATCTCGGTGATTACCACGTCCACATCGTCGGACACCAGGCTGGATATGCGGTTCTTGATCTCATTGGTGACGTGGGGGATCACCTGCACTGTCTTACCCAAGTACTCCCCTTGTCGCTCCGCCGCGATGACCGAGGAGTAGATGGATCCGGTGGTGGCATTGGAGAGTTTGGTGAGGCTCTCGTCGATGAACCGCTCGTAGTGGCCAAGATCAAGGTCGGTCTCGCCACCGTCGTCGGTGACGAACACCTCTCCGTGCTCGAAGGGGTTCATGGTGCCGGGGTCGACATTGATGTACGGGTCCAGCTTCTGCATGGTCACCCGGAGTCCCCGTTGCTTGAGCAAACGCCCTAGGGAGGCGGCCGTGAGCCCCTTACCCAATGAACTCGCCACACCGCCCGTGACAAAGATGTGTTTGGTCACGCCTGCCAAGCTTAGCGGCCAACCGCGACAACTTGTGGACCCGTAAGCCGGCTATTGCGCATAACCGCTGCTCTGCGACATCTCAAGGAGTTCAGAGGGCCTCAGCCCTGGGACATCTCCAAAAGCTCAGAGGCATGGCGGCGGGCGCTCTCGCTTTCTGGCGATCCGGAAAGCATGCGGGAGAGCTCGATGACTCGGTCCTCCCCATCTAGGGGCTCGGCGGTCACTGTGGTAGCAGCTCCGTCGTCGTGTTTGACGATGCTCACCTGCTGGTCGGCGCAAGCTGCCACTTGAGGCAAGTGGGTGACCACCAAGATCTGGTGGTCGGCGGTCAGGCGGGAGAGGGATTGGCCCACTGTCTGAGCCACTTGGCCGCCGATGCCGTCGTCCACTTCGTCGAACACCAGCACCGGAGGGCCCGCGCTGACCACTAGGCGCAGGGCCAGCATGACCCGGGCCAGTTCTCCCCCCGAAGCAGCCGAGGTGAGCGGTAGGCCCGGGGCCCCGCTGTTGGCGGACAGCAGGATGTCCACGTCGTCTCCGGGATCGTCGCCTACCTCTACTTGAACTTCGGCTCGGGGCATGGCCAGCTCCCGCAGATTGGCGGTCACCTCTTCGCCCAGCGACCGGGCCGCCTGTCGTCGAGCCTCGCCGACCTCCGCCCCGGCTTCAGCCAGCGCGGCGGTGCGGCGATCGAGTTCCCCATCGAGGTCTTTGGCCAAGCGGTCGAAATCCTCAAGCTCCGCGAGGCGGGCGGACAGATCGCGGTGGAACTCCATGACCTCGGTCACGGTCTCTCCGTATTTCCGGCGAAGGTCCACTAGGAGCTCCCGACGCTGGCGGACCTCGGCCAGCCGGACAGGATTCTCATCAATAGACTCGGCCGCACGCCGCAACTCGGTCGATAGGTCGCCAACCTCGGCAACCAGGTTGACCAGCCGCTCATGCTGGCTCTCCAGCGGCGGCCGGCTCTCCAACGCGGCGGCTATCTGGGCCAGCCCGGCGCCCACTGCTCCATCGGCACCCAGAGACATCGCAGCCTGTCGGGCGGCGTCCCGGCTGGCGGAAGCATCAGCGAGCACCGCCTCTTCAGCTTTGAGCGCATCTTCCTCGTCGGGGTTCTCCAAGCCAGCCTCATCCAGTTCGGCCAACTGGAATCGGCACAGCTCAATCTCTCGAGCTCGGGATCGCTCGTCGCCACCCAACTCGGCTCGCCGTCGATTCAAGTCGGCCAACGCGGCCCGAGCCTCCATAAGCGGGGCCAAGTCCACATCCCCGAATCGATCCAGCGCGGCACGCTGATGGACACGTCGCAATAGCGACTGGTGTTCGTGCTGGCCGTGCAGATCCACCAGCTCTGCACCTAGTTCGGCCAGAGTGGCAGCAGAAGCCAGCCGTCCGTCGACATAAGCCCGAGCCCGGCCGTCAGCGGGCACCACCCGCCGAAGCACGACCTCCTCCCCCTGGTTGTCGAACCGGCCCTCGACGGTGGCCTCGCCAGCACCGAACCGCACCAACGACGGATCGGCTCGCCCGCCCAAGAGCAAGTCCACTGCCGTCACAACCAGGGTTTTTCCGGCCCCCGTCTCCCCAGTCAACGCGGTCATGCCCGGCTCCAACACCAGATTGAGCCGCTCGATCACCCCCAGGTTCTCTACTGCCAGCTCAGTGAGCACGGAGTTCTTTCCCTGTCACCGATCGGCCAAGCCGAAGGAGGACTTAAGTGCTTGGTGGAACCCCCGCTGTCCCAGGGTGACCAATCGGGCCGGATGATCGGACACCGAGACAGTCAGCTTGCCACCTTCGCCCAACTCCCCCAATGAGCGGCCGTCCACGGCAACCGCAGCGGAGCGACCGCCTAGCACTTCGATGACCAATTCGCTGGAGGGAAGCAGCACTAAGCTGCGGTCGAACAAGGTGTGGGGGGCAACTGGCGTCAGGATCAGCGCGTGCATGGTCGGGGCCAGAATCGGTCCACCGGCCGACAGCGAATAGGCGGTGGAGCCGGTCGGCGTAGCCGCAATCAGCCCATCGGCGGCGTAACTGGTGAAGAAGTCACCGTCGATGTGAACAGCTAGATTCACGGTGCGTCCGCTGTCAACCTTTTCCACGATGGCCTCGTTGAGAGCACTCACCTCCGTGCCGTCCTCGAGGCGGCAGCTCAGTCGGATGCGCTCTTCGATCTGATAGTCGCCCGCAAGGAAGCTCTCGACCGCTTCAGAGGCGGCATCCGGCTCGATGCCGGTTAGGTAGCCCAAAGACCCATAGTTGACACCCATTACCGGCACTTCGTGGTCCGATACCGCGGTAACCGCCCGAAGCATTGAGCCGTCTCCCCCCAAGCTCACCGCCAAATCGAGCTTCTCGCCGATTTCGTCGTCCTGATGGGCAAGATCAGTGCGTCCCACCGCCTCAGCCGATTCGAGGGTTAGGCGAATCTGATGGCCGTCACCGTCTAGTCGGTCGATGAGATCTGCCGCCAGCTTCAGCGCTTCCGGCCGGTCAGCGTGAACAAAGAGGGCAATTGCAGCCATAGAGCTATGACGCAACCGGCTGGATGCCGTTCGGGGAGAAGCTGGTGCCAGCTGCTATCACCTCGTCGATAACAATGGGCCCCACTTCGCTGGCAGGCACATCGAAATAAGCAGCTATGGCATCCCGAACGGCCTCCTCCACATCATGGAGGCGGCGGGCTTGGGAGAAAACCCAATCCAGTTCCCTCACTTGGATGCCCCACCACTCGTCACCCTCGCGGGCAACCACCCTAAAGGTGCTGTCTGGGGTTGGAATGTCAGCCATTGCTGCTCCCGGACGACTCCTGCGCTCGTCTCAATATACCTCTCGCCGTGTGCTCATCGATCTCCTAGTGACGAGGGATCACCAGCCGTTCCTCCCCGAACTGCCAGACTTCGTGCCGTCCCTGCCGCAAGAGATGCAGAGCAAAACCCCTGTCTTTCGCGATTATCCGCAGACGCCTCATCAAGGCTTGCTTCTTCATTCATCAGCCACTGGCTCTTCGTGTTGGGGGGAAGCTCAGCAGCGGATGCCACCGTGGTCAGGCTATCCGTCGCCAGTGACGATTTGGAACACCACTTGAGCGGAATCCACCGATAAAGCGGCGCCGCCACGCTCAAGGTGCAGGAAGAACTCTACGTTTCCCTGCGCGCCCTTCAGCGGGGATGGGATGGCGGCTTGGGGGGCGAGGCCCGCAGTGGTTGCCGCTTCTAGCACCCGGTCGAGCGCAGCCCGCCATTGTTTGGGGTCGCGGATCACACCTCGGCCTCGGCTGGCCTCCTGTCGTCCCACCTCGAATTGGGGTTTGACCAATGCCACTACCGGTCCACCTGGTGCGGCTAGATCGGCCAGGCATGACATCACCGAAGTCAGTGAGATGAAGGACACATCCGCAGTCACAATTTCGAACGGTGCCCCGATTTCGGTCGGATCGACGTCGCGAATATCGGTGCGCTCGTAGAGGGTCACCCGGCGATCTTCGGCCAAGCGCTCGTGCATTTGAGCTCGGCCCACGTCGACTGCCACCACCGCGGTCGCTCCCTTCTGCAACAGGCAGTCGGTGAATCCCCCGGTGGACGACCCCACGTCGCAGCACCGCAAGCCGGTGACATCCAAGCCGAAGGCAGTCAGTGCACCCTCCAGCTTTTCGCCGCCACGGCTCACAAACCGAGCAGGCGGGCCCGACAATTCCAGGGCGTCACCGGGCAGCACTAGGCGGGCTGCTTTCTGGGCCACTGCACCGTTCACGGTGATCTGGCCGGAGGCCACTGCCTCCCGGGCCCGATCCCTGCTCGCCACCAGTCCCCGGCGAACCAACTCGGTGTCCAGCCTCCGGCGTGATGCCTTCATCCCTCCTATTCAAACCCCATCTCTTCGACCAGGGCGGCTAAGTCGGAGGCGCAATGCTTGGGCTCCGGGGTCACCGGCAGGTCGTCGGGTCCGGTTACGCCGCTCAGTACGAGGGCAAACTCATATTCCAACGCCCCAGCGAATAGGCCGTCGGAGTCGGGGCGGTCCCCCACCACCACGCCGGATTCGCCGATCCGGCTGCGCACGCAATCGACGATTGGCTGGTTGGGCTTGCCTGCCATGGTGGGTTCCGTCTCGGCGGCGGTCGCCACCGCGGCGAGGAGAGATCCGCCGCCCGGTTCCAGTCCGCGTTCGGTGGGGTAGCTGGGGTCGTGGTTGGTGCCGATCAGCCGAGCGCCACCGCGTACTGCCCGCATGGCCCGACTGAGGGTGTCGTAGTTGAAGCTGGGATCCATGCCCACGATCACCGCGTCGGCCGGGCCCGAGGAGCAGACTTCAGCACCGGCCAACTCCACCGCTTCGTCGATGCCGGGACCCCCCACCACCAGCACCCGCTCTCCTGGGTAGATGAGCTGGGCCGCGGCGGTGGCCGAGGTGATCACCGATCCGGTGGCGTCGATCCCGCAGATGGCCAGCTTGGCCTCCTGGTCGGCCACGGTCAGCGCCGACATGTTGGTGACGAACACAACGGGGGCGCCTGATTGCTGCAAGCGCTCGACAGCCCCAGCCGCACCGGGCACCGGGGTTCCGCCCACCCAGATCACTCCGTCCAGATCGAGTACCCAACCCTCAGGGGCGGGACGCTCTGTCATGGAATGGGCGTTGCTCAGGAGACTTCCCAGGTGGGCCGGGAGTGCAGCAGAGCCTCGAGGTCGCCGGGACCGGACTGCTCTTGGGCCATAGCGAGCTGCTTGCTGGCCTCCGTTGCGTACTCCGAGCGCTCCACGGCCCGGTACACACCGATGGGGGTGGGCTCGAACGGGCCAGCTGAGACTCGGGACAAAGCGAAGGCCAGGCTGGGGTCTTGGCGGGTCTCGTCGTGCACCAGCAGGGCCGACTCGCCCACGTCGGCCACATCCACCACCTCGGCGCTCCCCTGGGGGTTGATCACCACACCCTTCTCGTTGTTCTCGCCAAAGCGGATGGGCTGGCCGTGCTCGAGGTGAATGAGCATGGAGGCCCGCTTGTCCTTCTTGGTGATGGCCCCGAACGCCCCGTCGTTGAACACATTGCAGTTCTGGAAGACCTCCACAAAGGAGGCTCCGGGGAAATCGTGGGCCCGCCGGAACATGTCCATCATGTGCTGGCGGTCCATGTCGTGGGTGCGGGCCACGAAGCTGGCCTCCGCTCCCAGAGCCACCGAGATGGGGTTGAACGGCTCGTCGATGCTGCCGGCCGGCGTCGACTTGGTGACCTTGCCTATCTCGCTGGTGGGCGAGTACTGGCCCTTGGTCAGCCCGTAGATCTGGTTGTTGAACAGCAGGATGTTGAGATTCACATTGCGGCGCAGCGCATGGAGCAGGTGATTGCCGCCGATGGACAGCATGTCGCCGTCTCCGCCCACTACCCACACGTGCAGCTCGGGACGGGCCATGGCCAGGCCGGTGGCCAAAGCAGGCGCCCGCCCGTGGATGCCGTGCATCCCGTAGGTGTTCATGTAATAGGGGAACCGGGCGGCGCAGCCAATCCCCGAGACGAACACGGTGTCCTCTCGGCGCACGCCGAGTTCGGGCATGAGGAGTTGCACCGCGGTCAGGATCGAGTAATCCCCGCAACCGGGGCACCAGCGGACCTCTTGGTCGCTGGTCCAGTCGGCCTTGGTGGTTGTGGGCACGTCAGTCATCAAGGGCTCCGTTGATGTGGCGGTGAAGTTCGGCTGCGGTGAAGGGAACTCCCTCCACCTTGGCCACCGATTGGGCGTCGACCAGGAACTCGGACCGGATGATCCGGCAGAACTGGCCCAGGTTCATCTCCGGCACCAGCACCTTGGGATAGCGGCGGACGATGTCGCCCAAGTCTTTGGGCAGCGGGTTCAAGTGGGTCACGTGGGCATGGGCCACCTTGTGCCCTTCCGAACGGGCCCGCATGACTGCGCTGGTGATGGCGCCCCAGGTGGAGCCCCAGCCCAGCACCAGCAGATCGGCGTCGTCGACGTCGCCGTCCAGCATGGTGGGCGGGATGTCGTTGGCGATGTGGGCGACCCGTTCCTCGCGCAGCTTCACCATGTAGCCGTGGTTGTCGGGCTCGTAGTTGATGTTGCCGGTGCCGTCTTCTTTCTCAATGCCGCCGATTCGGTGGGTGAGGCCTGGGGTCCCCGGCACCGCCCAGGGGCGGGCCTTGGTCTCAGGGTCGCGCAGGTAGGGCCAGAACACTTCGGTGCCGTCTTCCTCGGTGTGGTTGGGCCCGGTGGCGAACTCCACCGTCAGGTCGGGCAGGGACGACACGTCAGGCAGAAGCCAGGGCTCGCTGCCGTTGGCCAGGTAGCCGTCGGACAGCAGGATCACCGGCGTGCGGTACTTCAGGGCAATGCGAGCTGCCTCGATGGCGGCGAAGAAGCACTGCGACGGGGAATAGGCAGCCACGATGGGCACCGGCGACTCCCCGTGGCGCCCGTACATGGCCTGCATGAGGTCGGCGCTCTCGGTCTTGGTGGGCAGCCCGGTGGACGGCCCGCCCCGCTGGATGTTGATCACCAGCAGGGGAAGCTCGAGGCTGACGGCCAAGCCGATGGTCTCGCCTTTGAGGGCGATGCCCGGTCCGCTGGTGGTGGTAATTCCCAGATGGCCGCCGAAGGATGCTCCCAGCGCGGCGCACACCGCGGCGATCTCGTCCTCGGCCTGGAGGGTGCGGACCCCGAAGTTCTTGCGCTGGCTCAGTTCGTGGAGGATGTCGCTGGCGGGAGTGATGGGATACGACCCCAAGAACAAGGGGACTTTGGCCTGTTGGCTGGCGGCCACCAGTCCCCAGGACAGCGCGGTGTTCCCGTTAACGTTGGTGTAGGTGCCCGGCTCCAGCACCGCGGGCTTCACCTCATAGGTGAAGTCGAACAGCTCGGCGGTCTCGCCGAAGGCCATGCCCGCCTTGAAGGCGGCCGTGTTGGCGTCGGCGATCAGCTGCTGGCGCTTGAACTTGGCGGTTATCCAGTCGAGTGTGGGCTGGGCCGGCCGGTTGTATAGCCAGGAAAGAAGCCCCAGGGCGAAGAAGTTCTTGGACCGCTCGGCGTCGCGGGGCTTCACCCCCAGGTCCTTGCAGACCTCTTTGGTGATGGTGGTCATCGGCACCTTGAACAGGGTGTAGTTGTCGAGGCTGCCGTCATCTAGCGGGTCGCTGTCGTAGCCGGCCTTGGTCAGGTTGCGCTCTACAAACGCGTCCTGGTTGACGATGATGGTCCCGCCGAACTCCAAGTGGACCAGTTCCTTGCGCAGAGCGGCGGGGTTCATGGCCACCAACACGTTGGGCGCGTCGCCCGGGGTGGTGATGTCGTGGTCGGACACCTGCACTTGGAAGGCGGACACGCCAGCCAAGGTTCCCTGCGGCGCCCGGATCTCGGCGGGGAATTCCGGCAGTGTGGCCAGATCGTTGCCGAACAGCGCGCTGGCACTGGTGAAGCGGTCGCCAGTGAGCTGCATTCCATCGCCGGAGTCGCCCGCAAAACGAACCACCAGACGGCTCAGCTCCTGCGTCCCGACGGTACGCGGCACGGTGTCAGTCACGGAATCCTCCTTGATCCCAGATGGCCCCTCGCTTAAGCGACGCCGAACTCCGAGGTTACCCAGTGGACCGCCGCAAGTGGCACATCCTCACCCAAAAGCAGCCCGGTCGCCCGCCTACGCCACGGTGATTGAATCGGAGAGGTAGACGTCTTGGATGGCGTTGAGGAGTTCGACGCCCTCGGCGACGGGGCGTTGGAAGGCCTTGCGGCCGCTGATGAGTCCGAGGCCGCCGGCCCGCTTGTTGATCACCGCGGTGCGCACCGCCTCGGCCATATCGCTGGCCCCTGATGACGCGCCCCCAGAGTTGATCAGCCCGATGCGGCCCATGTAGCAGTTGGCCACTTGCCAGCGGGTGAGGTCGATGGGGTGGTCGGTGGTGAGCTCGTCGTAGACCAGCTTGTGGGTCTTGCCGAACCCGAGGGCGTTGTAGCCGCCGTTGTTCTCGGGGAGCTTTTGCTTGATGATGTCGGCCTCGATGGTCACCCCGATGTGGTTGGCCTGAGCGGTGAGATCGGCCGATGCGTGGTAGTCGGTGCCGTCCACCTTGAATCCCGAGTTCCGCAGGTAGCACCACAGCACGGTGAACATCCCGAGCTCGTGGGCCCGGTGGAAGGCCTCGGCCACCTCCTGGATCTGGCGGGTGGCCTCCTCTGAGCCGAAGTAGATGGTGGCCCCCACCCCGGCCGCGCCCAAGTCGAAAGCCTGGTCCACCGATCCGAACATCACCTGGTCGAACTTGTTGGGGTAGGTGAGCAGCTCGTTGTGATTGAGCTTGACGATGTACGGAATGCGGTGGGCAAAGCGCCGAGATGTAGCCCCCAGCACGCCGAAGGTAGAGGCCACCGCATTGCAGCCACCCTCGATGGCCAGCTCGACGATGCCGGCCGGGTCGAAGTACCGGGGATTGGGGGCGAATGAGGCCGCTCCCGAGTGCTCGATACCCTGGTCCACCGGCAGGATGGACACGTAGCCGGTGCCACCCAGCCGGCCATGGTCGAACAGCGACTGGAGGTTGCGAAGCACCTGCGGCGAGCGGTCGGTGCCAGTCATTACCCGGTCCACAAAGTCGGGGCCGGGAAGGCTCAGATCTTCCCGGGGAATGGTCTTGGATTCGTACGACAGAAGCGATTCAGCCTCGTCGCCCAACAGTCCTTGGATGTCCATGGTCGCCTACTCCTTCGAACCATGTGCCGATAATTCTCACCTTACCGGCGAGCTGAAACTACAAGGGGTATTCCCAGGGGTTTTTCGCTACCGAAGAGCATCCAAACGCTCCGCCACGTCCACATAGAGCTCGTCTTGGTCGATCAGCCAGTCGAAAAGCTGCCGAGCCCTGGGCAATTCCCCGGCCCGCTCACACAGATCAGCAAGGGCGTAGGCCTGGCGCAGGTGGTGCTCTTTGGCTCGGCGGGGCAATTGGAAGTTCTTGGACAGCATGCCGACCGCCTCATTGAGCTTCCCCTGGTCGCCCAGCGCGCCAGCAGCCACAATCCGCCCCTCCGCATGTACCGCCGAGCTTTCATCGGAGGCTTGCAGTTCGGCCCAGATCAGTTCTACGTCGGTCCACCGACGCTGAGCCCGGTAGCAGTCGGCCAACACGGGATGGAGATCTGTTCGCCCCGTGAGCTCTCGGAGAGCTTCCAGCTCTCGGGCGGCCAACTCCCACCTTCCCAGCCGGTAGAGGGTCAAGCCAGCCAGCTCCCGCACCTCGGGCACTTTGGGAGCTTCTTTGGCCATGCCGTCCATTGACCGCCAAGCCCTGCGGTAGTCCTCCAGCTCATAGGCCTCCTCGGCCCTCACAAGCCGCTGGCGAAGCGTCGCCGCCATCCGTTGGCCGACTGCCTCCTCCAACTTCTGGGCCTGAGACGACGAGCCGCTCTCCGACAGCGGCGGGCGCCGACGGCCCCGCGTCCGCTTTTCCGGCTTCTTGGCCGGGGCGTCGCTGAGATTGCCGCGCTCAACCGCCTCTTTGGCCTCTGACCGAAGCTGCTGGGTGCGTGCTTGGCGAGCGGCGCGGCGCTCGGCGCGCAGGCGGGCTTCCTCGGCCTCTTCAGGGGTCAGTTCTTCTTCTGGTTGGGTTTTGTCCTCCACCGGCAAGGGTTCTTCGTGGATCTTGGCTGCCCCCTTGCGGGCCACCGAGCCCATGTGCCTCGGCCCTTTGGGCGGGTGTGGCTTCTCCCGCCGCTGATCCTGGGATCGGGTTGGCTTGTCCCGCCGCTGATCCTGGGATCGGGGTGGCCTGCCCTTCCGGCGGTTCTGGGGCCCAGACTGGCGGGGTGGCCCCCGGCGATTGGGAGGCTTACGGGCAGAACCTCCTCCGGAAGACACCGCATGAGTCTACTGGGACAGCCCCGTTTCCAGTGGTTAAACGAAGATGGGGAGCCTCTCGGCTCCCCATCTCTTGCGAAATCCGGCGGCGACCTACTCTCCCAGGGCGTCTCCACCCAAGTACCATCGGCGCTGGTGGGCTTAACTTCCGTGTTCGGAATGGGAACGGGTGTGACCCCACCGCCATCGCCACCGAAACCTTTATGTTCTTGTCAAAGAGGCAGAGCTTCAAGAACTCCACAGCGAGCACGAACATCCAGTTCGACATCGAGTTAGTGATGTAGAACCAAGCCCTCGGCCGATTAGTACCGGTTAGCTGAACATGTTGCCATGCGTACACTTCCGGCCTATCAACGTGGTGTTCTGCCACGGGCCTTACCCGGTTATCCCGGTGGGTGATCTCATCTTGGAACAGGCTTCCCACTTAGATGCTTTCAGCGGTTATCCTTGCCGCAGGTCGCTAACCAGCCATGCCCTTGGCAGAACAACTGGCACACGAGAGCTGCGTCCGTCCCGGTCCTCTCGTACTAGGGACAGCTTTCCTCAAATCACCTTCGGCTACAGAGGATAGGGACCGAACTGTCTCACGACGTTCTAAACCCAGCTCGCGTACCGCTTTAATGGGCGAACAGCCCAACCCTTGGGACCTGCTTCAGCCCCAGGATGCGATGAGCCGACATCGAGGTGCCAAACCTTCCCGT
>JAJEEH010000177.1 GCA_022821105.1 Acidimicrobiia bacterium
GGCGTCGGGCTCCGACCAGCCCTGAGCCCAGATCTCGTCGCCCCGGGCCATGGGCCGCAGGAAGCGGTCCTGCTGCTCAGGGGTGCCGAAGTCGAAGATGGTGGGGGCCAAAAGACTCACCCCGTTGGACGAAACCCGCCCGGGCGCACCTGACGCCCAATACTCCTCCTCGAAGATCAGCCACTCCACCAGCGACGCCTCGCGGCCGCCGTAGCGCTCGGGCCACGACACCACCGCCCACCCGGCGTCGAACAAGATGTGCTCCCACGCCCGGTGTTCCTCAAAACCGTCCAGGGTGTCCATGGAGGCCAGCGGCTCGGCGGGCACATTCTCGGCCAGCCAGGTGCGAGCCTCGTCCCGGAACTCCTCTTCCGCCGGGGTGAACGACAGATCCATCAGCGCAGAACTCTACGGATTGCTGGACGTTGGGCCCGAACCGGCCAAGCGATCCAAGACCTCGGTGGCTTCGGCGACGACGGAGTCGATGATCTCCTGGCAACTGGGGAGGGCGTCGATGCTGCCCACCACCTGGCCGGTGGGGAGGATGCCGACCTCGGGGTGGCCGTCCACCATGGCGGCCTTGGTCATCATGGGCGCGTTGGCCGCCATGGCCATCTGGGCCCAGGTGAGGCCCAGGCTGCGGCGCATGGCCAACCCCTCCGAAAGGAGCTGGCGGTAGCCCACGCCGGTGAGGGCTCGGAACTTCAGCGCATTGCGGGCGGCCCGGATAAACGAGAGCGGTCCCGACCGCTCCAACCGGGAGATCACGTCGGTGTTGATCACCCGCTGGGGCACGCCGTCCACCGCGGTGGTGACCACCGTGCCGGTGAGCTTTGTGTCGAGATAGAGGGCCTTTACGTGGTCGGGCACATCGCTGTCGGACGACAGCAGGAACCGGGTGCCCATGGCCACGCCGTCGGCCCCGAAGGCCAGGGCCGCGGCCAGCGAGCGGCCGTCCACCATGCCGCCGGCGGCGATGACCGGGATGTCGACGGTGTCGATCACTGCGGGCAAAAGCAGCGTGGTGGCGATAGGGCCGGTGTGGCCTCCGCCCTCTGCCCCCTGGGCAATCACCGCGTCGACCCCCCAGGCCGCCACTTTCTCGGCGTGGCGGGGGGCGCCGATGGTGGGAACCACAGCCACGCCGGCGTCCTTCAGCTTCATGACGATGGCCTCGCCGGGAGCCTGGGCGAAGCTGGCCACCGGGATCTGCGCCGCGATGATGTGGTCGACCCGGCGGTCGATGTCAGCGGCGTCGGTGCGGAGGTTTACACCGAAAGGCCGGTCGGTGGCACCGGCCACGGCATCGATGGTCTCCACCATCTGATCGAACGTCAGTGGGGCCGCGGCGATGATGCCCAGGCCGCCAGCGTTGGAGGTGGCCGCGGTCAGTCGGGCTCCTGACACCCAGCCCATTCCGGTTTGCACGATGGGGTACTCCACCCCGAACAGCTGGCACACCCGGGTCTGGAGTCGGGGATCTGCAGCCATCAAGTGCTCAGCGGAACTCGGCTTTGCGAGCGCCGCCGGGATCGAGCACCTCGCGGATCAGGTGAAGTTCCTCGTCGCTGGGCAGCCGAGTCTCGACTACGTCGTCGGTGCCGGCCAGCTCGAACGCAGTGGCCTCGATCACCTGCTCCACGGTCACGCCGGGGTGGACCGAAGCGATTCTCATGCGGTTGTCGTCGGTCTGGAAGTCGAATACTCCGAGGTTGGACACCACCCGGCGCACCTCGTGGAAGCGGTTGCTCGGCGAGCCCAGTTCCCGCATCCGGTCGTAGCCCGGCCCCGACACCACATCCACCGACGCCACGAATGAGCGGGTGTAGTGGTTAGGCACCCAATAGCTGGTGGTGTGGTTGACCAGGTTGCCCGGGGCGCCCCGCAAGCCGAGGAGCTGGGCCTTGGGCTGGCGGAAGTCGCCGATGGCGGCGATGTTCTGGTTGCCCCACTGGTCGATCTGGCTGGCCCCCATCAACACATGGCGCTTGCCCGACCACACGATGTCGAACACGGTGCGGTAGGGCACCCAAGACTCCACCACCTTGGGGGCGTCGGGATCTCCCACCGGAAAGTTGTTGGCGGGCAGCACCGCCACGGTATCGGTGTACACCAAGTCGGGCTCGAAGGTGGCCCGGGCCAGGCGACCGCCCACGATGGGCACAGTTCCGATCGGGTTGCACAGGATCTCGCCGTCACCCCGGAAGGCCTCGGCGCAGGCCACCACGCAGATCTCGTCGATGGTTGCTTCGGCGATGCTGCTCATGACCGGGCCTCCAGCGCCTTCAGGTACTCCGCATGGGAGGGAGCGTCGAGGTAGGTGGAGCGGAACGCCTCCCAGGCCTCGGGGTCGCGGGCGGTGGCGGCATACTCCCGCTGGAAGGCCTCGTCGCGCCCGTAGTCGGGCGGGCATTCGGTGAAGTGCGCTCCTCGCGGGGCCTCCACCACGCCGTCGGTGAAGATGCGCTGGATGCGCAGCGTGTGTACCGATCCCTCGTCGAGAAGGCTCTCGGTGGGCACGATCTTCTCGGTGCTCAGGTATGTCTTGTCGGCGGCCATGGCGAACAGGTCGTCGAAATAGAGATCGGGTCCCAAGAACTGGCCGTTGCCGCCGGCGTCGGCCCGGTTCATGTGGATCAACGCGGCATCGAGCTTGAAGGCGGGGATGGCCACTAACTCCTCCCCGTCGTCATAGGGCGAGGTCACCGTGCGCAGATCGGGGTTCATTACCAGCATGTCGGAGCCCAGACCGGCCCGGGTGGGATAGAACGGCACCCGGTGGGAGGCGGCCAGAAGCCCCAGGTAGAAAGCGCCCTCGTCCAGTTCGGTGAACTCGATGGCCCCACTCTGGCGGGCCTGGCGAAAGTGGGGCTCCAGCGGGATGGAGTCCAGCGACACAAACCCGTACACCGCCCGGCGCACCTTGCCGGCCGCGCACAGCAGCCCGATGTCGGGTCCCCCGTAGGCCACCACGGTGAGGTCCTTCAGATCGGAGCGCAATATCGCCCGCACCAGCGACATGGGCTTGCGCCGGGATCCCCAGCCGCCGATGCCAATGGTCATGCCGTCTTTCAGCTCGGAGACGACCTCGTCTTCGGTCATCCGCTTGTCGACCATGGCGGCGACGATAGCCCGCGCCCGTGACCCGGCCCACACTGGCAGAACAGCCTCCTTCGGTGTGGTCATGGTCCCGAAAGCCCGCATGGGGCACACTGGCAGCAATGAATGACCTCGATTTCACCGGCAAGACCGCCATCGTCACCGGCGGCACCAAGGGGCTGGGCCGGGGGATGGCCACCCGCTTTTTGGCTGCGGGTGCCGACGTGGTGATCTGCGCCCGCCGCCCGCCGGAGGAGCCGGTGACCGCCGAAGGCCGTGAGGCGCGGTTCGTGGCCGCCGACGTGCGGGATCCCGAGCAGATCGCTGGCGTGGTGGAGGCCGCCGTGGAAAACACCGGGCGGGTCGACACCCTCATCAACAACGCCGGCGGCGCCCCCCCGGCCGAATCGGCCACGGTGTCGCCCCGGTTCAACGAGAAGATCGTGGCCTTAAACCTGATGGCTCCGATGGCGTTCAGCCAGGCGGTGTATCCGGTGATGCAGGATCAGGACAGCGGCGGGGTAATCCTCAACATCTCGTCGGTGTCGGGCATCCGGCCCAATCCCATGGGGATCGCCTACGGGGCGGCCAAGGCCGGACTGTTGAACCTGAGCGAGACGCTGGCGGTGGAGTGGGGACCCAAGATCCGGGTTCTGACCGTGACCGTCGGGCTGATTGTGACCGAAGACGCCCACCTCTACTACGGCGACGAGGCGGGAATCGCCGCGGTGGGCGAGACCATCGCTTTGGGCCGCATGGGCCAGCCCGACGACGTGGCCGACGTGTGCCTGTTCTTGGCCTCGCCCATGGCCCGTTGGATGTCGGGGGCCAACATAAAGGTTCACGGCGGGGGCGAGAAGCCGGCTTATCTGGGCGTATCCACCGGCGAGGTGGCCGCCGAGGACGCCTGACCGGTCGGGAGAGCCCCACAGTGGCGGTGAGCATCCCGTTTGTGACCGAGCCGGAGGTGGACTACGGCGCGGTGGTGGAGATGGCCCCTGGCCTGCGCCGGGTGGTGGCCAACAACCCGGGCAAGTTCACCTACCGGGGCACCGGCACCTACATCGTTGGACAGGGTCGGGTGGCAATAGTCGATCCCGGCCCCGACGACGCCGATCACATCGAAGCCGTCCTGGCCGCGGTGGACGGCGAGCAGGTGGAGGCCCTGCTCATAACCCACACTCACCGTGACCACTCCCCCGCGTCACAGGCGGTAGCCGAGGCCACCGGCGCCCCGGCCTATGGGTTCGGCCCCCATCCACCTGCTGATGACGACGACGGCAAGAGCGAAGAGAGGGGCGATCTCCACTTCGCGCCCGACGCGGCAGTGGTCCACGGGGATGTGGTGGAGGGACCGGGTTGGAGCTTCGAGTGCCTGTACACCCCAGGCCACATCTCCAACCACATTGCCTACCGCTGGCGAGAAGCGGCCGGGGTGTTCACCGGCGATCACATCATGGGCTGGTCAACCACCATCGTTCCTCCGCCCGACGGCAACATGACCGACTACCTGGCCAGCCTGCGGCTCTTGGCCGAGTCCCCCGACGACCGGGTGTACTGGCCTACCCACGGCCCGCCGGTCACCGAGCCCCACGCTCTCGTGGAGGCCCTCTATGCCCACCGCCTGGACCGGGAGCGCCAGATCCTGGAGTGCCTGGCCACCGGGCCGCAGACCATCACCGAGATGGTGAAGGTGATGTACGCCGACGTGGCCCCCGAGCTGCACGAGCCCGCTGCTCGCTCAGTGCTGGCCCATCTCATTGCCATGACCGGCGACGGCCGGGTAGGCACCGACGGCGAGACCACCGCCGAGGCGGTGTACTACCGGGAGTAGCAAAACGGTAAGCGCTGTCGGCGCACCGGCGGGCTGTTCAACTACGAGACGCTCGTCGAAGGCTCATTCAGGTAGCAAGCAGCCAGAGCCGATGCCACCTCGTCTTGCGCCTCCCCGAAGCCTTCCCCCGTGTCGACCACCATCGCATCCCTCACGACGTCCCGCAGCCCTTCAACTGAGATTTGGGAGGCGATGCACTCGGCTAGATCCATCGGCTCACCCTCTGCCACCAAGACGTTGACCACAAAGTTCCGCCAGTCGACGCACCCCAAAGACAGGTTCTCAAGATCGAACGCCTCACGATCGGTGAGGTCGAACCAGTCCCCGAATACGAACAAACCCGGTTGCTGGTATGCCTCGGCAAACGATTCTGGGTTGAGTCCCAGCTCTCCGAGCCGTTCGTCGGTGAAGACAGTGAATGCGCCCTCGGCCAGGCAGGTGATCTCCTGTCGTGTCATGAAACTGGTGACCAGTTCGTCTTCCAAGACCAGCTTGGCAAACGTGTCGGCCAACTCCTGCCGAGGGGCTTCAACCGCCTCGGTGGGTTGGACCGCGGGAGCCTGGGTTGTCGCCGCGGACGGTGCACTGTCCTGGCTGTCGCTCGAGCAGGCCGCGCCCATCAGGGATACAAGGAGAATCGGAATAATCCAGCGAGGGCGCAACGTTCACATCCCCCCTCAGCCGATTTCTACGTTGGTAATCGAGTTCACGACTACTGGAGGCTAGACGACCCGCCCATCGACTCAATTTCTTCGGGGGTCAGGCATCGGTTCTGAAGCGCCATCAGCTCGCCCATGAGTTCCAAGGCTGCCTCTTCGTCGTCGAGCTCCGGCCCTTCGAGCATCATCTCGACCAGCTCTTCGGGCAAGCCGTCGGCGACACAGCGGGCGCTCCCCTCGGAAAGGCCGTCTTGGACGAATGTCTGGAACAGCAGGTCTCGAATGTCGACACAAGCTTGCATTGCTCCCAAAGCCTCCGACTCGGCGATCCCGAGATCATCCTCCGACTGGGAGATCAACCCGCTCTCCACCGAAGAGCGAATCGACTCATCTGAGAGCTCGGATGCAATGCAATTGGCCTGGTCCGCAGGAATGCCCTCCTGCGTGATTGCCGCAGCTATGACGGTTCGCCAGTCCAAGCACTCAATGGAAACGTCCACTACTTGTGATGCCTCACTCTCAGTGATGTCGTAGTCATCGCCTAAGGCAAAGGTGCCCCTATCGGTATAGGCGGCGGTGACGCGTGCACCAGTAATGCCCAGTTCATTGAGCCGATCGGCGGAGAAGACACCGGCAACGCCGTCGCCCAAACAACGGAGCTGGCCTTCCGTCACGGCGGCTGGGCGCTCGTCATCATCCAGCATCGCAGTGAAGATCGCGTCGGCTAACTCTTGCTGGGCGTTCGAGGGCCCTTCTTCGGCAATCGTCGGTTCCGGGGCAGGAGTTTGGGCAGGCTGAGTGGTCTCAACGGAAGGGGATTCGGTAGCGGCCACCGAAGGGGCGCTGTCGTCACTGTCGCTGGAGCAGGCCGCGGCCACGACGCAGGCCAAGACCAAGGGCAATAGCAGTCTCAAGATGGGCATGATGGCATCCTCTTTCCAATCACCATCTACGACGCCCCAACGGTACTGACGGTTCCGCCAAAAGCGGCGAAATTACCGGTACGCCGTTTCAGGCCACCGCCCCCGAAGACCGGAGCTCTTTCACATTCTCAGCGGAGTACCCCAACTCAGAGAGCACCGCATCGGTGTCAGCCCCTGCTTGCTGTGACGCCATTGCGGGCTCAGAAGGGGTGCCTTCGAATCGGGGGGCAGGGCGGGGCTGGTTGACGCCGTCGAACTGGAAGAACGAATCGCGGGCCACAGCGTGGGGGTGGGCCGGGGTCTGGCCCATGGTCAGCACCGGGGTGACGCAGGCGTCAGTGCCGTCGAACACGGCCACCCACTCCTCTTGGCTGCGCTCGGCGATAATCTCGCCCACCCGCTGCTTCATCTCGGGCCACCGGTCCCGGTCCATCTGGTCGGGCAGGTCGTCGGCGTTGGCCAGACCAATCCCGGCCATGAACTCGGCGTGGAACTGGGGCTCGATGGCGCCTACCGCCAGCCATTTGCCGTCGGCAGTGCCGTACACCTCGTAGAAGTAGGCCCCGGAGTCCAAGAAATTGGCCCCGTATTCGTCGGTCCAGAACCCGCTGGCGTGGGCCGCGTATAGGGGAGACAGCAGATAGGCGGCACCGTCCACCATGGCCGCGTCCACCACTTGGCCGACGCCGCCCCGAGCCACTTCCAACAATGCGGCCACCATGCCCAGCACCAGGAACACCGAGCCGCCCCCGAAGTCGCCGATGAGGTTGAGCGGCACCGACGGCGGCTGTCCTGTCCGCCCGATGTGGGCCAGCGGTCCGGCCAATGAGATGTAGTTGATGTCGTGGCCAGCCCGGTCGGCCAATGGCCCGGATTGGCCCCAACCGGTCATGCGCCCGTAGACCAGGTTGGGATTGCGGTCCAGGCACGCATCGGGTCCGACGCCGAGGCGCTCGGCCACCCCGGCCCGAAAACCCTCGAAAAGCCCGTCGGACGACTCGACCAGACGGAGCACTGCTTCCACTCCCTCGGGTTGCTTCAAGTCGAAAGCCACGGTGCGCTTGCCCCGCTCCATGGGGCCCGACTGCGAGGCCACCGGGTTGCCCGGGCCGCCCACCCGGTCGACCCGGATCACCTCGGCGCCCATGTCCGACAGCATCATGCCGGCAAACGGGGTCGGCCCGATACCGGCCAGTTCAATGATGCGCATTCCCTTTAGCGGACCCATGGCCCTACGGTATGCCTGCGAGTCGGAGCAATCGAAAGGCAGAGACCCAGATGAGCGCCAATGATCGAAAGACCGCCTTGGTCACCGGAGCCAGCCGGGGAATCGGAAAGGGCAGTGCCATCGCATTGGCTAGGGCCGGCTTCGACGTGGCCGTGTCGGCCCGGACCCTGGTGGACGGAGCAGGCCGGGACATGTACGACCCCAACCTCACCATTCCCGGCGGACTCGACACCACCGTGGCCGCCATCGAAGCCGAGGGACAACAGGGCGTGGCATTCACCATGGACTTGTTGGACCGAGAAAGCGTAACGGCATGCATCGATGGAGCGTTGGAGCATTTCGGCCATCTCGATGTGTTGGTGAACAACGCCATCTACCAGGGCAAAGTGAGCATGACCCCGTTCCTGGACCTGGAAGAGCCCGAGGTTCACAAGCTGTTCGAGGGAAACGTGTTCGCCCAGATGGCGATCACCGAGCGGGTGCTGGCCGCGATGGTGGAGCAGGGCTCGGGAACCATCGTGAATATGATCTCCGCCTCGGCCTACACCGATCCGCCCGGCCCCATCGGCAAAGGGGGCTGGGGCATGGCCTACGCCATGAGCAAGGGGGCGTTCACCCGCATGACACCGCACATCCACGTGGAGCACGGCCCCGACGGCATCCGGTGCTTCAGCATCGACCCCGGCTATGTGATCACCGAGGCCGCCCGGGCTCGCAACACTGCGGGATCGTTCCCGTATCCCGGCGGAGAGCCGGCCACCATCGGCGCGGTGGTGGCCTGGCTGGCCACTTCACCCGACGCCGACGAGCACTTGGGCGGCATTGTGTACGCCCAGAGCGAGTTCAAGAAGCGGGGCCTTTCGGCGTGAGGGCAGTGCGCCACACGCCCGAGGGCATCCGCCCGGTGGAGGTGCCGGTGCCCACCAAGGTGGCGGTGGGCGACACCGACGGGGTGCGGATCCGGCCCCGCTCGGTGGGCATCTGTCAGACCGACCTGAACATGGTGGGCTTCGGTCCCCGCGAGATGACTTTCGGCCACGAGTTCGCCGGAGTGCTGGACGACGGCACCCCGGTGGCGATCGAGCCGATGGTGCCCTGCGGCGTCTGCGAGTTCTGCGGGATGGGCGATTACCACTTGTGCGAGAAGTCGCACGAGATGATTGCCGGAGTGGCCTTCGACGGAGGCATGGCCGACGAGATAATTCTGCCCGAGCGGTGCCTGGTGCGGCTGCCCCACGGATTGGACGTGGCCAACGCCTGCTTGTGCGAGCCGCTGGCGGTGAACATCCATAGCCTGATGCTGGGCCGGCTGGAGAGCCGCCACCGGGTGGCGGTGGTGGGCCCCGGTATCACCGGGTTCGGGCTGCTAGGCGGGGCCGCCGCTCGCTGGCGGGGCTGCGTGGTGGACGTGGAGCCCGACAACGACCTGCATACCTCCGCCGCAGAGCAGATGGGCCTGGGGGTGGGTTTGTCGGGCACCTACGACGTTGTCATCGAGGGTGACGGCTCGGAGCGATCCATTACCCGATCCGCCGAGGTGGCCCGCCCTGGTGGAACCGTGCTGCTGGTGGCCGGCTACTACCAAAACAAGCTGTTCGAGGTGCTGCCCTGGGTGCTCAAGGAGCTGACCGCGGTGTGGGGAACGTTCTACGGCCACCACGGAGCGGGCCGGGCCTTTGACTCCGCCGCCGCCCTGCTGGCCCATCGCCCTGAGATCGCTGAGGCCATGATTACCCAGCGCTTCCCCCTCGACGCCGCCGGTGAGGCATTCGCTCTGGCGGCCAGTGACTCCCCCACCCTCAAGGTGGTTGTGGAGCCCTAGTCGAGGTCAGACCAATAGGGACGCCCGCAGGCGCTCGATTGTCTGGGGCTTGACCCCGTAGGCCAAGGCATACCCTTCAAGACCGCCCCACCGGTCGTCCACGATGTCCAGAAGCTCGGTAATTGCGCTGATGGGGGCATTGGTTATGTCGTCGGGCAGCTTCGCCCACACTTTGGCCATATCGGGCAACTCGGCCAGGGACCGTTCTCGGATTGCCGGCACGGCAGGAGCGGTGGCCGCGTAATCACCCACGATGTCTTGGCGATCTACCCCGGCCAATCCCAGAATCATCGCGGCCAGACAGCCGGTGCGGTCTTTTCCGGCCATGCAGAAAAATGCAGTCGGCCACTGATCGGGATCGGCCACCACTTCGATTGCCGCGGCAAACCGCTCTCCCCCACTGCTGATCATGTTCTCGTAGAGCTGGCCAAAAGAGCGGGTCGCTAAGTCGGGATCGGGTCGCTCATAGGTGTGCATGGTTCGGTCGGTGGTGCCCACGTGATGCTCGACGACACCAAGTGTCGGGTCGAGCACCCCAACCCGTTCCCGCTCGTCGTTTGCCCGCAGGTCCACGGCGGTGCGGACACCCAACCGGCCCGTTATCACCTCGGCGTCCGCTGGGCTGAGCTGGTGCAGCGAGTCAGCCCGGAACAGCACTCCCCACTTGGTGGTTCCGCCCAATGAGCTGGCGTAGCCGCCCAGGTCTCGGAAGTTCACGCACCCTTCCAGAGGGATGCGCCGCTGATGGTTCATTGCTCCAATTTCCCGTCTTCCCTCCGGCCCGCAATCTAGGACACCACTAGCGTGAGGGCGTGGTCGGGAAGATTCACGTCTTGGACGAGTTGACTGTCGAGCCCGGACGGCTGGACGAGGTGCGTCGGCTGATGACCGAGGGCTACATGGCGGGGGCCAAAGCGCGGGGCATGACGTTGGAGCAGACGTGGCTGACACCGCCGATTGAGCTGTTCGACCAGCCCAACACGCTGGTGTACCTGTGGTCGGTGCCCGATGCGGCTGCGTGGTGGGCGATGCGGGGCGCCGCCGGACGAGATCCCTCCGTGGCCGGGTTCTGGGCCGAGGTGGACGCCTGCTGTGTGGAGCGACAGCGGCGGTTCCTCATTGACGATCAGATTGGCGAGGTAGAAGAGTGAGCCGAACGCTGGCACTGGTGACCCTGGCCGAAGGGGCTGATCCTTCTCGGGTGGCCGAATTGGAGTCGGCTGCGGTGCTGGGCAAACACCTGCCGGGAACGGTAGGCGGCGGCCACTTCACCTGGGACGGCATCGACGACCCTATCCCTCCCGGTTTCGAGGATGTGGCCGATGTCGATTTGGTCGAGCTGGAACTCATCGACGGTTCGCTGGCCGATCCCGATTTCACCGGGGAGATCAAGCGCACCCTCCTGCTTCGGGTTGAGCCCGACGCACCGGCTGATTCGGTGGCCGCATTCGAACGGGACCTCATGGCCATGCCCGACCACATCCCGGCCATCGTGAACTGGGCTTTCAGCCGGGTTGTCGGCCCGCCAGGCACCCGGTGGACCCATAGCTGGGAGCAGGAGTACTACACCCTTGACGGGCTCAAGGTGGACTACATGATGAGCCCCCACCACTGGGGTTTGATCGACGGCTGGTTCGATCCCGAGATTCCCCGGCAGATCGTGGACCTTGAGCTGGCCCACGTCTATCACGCCACCGCCCGCTCTGTTCTGGCCGCCGCTCTCGGTTAGGGGTGCTGGGAGCTGACCGAGACAATCTCCCCGGTCATATACGTCGAATAGTCACTGGCCAGAAACACCATCACGTTGGCCACTTCCCACGGCTCGGCGGCCCGGTCGAACGCCTCCAGCGAGATCAAGCTGTCGAGAAATTCCTGGCTGGATGTCTTGGCCAAGAACGGGTGCATGGCCAGACTGGGCGCCACACAGTTGACTCGGACCCCAGTCTCGGCCGCCTCGATGGCCGCGCAGCGGGTGAGCGCCATCACCCCGGCTTTGGCCGCGGCGTAGTGGCTCTGGCCAGCTTGGGCCCGCCACCCCATCACCGAAGCGTTGTTGACGATGACCCCCGAACCCCGAGGCATCATGTGGCGCAGGGCAGCCCGAGTGGTCCGCATGGTGCCGTTGAGGGTGACATCGATCACCACCTGCCACTGCTCGTCGGTCATGTCCACCAAGTTGGCGGTGCCCCCCAACCCGGCGTTGTTGATCATCACGTCCACATGGCCCAACTCGGCCACCGCAGCGTCGATCAGGGCTTGGACCTCCTCCTCAACCGTCACATTGCACAGCTGGGTGGCGGGCCGAACACCAAACTCCTCAGCCAAGCGGTTGGAGGCCTCGTCCAGGCGCCGCCCATGGATGTCGCTGATGAGCACCTGGGCGCCCTCGGCCAGGCACCGCCGAGCAGCGGCGAAGCCCAAGCCGGTGCCCGCCGCGGCGGTCACCACCACGGTCTTGCCCTCGAGCAGCCCCCGACCCGGCGGCTCAGCCGGCACTTCCCGGCTCACGGCGATACCGGGACCGGCGGCAGATCCTTCATGGCCTCGGCCAAATCGGCGATGGTCCAATCCCGCTCTGTATCAAGGAAGTCTTGGCGCAGCCACGGGGTGTACCAACGGACGTCGCCGCCCTTGGCCATGAACACCCGACCGGTCACACCGCAGTCGGCGGTGGCCAGCCACCCCACTACCGGAGCGGGGTGGAAGGGGTGGTACACGTCGAATCCCTCCGCGGGCTTGGCCACCATCTCGGCCACTCCCGGCGCCCCCTCAGTCATGCGGGTGCGCCCCGCGGGGGTCACGCAGTTCACCCGCACCCCGTAGCGGCCCAACTCCTGGGCGATGATCACCGTCATGCCGGCAATGGCGCTCTTGGCTGCGCCGTAGTTCGACTGGCCCACCTGGCCAATCAGCCCCGAAGTAGAGCTGATGTTGATCACCGAGGCATTCACCGCCTCCCCGGCCTTGGTCTGGTCGCGCCACCAGCCGGCGCACACCCGGGTCATGCAGAACGTGGACTTGAGGTGGCCGCGGATCACCGAGTCCCAGTCGTCCTCGCTCATGCTGGCAAACATCTTGTCCCGCAGGATGCCAGCGTTGTTCACCACCACGTCCACCCCGCCAAAGGCGTCCAGCGTCTGAGCCAGCACCGATTCGGCCCCAGTCATCTCGGCCACGTCGTCGCAGTTGGCCACTGCTGTGCCTCCGGCAGCAGTGATCTCATCGACCACCGCCTGGGCTACCTCCGGATCAGCGCCGGTACCGTCGGCGGCACAGCCCAGATCGTTGACCACCACCTTGGCCCCCTCGGCGGCGAACAGCAGGGCGTAGTGGCGACCGATGCCCCGCCCGGCGCCGCTGATGACTGCGATCCGCCCCGTGAGCGCGCCGCTGGACATCAGCTGCCCTGAGCTGCCTGGCGCTGGGCGGCCTGCGCCTCCAATAGCGCCATGGTGGGGTGCTCTTCGAAGCCGATGGTGCGGGGCAGCGACTCCTCGATCCCTTCGGGGGTCCAACTGCTCTCGGGGGCGTACATGGAGCGAACCTCACCGAACTGGGCCCACACCGATATGCGGGGACCGACCACGGTGTATACCTGAGCGGTGAGATCCCGAGCAGCATCGCTGAGCAGGTACACAGCCAACGGCGCCACGTCTTCGGGCTCGCCAGCCTCGATCTCGAACGGCACGTTCTCCGACATCCGGGTCTTGGCGCTGGGGGCGATGCAATTGGCGTTGATGCCGTAGCGCTTCAGAGCCAGCGCCGCGCTCTTGGTGAGCGAGATGATGCCGCCCTTGGCCGACGCGTAGTTGCACTGGGAGGTCGATCCGGTGAACGCCCCGGAGGTGATCCCCACCAGCGACCCGCCGGTCTCCTGCTTGCGCATAATGGCCGAGGCGTGCTTGTACACCGTGAAGTGGCCCTTGAGGTGTACCCGGATCACATCGTCGAACTCTTCTTCGGTCATGTTGAAGATCATCCGCTCCCGCAGGATGCCGGCCACGCACACCGCACCGTCGATGGACCCCCAAGTGTCCACCGCAGCCTGGACCGCGGCCGCGCCGCCCTCCATGGTGCTGATGTCAGAGGCCAGAGCCAGAGCGGTTCCTCCGGCCGCCTCGATCTCGGCCACCACCGCGTCGGCTACCTCCGACGAGGGATCGGAGCCGTCTAGCGACACGCCATAGTCGGCCACCACCACATTGGCCCCGGCGGCGGCGCAGCCCATAGCGATGGCTCGGCCGATGCCGTTGCCCGCACCGGTGACGACGATGTTCTTGCCTTCTAGATATCCAGTCACGGGGGGAAACCCTATCTTTCGGCTTCGGCCAATAGTAGGTTGAAGTGCCTGGTCAGAATTTCTGGGGGAATACGACCGCTTCCCCTAGACGCCAACGTTCCGTCACTGAACACCAAGACCCAAAATGGTGTGCCTGCCTGCCCGAGGGCGGCGGCAATCTCGTTGTCGGCACTGTCCACCAGAACAGGGAACGGCCAGTCTTCATCGGCCAGCCATTTGCTGGGCGGGTAATTGTCCCTGCTGGAGTCCACCAGGGTGACCACGCTGATCAAGTCCACCCCGTCGGGAAGTTCGTTTCCTGCGGCAAGCCAGCCGGTGTACTCAGCGACTTCTCCCTGACAAGCCGGGCACCAGTGAGCCAGGAACACGAAGACTGCTGGACGCTCACCCGGAGACCAGGAAAGCGGCGTACCGTCGATGGCTGAACCTGAGAGCCCCGGCACTGGAAGACCGATTGCCGGATCAGCAGCTGGAGAATCTCCTGCCGGCCCTAGAGACTGTCCGAAGATCTGCACTGGGGCAACCTCAACCGCCTCCGGGGCGGCATCGTCGTCGTTGCCGCCGCAGGCAGCCGCAAACAAAAGAACAGCGGATACCAGTGCCGCGATGCGGTTAACGCTTCGTTTGGACTTCATGGACACAGGCTACGGGCTGGTTACAGCGGCATCACCACGCCGCCGTTGGGGCGCATGGTTTGGCCGGTCACGAATCTCCCGGCCTCGGAGCACAGATACAGAATGGCGTAGGCGATGTCGTTGGGGTTGCCCACATAGCCAAGGGGGTTCATTTGGGCGATGGTGTCGAAGTGGTTCCTCTGGCGCTCGGGGTCCACCTTGCCGTCGTCGTCAAGGAAATGGCGGTCGTAGATGGGGGTTTCGATGGAACCGGGGGCCACCGCGTTCACTCGGATGGGGGCCATCTCCACCGCCGCAGTGCGGGTGATCATCTTCACCGCCGCCTTGGTGAGGGCGTACACCGAGATCATCGGCGCGGGCATGTCGGCCCCGGCCGACGACAGGTTCACGATCGACCCCGACTTCTGATCGGCCATGGCCCGACCCGCAGCTGCGGTTCCCCAGTAGACGCCCTTGATGTTCACGTTCATCACCCGGTCGAGCTGCTCAGGGGTAGTGTCCACGATCAGGCTGTCGGTGATGATTCCGGCGTTGTTCACCATGATGTCCAGCCGCCCATGGCGGTTCACCGCATCGGCCACCAGAGCCTCCACCGCGGATTTGTCACTCACATCGGTGGGCACCGCCGACCAACTGGCTCCCAACTCGTCCAGCACCCCGCCGGTCTCGCCCATTCCGTCGGCGTCGACATCGCCCAGCACCACCGAGGCTCCGGCCTTGGCCAGCGTCACCGCCGTCCCCCGGCCGATGCCGGAAGCTGCCCCAGTGACCACCGCCACCTGGTCGGAAATATCAAACGCAGCAATGATGTCGTCGTGCATGGCCCCATCATGGCCCGCGTCGGAGAGGGATCAGGAACCGTGATTGAGGTCCATTAGCTCGGTTCCCAGAAGACCATGGCGTGGGTGTCGTCGTAGGTGCGGGCGTAGGCCGCCACGGGCATGCCGATCTCTACGACTTCGGGGTCGATGCCGGTGAGGCCGCCGAACATTCTCACTCCCTCGGGAAGATCGATCATGGCAAGGACATAGGGCAGCTCGGCAAAGGAGGGAACTCCGTACTGGCGCACCACGGTGTAGGTGTAGACGGTGCCGGTGCCGGCGGCCTCCATCCACTCGGGCTCTGCGCCGCAGGCGGTGCATATTGATCGGGGATAGTGCTGGCGATGGCCGCACTCCGGGCACTGCTGGATGAGCAATCGGCCCTCAGCCGCGGCAGCGAAGAACTCTCCGTACTCGCCCTCGCCAGCGGGGACCGGTCCCTGCCATTCAAGATCGCGCACAACCCTCATGACGGCCGGTCCTTGCCCAAGATCACGGTGGCGATGGCCGACAGCCAGCCGCCCGAGCCGCAGGCCAGGGCCAACTCCGCGTCGGGCACCTGGGCCTCGCCGGCGTCGCCCCGGAGCTGGCGAACCGCTTCGATCAGCAAGAAGATGCCCCGCATCCCGGGATGGTTGGACGACAGGCCCCCGCCGTCGGTGTTGGTGGGCATAGACCCGCCCCGGCGCAGGTGGCCCTCCTCCACATAGGCACCGCCCTCTCCCTTGCCGCAGAAGCCCAAGCCCTCCAGCATCAGCATCACGGTGATGGTGAAGCTGTCGTAGAGCTGGGCAGTGTCGATATCAGCCGGTGTCACCCCCGCTTGGGCAAACGCCGCCGGTCCGCACACCGCGGCGCCCATCTCGGTGAAGTCGGGCATCTGGTGGATGTTCCAGTGGGTCTGGGTACCTGCCGCCCCCAGCACGTAGATCGGGGGCTGGCGCAGGTCGCGGGCGATCTCCTCAGTGGTCATCACCAGGGCACCACCCCCATCGGTGATCACGCAGCAATCAAGCTTGTGCAGCGGATCGGCGATCATGCGGCTGTTCAACACGTCGTCCACGGTGATGGGGTCGCGGTAGCGGGCATCAGGGTTGAGGCCGGCGAACTCCCGAACCCCCACCGCGATCTCGGCCAATTGCTCCGAGGTGGTGCCGAACTCGTGCATGTGGCGGCGGGCCGCCAGGGCATAGGCCCCCACCAAGGGCAGGCCGTAGGGGGTGGCCATTTGCATGGCCCCGGTCACGGGCTGGGCGTCGCGCTGAAACCCGCCGGTTCCCAGCACCCTTCCCATTCGGGTGAGCTGATCAGAGCCGTAGGTGATCAGCACGGTGTCGCACAGCCCCTCCCGGATAGCGGCTGCGGCGTGCTGCACGTGGAACTCGAATGACGAGCCCCCCACCATGGTCCCGTCTATGTAGCGGTGGTTCACCCCCAGGTACTCGGCCATGGACACGGCGTCGTCGCCCGCTGCCGGCCCGCCGCCGCTGGTGCTCACATATCCGTCGATGGCCGACTTGGCGATGCCGCAGTCGGCAATGGCACGGCGGGCGGCCAGGGCATGGTGCTGCACCGAGTTCAGGTGCGGCACCACCGGATAGTCGCTAAGGCCAATGCCGCAGATGACGGGGTGTCGGGAGGGCACTGGGGCAGCCTAGGCGAGCAGGTGGTTGTGCTCGCCTATGTGGGGGGCGCGGTGGCGGATGCGGTAGGGGGATTTGGGGGCAAGGTACGGCGCTCCCAGATAGGTGAAGCTCCGGCCCAGGTCCTCGTGCTCCACTTCGACGGGGAAGCCTCGCTCTTGGAAGTGGGGGTCGGCCAGCACTTCTTCGGGCGAGTAGATGATGCCCACCGCCAAGCCCCGCTCTTGGGCGCCGATGAAGAACTCGTAGGCGGTGATGTTCTCGGAGATGAACCGGACTGCCTCTCGGGCGGCACCAAACATGGCGGTCACCTCGGGATCCTGGCCTACCTGCGAAAGATGCAGATCTTCTTCGAGTTGGGCGCCCATCTCCAAGAAGAAGAACTCTTCAAAGTCGTTCTTCAAACCCAGGCTCTCCATCCACTCCACCACCACGGCAAAGTCCCGGGCCGAGCGAGGCGGAAAACCGGTGTTCACGTCGATGCCGTCCGCCGACAGTGCCCGGGTGAACGTGGTGGGCTCGATGGCCGCGTGCCGCCCGGTCTGGCGCTGCACCTCGTCGCCGGCCACCAACCACTGCACCGAGCCGAACTCGGTAGTCACGTTGGCGGCTGCGTGCATGTTGACGTCCACGAACTGTCCTTGGCCGGTGTTGTCTCGGGCCAACAGCGCGGTCTGGGCGGAGAGCACCGCGAACACCGAACCGGTCTGGTACCCCTGATTTCCGCCGCCTCGCTGGGGCGGAATGGCGTGGTCGTCGTAACCGCAGCTCCACACCGGCCCGCCCGCGGCCAGCACGGTCAGGTCGATGCTCTCCTCTTGTGACCGCGGTCCGCTGCGGCCAAACGGGGTGAGCGATACCCAAATCAACTCCGGATGGTCGGCCCGCAAGGTGTCGTGGTCGATGCCCAGATCGGCCAGTCGACCAGGAGGCTCCGACTCCAGCACCACGTCGGCGGTGGCAACCAGCGATCGGAACCGGTCTCGAGCATCTTCATCTGCAAGATCCAGGGTCACGCCCAGCTTGGAGGCGTTGTAGTGCCACCACCACAGGCTGCGCTCGGGATCGGGCTCGTCGTTTAGAAACGGCTCAAATCCCCGGGTGTGGTGCCCATCGGGAGGCTCAACCACTATCACCTCGGCCCCCATACCGGCCAGCATCAGGCCGGCATACGCCGACGCTTCACCGGCCATCTCCACCACTCGGATTCCAGCCAGAGCGCCGGGCAGATCGTTCCCCGTCATCAGATCACCCCCTCCGCGGCCAGGTCGGCTAACTCGGCGTCCGAATGACCGAGCAGGCCCCCGAGAATCTGGCGGTTGTGCTGCCCCAATAGGGGACCTCCTCGCTCCAGCACCCAGTCGGTCTCGGAGAAGTGGGCAGGAATGCCGTCGACCCGGACCCGGCCCATCTCGCCGTGGGTGACGATGGGCCACAAGCCCCAGGCCTCGGTGTTGGGGTCGTTGTCGATTCGGTCCTCCGGCTTGGCTACTCCGGCAGCGGGCACGCCGACGGCTTGCAGTTCGGAGGCGGCCTTGAACCGATCCCGACCCGAACTCCAGGCCCGCACGGCATCGTCCAACTCGTCCTCGTAGGCCAGGCGCCCGGCCAGGTCGTCGAACCGCTGGTCGTTGATGCCCATAAGCCGGGCGATGGCCTGCCAATCGCGGTCGTCCCGGGCGGCCAGGGCCAGCCAGGCGTCGTGCCCGTCGGCCTCATAGATGCCGTGGGGGGCCATGGCCGGGAACTGGCTGCGGTTGGAGTAGGGCATGCCGTCGCGCCGCAACGGCCGTTCGTTCACGGTGTAGTCCAATGCCACCGGGCCGAGCATGGTGGCCCCGGCATCGGTACACGACATGTCGATCCACTGGCCCTCGCCGGTGCGGCTGCGGTGGATGAGCCCGGCCATGATGGCCATGGCCATGAAGTTCCCCCCGTGGTGGTCCATGTAGGAATACCCCCACCCGGCCGAGGGCATGTCGGGGAGCCCGGAGGTGAACGTGAGCCCACAGCAGGCCTGCACGATCGGGCCCCACGTCTTGTACTTGCGATAGGGACCGATGTGGCCGAACCCGCAGTTGGACACGTACAAGATGTCGGGCTTGATCTCTTTCAATCGGTCGTATCCGAAACCCAGGCGCTCCAACACCCCGGCGGCGAAGTTCTCGGTGACGGCGTCGCTCACCGAGATGATCTCGGCCAGCAGCTCTTTGCCCCGCTCGGTGCGGAGGTTGAGCGTGACTCCCAGTTTCTCCACGTTGTGGTTGTTGAAGCAGCCGCCGAACTCATGGCCTCGGCGGTCGTCCACGAACGGGGACGTTCCCCGGAGCACATCCCATTTGCCCAGGCGCACTGGATCTTCGATGCGGATGATCTCGGCCCCGAAGGCGGCCATCCACCGGGTGGCCCCTGCTCCGGCCAGCTGTCCGGTGAAGTCGCAGATGCGAATGTGGGACAAAGCCTCAGATTTCACGGCCCGACCTTATGCGGTTGCACCCAGCCGAATCCGAGCCGGGAATCGCTGACGGCCCCGCCCGCCGTTCCCTAGGCTCCTCCCCGTGCGAGTTCTACACCACATGGAAGACGGGCGGCTCGACCCGATCATCGCCCGATTCGAAACCGTGGAGTTCGTGTGCGTGCCTCGCCAGGGCGACATCCCCGAAGGGGCGTCCGGCGACGTGTTGCTGACCATCCCCCGGGGCTATCCCAACTTGGCCGAGCTGCTGGACCGGGGCGTGGAGTGGGTACACGTGACCAGCACCGGGATCGACGGGTTCCCGCTCGAGCTGTTGGGCGACCGGGTGATGACTTGTTCACGGGGGGCTTCGGCTATCGGTATCTCCGAGTGGTGCCTGGCCATGATGCTGGCCTTCGAGAAGGACCTGCCCAACGTATGGCTCCAGAGCCCACCCGAGCGGTGGTTCACCGCCGACCTGGGGGCGCTCTACGGCAAAACCCTGGGACTCATCGGGCTGGGCGGCATCGGCACCGCGGTGGCCCGCCGGGCGCTGGCTTTCGTTATGTCGGTACTGGCTTTGCGACGCACCGCGGCGCCTTCGCCCTTGTCCGGGGTGGAAATCGCCGGGTCGTTGGACGAGCTGCTGGAGCGCTCCGACCACATCGTGGTGGCTGCGCCAGCCACTGCCGCCACCCATCACCTCTTGGATGCCGACGCCCTGGCCAAAGCCAAGCCGGGCGCGCACATCATCAACATCGCCCGAGGCGACCTCATCGACCAAGACGCCCTGCGAGCCTCTCTCGACCGCGGGCATATCGCCCGAGCCTCGCTCGACACGGTGGAGCCCGAGCCCCTGCCCGAGGGCCACTGGCTATACGAGCACCCCCAGGTCCGGCTCAGCGCCCATGTGTCCTGGTGCATGCCTGAATCCTGGGACTTCCTCATGGCCCCCTTCGCCGACAATCTCCAGCGCCGCCTCGATGGCCAACCCCTAGCGGGAATCGTCAACCCCGACGAGGAGTACTAGCCGTCGGTTGACAACACTGCCGCCACCACCTCGCGGCGGCGGACTTGGCCGGTGGCCGGGGTGCGGGGGATGGCATCCATGGCTTCGATCCGGCGGGGGTGTTTGAACCGGGCTAAGCGATCGCTCAAATGGGCTTGCACTGCATCGGGAGTTGGAAGGGCAACGCCCGGTGTGAGCACGAACACGGCGCACACCACTTCGCCCCAGCGGTCGTCGGGAATGCCCACAACCGCCACTTCGGCAGCACCGGGGAAATCAGCCAGATGGCCCTCGACCTCAGCGGGCGACACTGTCTCGCCACCGGTGCGAATCACGTCTTTGACCCGCCCGACGATGGAGTAGAAGCCGTCGTCGTCCACCTCAGCTAGATCGCCGGTGCGGAACCAGCCGTCTTCGGTGAATGCCTCAGCGGTGGCGTCGGGATTGTCGAAATAGCCGTCGAACATGAACGGGGAACGGGTCTGCAACTCGCCGCGGTCGAGGCGCACTTCGGCGCCGGTGTGGGCCTGACCGCAGCTTCCCGGCCGGGACTCCATGTCGGCGTCGTCCAGCATCGTGACCGAGCCCGCCTCAGTGGACCCGTAGAAGACCCTTCGATGCGCGTTGGGGAATGCGGCCTTCAAGTCGGCCAGCAGCTCGGGCGGGGTGGCCGAGGTTCCCGATGTGGCGAAACGCAGCGAGGCCAAATCACCATGGCGACCGGCTTCCAGCACTCGGCGCCACACCGCCGGGATGCAGTTCATGTAGGCGGCTTGGTGGGTGTGCACAGCATCGATGAGGACATCGGCGTCGGCCCGATCGGTGAACACCACCAGTCCCCGGGCCTGCCAGGCCTGAAGGGCGATGGTCCACGCCCCCATGTGGAACATCGGGAAGATGCACACCGTGGCACCTCTCGGTTCCAGCAGTGCCGGAGTGCGGGTGCGGAGCCAATTGCACCGGTGCGACAGCACCACGCCTTTGGACTTTCCGGTACTGCCGCTGGTGAAGAACACCACGTGGGGATCGCTCTCCCCCACTCCCGATGGCGTTGGCGCGGCATCCGATGCCGACTGGGCCTCAGTCACGAGATCGATCCCCGGACCGGTGCCTCCCAACCGCACCAGAGGCACCCCCACCTCGTCAGCAACTGCCTTCCCGGCCTCGGCATGTTCAGAATCGACCACCAACAGCCGGGGTCGGGCCAGGCCCACCATTTCGGCGGCCTCCTCGGGCGACAGCCGGGCGTTGGCCGGGGCGAACACCGCCCCTGCCCGGGCCAGAGCTACAAACAGGGACACCGACGCCAGGTTGTTGTCGCTCCAGGTGACCACCCGGTCGCCCCGACTCACCCCGAGTCCAGCCAGCACATGTCCCATCTGATTGGCCTGCCAGCCCAACTCCCCGTAGGTGAGCACTTGCCCGTCCAGCGCCGCTGCCGGGCGATGCGGCACGGTCGCAGCCGCATTGTCGAACACCGAGCCGATCACCAACTCCATCGCCGGGCACACTACCGGGAGATGGGGGCACCGACCGTGGTGGTCACTACCGTGAGGGGCAATGACGGAGCAAACAGGGCCGCGATCTAGGGACACAGAGCTTGCGCTCGAAAAGGCCTACGCAGCCAAGGGCCCGGAGGCCAATCGCGAGCTCTATGCATCCTGGGCTAAGACGTACGAGTCGGGCTTTATCGTGGACAGTGGATACGTCTACCACCAAGAGGTGGTCAAGGCTTTCTGCGAAGGTTTCTCTGACTCGAGCCAGCCTGTGCTGGATGTGGGATGTGGAACCGGAGTCGTCGGGGGCGAGTTGGCCAAGCTGGGCGTGTCCGTTATCGACGGCGTCGACATCTCGCCGGAAATGCTGGCCGAAGCCGCGGCGAAGACGTGCAACGGCCGCCCGGTGTACCGGCAACTCATTGAAGCCGACCTCACCGGTCAGACCGAATTGGCCGTTGGCGCCTACGCCGGCATCGTGAGCTCAGGAGCGTTTACCCATGGGATCTTCGGTCCGGAGACGATCTTGAAACTGATCCGGGCGGCCAGCCCCGGTGCTCGCTTCGCGCTCGGGATCAACTCTGCCCATTTCGAGGAGTTCGGATTCGCCGACTGGCTGGGACAGCACCAGTCGGACGGACACATCTCAGAATTGCACTTCGAGTTGCGGCCAATCTATGGCGACGCCGACGAAGCAGATCCCAATCAGTGGTCCCGCATCGCCGTCTTCTCGGCCTCGTGAGCGAAGCCACAAGGGTTGGCAAGACGTGGCACCATTAGATCTATGAGCTTGACGTCTGATCCGCTCACGCCATCCGACGAGGACATGGCGTTCGACCCGTTCGCCTATCCCGAGGAGGTGCCCATCGACACGCTGGCCGAGCTGCGGTCGGAGTGCCCGGTGGTCCGGACACCCACCGGCTGGTACCTCACCAAGTTCGACCATGTCTTGGAGGCGACCAGAGACGTGGAGACCTTCGTATCCAGCTTCCGCGACCCCGGCGTGGTGGTTCCCGAGGAGGAGAAGCTCATCAGCGAGATCCCCGAGCCACGCCACGGCAAGGTGCGGCGGATCATCAACGCCACCGTGGCCCATCACAAGTCGATGCGAGCCGAACCCTTCGTGCGGGATCTGTGCCACCAATATCTCGACCCGATCTTGGAGCGGGGCCAGGGCGAGTTAGTGGCCGAGTTCATCACCCCGGTGCCCATCAACGTGATTTCCCACCTCATCGGGGTGCCCGCCGAGGACTGGGAGCAGTTCCATGCTTGGACCGACGAGGTGGTGCTGGGCGACTACCCCCGCACCAACCGCAACGAACGGGGCGAAGGCCTGGCCGGCGCCCATCCCGAGTTCTGCGCCTACATCGACGCCCTGATCGCCGACCGGCGGGCTAGCGACGAGGCCCCCGACGACCTGGTCACCCGGCTTATCACCACCGAGATCGAGGGCCACCGCCTTACTGACGTGGAGATCCGCACCCAGCTGGCCTTCCTCATCATGTCGGGCAACGAGACCACCCGGCACCTGATCGGCAACCTGCTGTGGCGAATCATCGGCGATCCCGAGCTATTCGCCACCCTCAAGGCCGACCGGAGCCTCTCTGAGCGGGCGGTGGAGGAATCACTGCGGATCGACTCCCCCGCCCACATGCTCATTCGGGATTGCACCGCGGACACCGATGTTTTCGGGGCTCCGATGCGCAGCGGCGACAAGATCGTGTTCGGCGTGTCGTCGGCCAACCGGGACGAGGACTATTTCGACCACCCCGACGAGTTCCGGCTCGACCGGGACCGCCCCAAAGACCACATCGCCTTCGGCGGCGGACCCCACATTTGCCCCGGCGCCAGCCTGGCCCGCCTGGAGGGCCGGGTGGCGCTGGAGGTGTTCTTGGACCGAGTGGCCGCTGCCGAGCTGGCCCCCGGCTGCGTCCGCAAGAAGACCCCGGTGTTCTGGGCCAACGGACCCGACCGCCTCGACGCGTTCTTGACTCCCGAACCCGTTGGCTGAACAACAGCCCGAGGGCGAGACTTACACCCACGGTTACCACCAGGTAATCGTGGGATGGCACTCCCGGCGCACTGCCGAGACTTGCGCGGCCTTCTTGTTGCCTCGACTGCGGCCCGATGCCGAGGTGCTCGATATCGGTTGCGGCTCAGGCACCATCACCGCCGGCTTGGCCCGCCGCGCTGGCCGGGTGGTGGGACTTGACTTGTCGGCTGACGTGGTGGACACGGCCCGCGCCCATGCCGACGACTGCGGGCTGTCCAACGCTTCCTTTGAGGTCGGCTCGGTCTACGAACTGCCGTGGGACGACGCCAGCTTCGACGTGGTGTACGCCCACCAAGTGCTCCAGCACCTTTCCGATCCGGTCCGGGCCTTGCGGGAGGCCCGGCGAATACTGCGGCCCGGCGGGCTGGTGGCTGTACGCGACTCCGACTATGCCACCATGATCCACGCTCCCGTGTTCCCAGCCATCGAGCGCTGGCGGGACCTCTACCACCAGGTTGCTACCGCCAACGGCGGTGAGGCCGACGCCGGTCGCTATCTGCTGTCGTGGGCAATAGAAGCCGGTTTCACCGATATCGACGCCACTGCCACCACCACCGCCCACACCGACCACGAGGGTCGGACTGTGTGGGGCGAGATGTGGGCGGTGCGGGCAACCGAAAGCGATTTCGCCGAACACGCAGTCAACAACGGATTCGCCACCCGCGATGAACTACAGGAGATCTCCGACGCCTTCCGCCAATGGGCTGTCCAGCCCGACGGCTTCTGGGCCTGGGTGAACGGCGAGGTGATCGGGGTCTGCCCGCCTGACTGACGGGCCGCCGCTATTCGACCGGCGGGCTCTCGATGAGCTCGACGCAGGTGCCGTCGGGGTCCTCGAAGAACAGGGCTCGAAGGTCGGACGGCAGCCCGGGGCCCATCTCCAGCTCCACCGGTGGGGAGTAGCACGTCACCTCGGCATCAACGAGCGCGGCATAGTCCCGGTCGATGTCATCGGTGAGCAGGGCCATACGGAAGATGCCCAACTCGTTGGCCTGCCGTCGAGCAGTGCCGGTGGGTCGGGGCTGCTTCCACTCCACCAAGTCGAGAATGAACCCAGAAGGACTGGCGTTGGGGGCGCCGATAAACCAGGCATCCCAGGCCACGTCTCCGTCCACCCGGAACCCCGAGCCGGGCTGAGGCTCAGACGGGCAAGAACGAACCCGGGCGTTCAGTCCGAGCACGTCGCAGTAGAAGTGGCGGGAGCGCTCCAAGTCGGAGCAATTGACGTTGACATGGGCCAGCCGGGTGCTGTCGGCCTGCACGAACTGCACCGCGGTGCCATCGGGATCAGAGCACAGAAACAGCTCAGGTGCCGACATTCCCTCAGCCCCGAGATTCACCCGAATCGGCGGCGACCACACGTCGTGTCCGGCCTCGGTAAGCCGCCGGTGCAAACCGGCCAAGTCATCGGTGAGAATGCACAGCCGACCGAAACCCAATTCAGTGACCGAGCTTGGCGGCGACCCTGCCGGCCCAGGCACCTGCCACTCCAACAGATCCAGCACCACCCCATCGAGAGCGTCGTCACCAGCCATGATCCACGCGTCCCACTGCACCTCATCCAACCCGAACGCCCCACCCGGCTGAGGCCGCTCCGGCCGAGTACGAACCGTGGTCCGCAACCCCACCAGATCCCGATAGAACCCCAGTGATCGCTCCAGATCAGAGCAGTTCACATTGACATGAAAAAAGCGCAGCGGTCCCACCATTGATCAACCCTTGATGGTGAGGAGTTCTAGGAGATTGCCGTCGGAGTCGCGGAAGTAGACGGACTGGCCGCGTTCGCCGTTGCTGGCGGGGCGGGGGGCGGGGCCTTCGATGACCTCGACGCCGCAGTCGGCCAGGTGAGCCTGGGCCTCGGCGATGGTGCCACCCCAGCGGAAGCACAGGTCTACCGAGCCAGGGGTGGGCAGGCGGGCGTGGGGGGAGGCCGGGGCGACCGCGGGGTGCACGTTGATGCGGTTGGCGCCCACCTGCATCATCACGATGGGCATCTTCCCGGCCCGGAACTCCTCCAAATACATGGGCTCAGCGCCCAGCACCTCGCCGTAGAAGGCGACGGTGGCCTCAACGTCGGCCACGGTGATGGCCAGATGGTCGAATCCCTCAACGCTCATGATGCCTACCCTCGTATCGCCATACCGGCGGTGGAGCCCCCGTCGATTATGTACTCGTGGCCAGTCTGGTACGACGAGGCGTCCGACACCAGGTAGCAGGCCAGATCGGCAACCTCGGAGGCCACCCCGGCCCGGCGCAGCGGCACATGGCCGAACAGCTCGGGGCGCCCGTGGCGGTCGGCAGACAGCATGGCGGTCTCGATTGGGCCGGGGTGTATGGAGTTCACCCGAATACCCTGCGGTCCCAGCTCAATGGCCGCCACTTTGGTCAGCCCCCGCACCGCCCATTTGGTGCCCCCATAGGCGGCGTGGTGGGAGATGCCCTCCATCCCGGCGATGGACGAAATGTTGACGATCCCCCCGCCGCCGGCCTCGGCCATGGAGTCGGCCACGCTCTGGATGCCCAGGAACGTGCCCAGGTAGTTCACCTCCCAAATGCGACGCAGGCTCTCGGGGTTCTCATCGGCAATCGGGGCGGTCCAGTGGATGGCGGCGTTGTTCACCAGCGCCCGCAGCGGCCCCTGCTCCACCGCGGCGGCCACCACCCGGGCCCAATCCTCGGGCGACGACACGTCGTGGTGGAGATACACGGCCTGGTCGCCCAGATCGGCAGCCACCGCCTCTCCCGCCTCGTCGAGCACGTCGCCCATCACCACGTACGCGCCTTCGGCGACAAACTTCCGGGCCTCGGCCTCGCCCTGCCCCCGAGCCGCCCCGGTCACGATCGCTACTCGTCCATCAAGACTTCCCATGGCGAAGTTCTAGCCCAGCATCACCGCCCAGGACGGATCAGCTGACTGGAGGCGACTCCCGGAGGGCGGCGGCCTCGGCTCGCTCCTCCTCAGAGCGGATCTCTTGGCGAAGCGGGATCTGTCGGACCAACAGCGCGGCCAAGATTCCCAAGGCGATGACCGGTGCTCCGAAGATGAAACAGCGACCCACCCCCACCGTGAAGGACTCCAGCACCGCGTCCACTATCGAGGGATCCTGAATGGCTCGGATCTGTTGGGGGCTGCCCAACAGCTTGTCGGGATCGGGCAGAGCGGCCAACTGCTCGGGGGTGACCTTCGACTCCAGGGAGGACTGGAGCCCGTTGGCGTAGATGGCGCCCATGACGGCCGCGCCGATAGTGCCCCCCAGCGAACGTACGAAGTTGGTGGCCGCGCTCACCATGCCGATGTCGCGGTGAGGGCTGGCGTTCTGCACGACTAGCACCAGCACCGGCATGGTCATCCCCAGCCCCAAGCCGATTACGAACACCATGACACCCACCTGAACCTGGGTGGTGTCCCGGTCCAAGAACAAGGCCAACAGCGCCATTCCCACAGTCATGAGCACTGTTCCGAGCACGATGAACACTTTGTAGTTCCCAAACCGGGTGAGCATTTTGCCCGACAACACCGACGTGAAGATGATGCCGATGAACATGGGCATCATGTTCAGACCCGAACCGGTGGCGCTCACCCCCGACACCACCTGCAAGAACACGGGGATGAAGAGTGTGGCCCCGAACATCACCAGCCCGATGAGCAGCATTACCACCATCGACCACCGCACTACGTCGTTGGAGTACAGCCGGGGAGGGAGGATCGGATCGGCTGCCTTGGTCTCCCACCAGAAGAACGCAGGGAGCAGCACGGCCGACACCGCCAGGATCAGAACCATCCCCGGCGACGACCAGGCCAGCTGGTCTCCCCCAATGCTGAGGGCGATCAGCAACGGGGTGAATCCGGAGATGAGCAACCCCGCCCCCAGCCAGTCGATGGGGCGGGACACGACGTCGAGGCGCACGTTGAACAGCACCGCAATGGCCGCCATTGAAATCAAGCCCACAGGAATGTTCACGTAGAACACCCAGCGCCAGCTCAGGTGGTCGACAAAGAAGCCGCCGATGAGGGGTCCGGCCACGCTGGCCGTGCCGAATGTGGCCGCGATGTAGCCCTGATATCGGCCCCGCTCGTTGGGGGCGACGATGTCGCCCACGATGGCCATGGGCAGCGCCAGAAGGCCGCCGCCGGCCAACCCCTGCAAGGCCCGGAACAGCACCAGCTGCAACATTGTCTGCGACAGGCCGGCCAACCCCGAGGTGATGATGAAGAAGCCGATGGTGAGCTGGAAGACCAGCTTGCGGCCATAGATGTCGCTGAGCTTGCCGATGATTGGCGTGGCGATGGTGCCGGTCAGCAGATAGGAGATGATGATCCACGCCACTTGGTCCTGGCCACCCAGTTCGCCGGCGATAGTGGGCACCGCGGTGGCCAGCACCGAGTTGTCCAATGCCGCCAGGAACATGCCCGTCATCAGGGCGATCATGATGATGTGGACTTGACGGGGGGCGAGCTCCTCCGGCTCCACCAACTCGGGATTGAACAAGCGGGCCATCAGCACTACCAGTCTTCGGCTACAACCTGCCCACCTTCAGATAGACCGGGTCTTGCCCTCCCAGTAGGGGTCCCGCAGGCGGCGCTTGTACAGCTTGCCGTTGGGATCGCGGGGCATTTCGTTGGTGAAGTCGATGGAGCGGGGCCACTTCTGCTTGGCGATCTGATCCCGGAGGAACTCCATGATGGCCCCCCGGGTGTCGTCGTCGGCAGCCACCCCGGCAGCCGGCTCGATCACCGCTTTGATCTCCTCGCCGGTGTCCTCGTTGGGAATCCCGAACACCGCGGTGTCGCCCACCAGCGGGCTCTGGAGCAGGGCGCCCTCGATCTCGGCTGGGTAGATGTTCATCCCGCCCACGATGATCATGTCGTTGGAACGGTCGTTGAGGAACAGGTAGCCGTCGTCGTTGAAGTAGCCCACGTCGCCCACGGTGAAGAACTCCTCCCCCAGGCGGGCCTTGTCGGTCTTGTCCTTGTCTTTGTAGTACTCAAAGGTCTGTCCTTGGGGCATCTTCATGTAGATGGTGCCGCTGGCGCCGGGGGGCAGGCGATTGCCGTCGTCGTCCACCACGATGACTTCCGATCCCGGCCACGGGCGACCCACCGTGCCGGGGTACCGGCGCCACTCGTCGGGGGGGATATAGGTGCCGCCGCCTTCGGTGGCCGCGTAGTAATCACAGATGCAGTCGCCCCACCAGTCGAGCATCTTCTGCTTGGTCTCCACCGGGCAGGGCGCGGCGGCGTGGATCATCCGCCGCAGCGACGACACGTCGTAGCGCTCCTTCACCTCGTCGGGCAGTTGGAGCAGGCGGTGGAACATCGTGGGCACCATGTGGCTCTGGGTGACCTTGTAGCGGTCGATGCGCTCCAGCGCCCCCTCTGCGGTCCAGCGGCCCATGAGGACCGCGGGATGACCCATGTGCAGCGTCGTGGTGGTCCAGATGTTCACCTCGGTGTGGTAGAGCGGGGCCTGCGTGATGTGGACGTTGTCTTGGTGGGGCATGATGCCCAGCAGCATGAACAGCCCGCCGGAGCCGGCGGCAGACTCGTCGGGGTGAACACCGGGCAATGCCCGCCGCACGCCCTTGGGCCGACCGGTGGTACCCGAGGTGTAGAACATGAACGACCCGGTGGTGAGGTCGTCGGGCCGATTGGCCGGCTGGGAATCGACCAGCTCGGACAGCGGACGGAAGCCGTCGATTCCCCCCACCGAGAAACGGTTGGCGGCAGGCACATCGCTCTCCTCCAGCACCCTGGTGGCCTGATCGGCAAAGTCCTCATGGACGATGAACGCCTTGGTCTCACTGTCGTTGACGATGTAGGCGATCTCGGGACCGGCCAAGTGCCAGTTCACGGTGGTGAGGTAAAAGCCCCCCTGGTAGGCGGCCAAGGACACGGCCGTCTGCTCGATCCCGTTGGGCAGCACGGTGGTCACCTGATCGCCCACCTTCAACCCGGCAACCCGCAGGCCGTGCACGATGCGGTTGGTCAGCTCGGCCAGCTCCCGGTAGGTGATCTCGTTGTAGTCAGGGTCCACTACCGCCAGGCGCTCAGGATCGGCCTCGGCGATCTTCCAAAACCCCAGCACGTCGGTCTCAGCCATTTGCCCTCCAATCGGCGCGCGCTGGGAGGATGGTAGGCGCAGTCTGCGGAGAGGCCGAAACCGTGCTTACATGCCAGTGAAGTCGGGCGGGCGCTTCTCCATGAAGGCAGAGATGGCCTCCACATTGGCCGGCGCTCCCATCAGGCGGCCGAAGGCGGCGTTCTCCCGCTCGCGTGCCGAGGCCACCCCGTCATGCCAGCAATGGGTGATCAGCACCTTCGACTCCATCAGCGACGACACCGGCAGCGCGGCCAGCTTCTGAGCGTGGGCCAGGGTGGTATCCAACAGCTCGTCGGGAGGGCACACCTTCCATACCAGGCCCATCTCTTTGGCCTCCTCGGCGGTGATCCACTCGGCGCTGAGCAGGGTCCAAATGGCCTGCTGGCGGCCCAGCAGCAGCGGGAAGGTGTAGCTGCTGGCTGCTTCGGGGGCCACGCCCAGGCTGGAGAACGGACACCGCAACCGGGCCTCCGAGGACATGAAGGCCAGGTCGGCGAACCCCAACATGGTGGCCCCTACCCCGATGGCCAAACCGTTCACCGCAACGATGAACGGCTTGGCGAACGAGTCCATCTGGTCGATCATCCCGGCGAACCCATGGACGCCGGGCTCCACACCGCCCCCGCCAGGGTTGCGGGCCCCCATCTCCACCAGGTCGGTGCCTGCGCAGAACGCCCGTCCATTTCCGGTGAGCACCACCACAGCCACATCGGAGTCAGCGGCGGCATCGATCAGGGCTTGGGCAGTGGCGTCGTACAGGGCCTCGCTGAACGCGTTCAGCGCATCGGGGCGGTCCAAGGTCAGCAGCCGAACCCGCCCGTGGTCTTCTATCTTGAGCATCGGTCTGGCAGCCTATAGCGGGTTCCAGCGGGGCTCACGACCCTCGCGGAAGGCCTCAGAAGCCTCGGCCATGTTTCCGGTGAACGTGCCCAGCACCTGGGTGCGGTTTTCCAGCTCCATGGCGTGACGCAGGCTGGGGGCGTCGAGGGTGGCGTTGGCCCCCAGCTTGGTCATCCACACCCCGTACTCGTTGTTGGCGGCGATCTGCCGAGCCACTTCAAGAGCCGCTTCCACTACTTGGCCGTCGGGCACCACTCGCGAAACCAGTCCAATGCGGTCGGCTTCCGCGGCATCGAAGATCCTCCCGGTGAGCATCAGCTCCCGAGCCCGACCGGCCCCGATAATCCGGGGCAGCAGATAGCTGTTGCCCACGTCCAGCGACGACAGGCCCACCTTGATGAACACCGAACCGAACCGGGCCGACTCCGCGGCCAACCGAACGTCGCAGTGCAAAGCGATGGCGAAGCCCCCGCCGACGGCCGGACCGTTCACCGCGGCGATCACCGGCACCCGGAGTTCGTAGATCTTGAGCATGAGGTTGGCCAGGTCGAGCTGCATGTCGTAGATGGCGCCTACCCTGCTCCGGTCGGGCGCCTCGGCGAAGTCCTGCTCGCCCCCGGCCTTGAGATCGGCACCGGAGCAGAACCCCCGGCCGGCGCCGGTGAGAACCACCGCCCGCTGCGAGCGGTCCCGCTCCACCTCCTCAAGGGCTCCGTTCAGATCGTCGATGAGGTCTGGGCTGATGGCGTTGAGCCGCTCCGGGCGGGACATGGTGATCTGGGTGATGCCCGCTTCGGGCGTTTCAATCGTGACAGTAGAAGCGTCGCTCAACGCCTGTTCACCGCCTAACTAGGGAAAGAGGGCAGGGAGAAAGAGCAGGGATTATAGACACTGGACACCGTCAGGTTGTGGATTTCGCTGTGATCCAGTTGTGGACAGAGCTAATCGTCTCTATAGTGCCTGTTCCGGCATGACTTTGGGCATTGTAGTAGGGGCCTATCTCGTCGTGCATTTGCTCGGCGCCTACTTGCTGCGCGCGTCCGGGGTTGCAACCGATCTGTTCGGCCGATTCCGCAACGTCCCCGACCTGCCCGAGCCGAAGCAGCTGTCCGAGTTCACCGCCTTCGTGGAGTCCCACTCCTTCTGGGACACCGAGGATGATGAAGCCCTCGACGACGTCGACGAGTTCGAGCTCCAAGCGGTCTTCTGGAACGAGAGGCGGCGCAGAAGCGCCTAAGTTCGCACGCCCTTGGCGTCCAACCTCTCAATTCGACTTGGCGTGGAGGCCGCCGTCTACCAGCACGACTGCGCCGTTGATGAATGAGGCGGCGGGCAGCACCAATGACAGAGTGACCTGGGCTACCTCTTCGGGATCTCCGTAGCGGCGAGCGGGCACCCGGCGGCGAGCGTATTTCTGCTTGTCCTCTTCGGGGATGTCGCCGGTCATTGCGGTGCGGATCGGGCCGGGGCAGATCGCGTTGGCGGTCACCCCCCACTGGCCCAGCTCCACGGCCAGCGCCCGGGTGAGGCCCACCACACCGTGCTTGCTCACCGTGTAGGGCGATGTGTTGGGTGTGGCCATCACCCCCTCGGTGGAGGCCACGTTGACGATGCGCCCGTCGCCGTTGCGCTTCAGGTCGTCCAGGCAGGCCCGCACCAGGCGCATCTGTGCGGTGAGGTTCACCTCCATTGTGGCGGCCCACACATCCTCGTAGTCGGGGGCCTCCACCGGCCCGCCGGCAACCATGCCGGCGTTGTTGATCAGGATGTCGATCGGGCCCAATTCGGCCTGAACTCGCGCTACTGCTTGATCTATGGCCTCGGGATCGGCCAAGTCGCAGGCCATCGCCAGGGCAGTGCCTCCCGCTTCGACGATTGCAGCCACCGTCTCCTCCACCCCCAAGCGATTGACGTCCAGCGCGGCCACCTTGGCCCCCTCGTCGGCCAGAAGCCACGCGGTGGCTCGGCCCATGCCGGAGGCCGCGCCGGTGACCAAGGCCACCCGACCGGCCACCGAACGGTCCAACTTGCTAAGACGAGCCATCAGACCCGGTGGGCGCTCTCGTGCTCCAACAACCAGGCCTTCACATCGGGGCGGCCTCCGTACTCCCCCACCGACCCATCGCTGCGCACCACCCGGTGACAAGGCACCACCAAGGGGATCGGATTGCTCGACATGGCCGTCCCCACCGCTCGAGCCGCACCAGGAGAGCCGGCCATGAAGGCCAGTTCCCCGTAGGACACAGTGGTGCCGTAGTCCACGGTCATCAGAGTGTCGAGCACCCGACGGTAGAACCCGTGGCTCAGCCGCCAGTCCAAAGCCACGTCGAACTGGTGTCGGCGACCCTCGAAG
>JAJEEH010000139.1 GCA_022821105.1 Acidimicrobiia bacterium
GGTGCGGGCCGCCCAACCCACGATGTGGGCGGCGGGCACCTTGTAGGGGCCGGCGGCGAAGCAGGAGGCATTGGCGATGACCGCCGATGAGGTGGAGGCATAGGCCCCGCCGTCGAGCACGATGCGGGCCTCCACCTTCACCAGCCGCCCGTCGCCATCGGCGTGGTGGCGGTACCACATCTTGGCCGGGTGGCGGTGCACATGGCCGAAGAACGACTCGTCTCGGCTGTAGACCATCTTCACCGGCTTGCCGGTGTGCAGGGCCAAAAGGCACAGGTGGATCTGCAACGACAGGTCCTCTCGGGCGCCGAACGCCCCGCCCACCCCGGCCAGGGTGAGGCGCACCTGCTCCTCGTCGATCCCCAGGCACGCCGCGATCTGCTCCCGGTCGACATGCAGCCACTGGGTGGAGATGAACAGCTCCACGCCGCCGTCGTCATCGGGCAGGGCCAGGCCCGACTCGGGGCCCATGAAGGCCTGATCCTGCATGCCCACCTCATAGGTCCCCTCCACCACCACCTCGCCGGTCACGTCCAGGTCGCCGTGGCGGATGTTGATCTCCCGGAAGACGTTGCCGTTGGGGTGGATGGGCGCCGCGGTGGGAGCGGCCTCGGGGTCGGTGAGGGGGTCGGTTACCTCGTAGTCCACCACGATGGCCTCGGCGGCCCGGCGGGCGACGTCGGGGTGGTCGGCGGCCACCACCGCCACCGGCTCGCCCACATAGCGAACCTGCCCGTCGGCCAGCACCGGCTGGTCGGGGTGCTCGAGCCCGTAGTTGAGCCGACCGGGCACGTCATCGGCCAACAGCACGGCGTGGACCCCGGCGGTGGCCAGCGCCGGGCCGATGTCGATGCCGCGGATGTTGGCCGAGGCGTGGGGCGAGCGCAGGGTGTGGCCCCACAAGAAGTCATCGGCCCACAAGTCTGACGAGAAGGCGAACCGGCCCTGCACCTTGGGCACCCCGTCGGGGCGGCCCACATCGGTGCCCACCCCTCGGGTGCCGGCGTCGACGATGGTGTCAGCGCTGCCGGCTGCGGTGGTGTTGGCTGGCCCTGTGGTTGCGACTGGCCCTGTGGACATGGCTGGCTCAGCGGTCATGGCTGGCTCCGCTTGGTGGAGGCGGCCGAGTGGACGGCGGCCAGGATGCGCCCGTAACCGGTGCAGCGGCACAGGTTGCCCGACAGGGCCTCTCGCACGTCGCCGTCGCTGGGATCGGGGTTGGCCTCTAACAGATCGTGGACGGCCACGATCAGCCCCGGCGTGCAGAAGCCGCACTGCACCGCGCCCTCGTGTACGAACGCCTCTTGCACCACCGACAGTTCGTCGCGCCCGTCGCCCAGGCCCTCCACGGTGGTGATCTCCTGGCCCGCGGCGGTGGCGGCCAGCACCAGACACGAGCAGGTGAGCACGCCGTCGATCAACACGGCGCAAGAGCTGCACTCGCCCTCGGTGCAGGCGTTCTTGGTGCCGGTGAGCCCGAGGCGCTCCCGGAGCACGAACAGCAGGCTCTCGGCCAGATCGGAGTCGGCCACCTCGCAGTCCACCCCGTTCACCCGAAGCGAATAGGGATCAGGCATCGTCGGCACCCCCTTCCGCGAACGCCCGCTTCAGGGCTCGGGTGGCCAGCACCGCCACCGCGTGGCGGCGGTAGGCGGCGGTGGAGCGATGGTCGTCGATGGGGGAGGAGGCGGCAGCCACCCGCGAGCCGAACTCGTCGGCCACGCCATCATCCACAGAGGCGCCGTTGTCCCAGTCGATCCGCTCGGCCACCCAGGCCTCGGCCTCCCGCGCCCGGGGGATGCCGGCGGCCACCGCGCCTAGCGCGCAGCGCACGGTGCGGGCGTCGTGGTCGGCCACCAGGGCCAGCCCGGCCATGGAGATCACCATGGCGTTGCGGGGGCCGATCTTCAAGAACTCCTGGCGCCCGGTAGGTCGGTCGAGCTCGGCGGCCACGATCAGCTCGCCGGGCCGCAGACTCGTCTGTTTCACCCCGACCACGAAGTCGTCCAAGCCCATCCGCCGCTCCCCGTCGGGGCCGGTCACCACGATCTCGGCGTTGAGCGCGGCCAGCACCGGCAGCGTGTCGCCCGCCGGCGAGGCGGTGCCCAGGTTGCCCCCCAGGGTTCCGGCGTTGCGGATGGGCGGCGATCCCACCGTACGGGCGGCCTGGGCCAGGGCGGGGGCGGCGTCGGCCAGCGGCGTGGTCATCATCTCGGTGTAGGTGACCCCGGCGCCCACCACCACCCGGTTGTCGGCCACGCTCCAGCGGCGCAGCTCGGGCACCTGGGCCACGCCCACCACATGGCGGGGGCGGCGCAGTCCCCGGTTGATCTCCACCATGAGATCGGTGCCCCCGGCCAGCACGGTGGCGTCGGGGTGGCTGGCCAAGGCCTCTTGCGCCTCATCGAGGCTTCGGGCCACCACCACGTCGCTCATCGCAGCGCCCTCGTCTGGGCCTCTGAGGCAGAGCGGAAACCGCGCCGGGCACGCAATCGGTTGAAACTCACAGCAGGTAAAATCTATTCGCTAAACGCCTTTCTCGTAAGGAGAGTTGGCAATTGCGGGGTACCCCGCTGGCGAAATCTCTGGCAAAATATGACTTCTGTGGCTACTGATATCAGCGTCGATGGTCAGGGCCTGAGCGACCGCCTGGCCGCTTTGGCCTCGATAGGCGAGATCGAGGGCACCGACGGTGCCTGCCGACTGGCTTTGACCGACGAGGATCGGGACGGCCGCGACCTCGTTGTCACCTGGATGCGGGACCTGGGCATGGAGATCAGCATCGACGGCATCGGCAACGTGGTGGGCACGCTGGCCGGGGCCGAGCCGGGGCCGCCGGTGATGTGCGGCAGCCACATCGACACCGTGCGCACCGGCGGGCGCTACGACGGCAACCTCGGCGTGCTGGCCGGCTTGCAGGTGGTGGAGGCGGTGCAGCGGGCCGGCATCACCACCCGCCGCCCCCTGGCGGTGGGGTTCTTCACCGACGAGGAGGGCTCCCGGTTCCCGCCCGACATGCTGGGCAGCCTGGTGTACACCGGCGAGATGCCCCTGGAGGAGGCGCTCGACATCGTGGGCACCGACGGCGCGGTGGTGGGCGAGGAGCTCGACCGCATCGGCTACCGGGGCCCGGCCCCGTGCCCGTCGCCTGCGCCCCATGCCTTCGTGGAATTGCACATCGAGCAGGGCCCGATCCTCGACACCGAAGACATCGTGATCGGCGCGGTCACCGGGGTGCAGGGCATCAGCTGGACCGAGATCACCGTGGCCGGCCAGTCGAACCACGCCGGCACCACCCCCATGAGCATGCGCCACGACGCCGGGTGGGCCGCCACCCGCATTGCGGTGTTCGTCCACGAGCTGGCCACCGAGTTCGGCCCGCCGCAGGTGTGCACCGTGGGACGGGTGGAGCTGCACCCCAACCTGGTGAACGTGGTGGCCTCCGATGCGGTGCTCACCGTGGACATGCGCAACACCGACGACGATCTGTTGACCGAGGCCGAGAACCGCCTGTCGGCCTTTCTGGAAGAGCTGGCCGCCGAGTCGGGCACCGGGAAAACCTGGCGGCGCCTGGCCCGGTTCGCCCCGGTGGAGTTCGACCCCGACATGATTCGCCTGGTGGAGCGGGCCGCCGTGGATTTGGGCTTCAGCCACCGCCGGCTGTGCTCGGGGGCGGGCCACGACGCCCAGATGTTCGCCCCGGTGTGCCCCACCTCGATGGTGTTCGTGCCCTCCTGGGAGGGCATCAGCCACAACCCGTTCGAGCACACCGAGCCCGAGCACCTGGAAGCAGGCGCCAACGTGATGCTGCGGGTGATGCTGGAGCTGGCCGAGATCGCCGAGGCCTCCGAAGGGCAGGCCACCGCGGGGACCACCGCAGGGGCCACCGCCGAAGAAACCGCGGGGGCGACGGCATGAGCGCCAACAACGACAAAACGCTCACCACCCACCTGGAGGCCGACCCCGTCGACGAGCGGGTGTCGCGCCTGAGTAGCAACCTGCGCGAGATCACCGTGGGGGCGGCGCAGCTCGGCCCCATCGCCCGCGACGAGACCCGGGCCGAGGTGGTGGAGCGGCTGCTGGCGCTGCTGCACGAGGGCCACAAGCAGGGCTGCGATCTGGTGGTGTACCCCGAGATGGCCCTCACCACGTTCTTCCCCCGGTGGTGGATCGACGACGTCGACGAGCTGAACAGCTTCTATGAGACCGAGATGCCCTCGCCGGAGGTCAAGCCGCTGTTCGACGAGGCGGCCAGCCTGGGGATCGGCTTTTGTCTGGGCTACGCCGAGCTCACCCCCGACGGCCACCGCTACAACACCTATCTGCTGGTGGACGGCGAGGGCAACGAGGTGGCCAAGTTCCGCAAGGTCCACATCCCCGGCCACGAGAAATACGAGCCCCAGCGCCCCTTCCAGCACCTGGAGCGGGCCTACTTCGAGCCCGCCTCCGAGACGTTCCGCACCTGGACGGCGTTTCGGGGCGAGATCGGCCTGGCCCTGTGCAACGACCGGCGCTGGCCCGAGACCTACCGGGTGATGGGACTGGCCGACGTGGAGATGATCCTGATCGGCTATAACACCCCTATCCACTACTACCCCGATCCGTCGCAGGACTTCCTGGCCGGATTCCACAGCCGCCTGGTCATGCAGGCCGGGGCCTACCAGAACGGCACGTTCGTGGTGGGCGTGGCCAAGGGAGGCGAGGAGGAGGGGGTGGAGAGCCTGGCCGAGAGCTGCATCATCGGCCCCTCCGGCGAGGTGCTGGCCCAGGCGGCCACCGACGGCGACGAGCTGGTGGCCGCCACCTGCAACCTCAACTGGTGCGCGGCCTACAAGAACACGCTCTACGACTTCAGCCGCTACCGCCGCCCGGAGATGTACAAGTCGATATCCGAGGAGATGCCGGTCATTTTTGAGAAGCCATACGTAGAGGGGGCGCCGATCATCGGCGAGGCGCCCCCAACCCTGGGGGGTTAGCCATGACAACGCTCACCATCAACGGTCAATCGGTGACCATCACCGGCGATCACGAGCACCTGCTGGCCGCACTGCGCGACGAGCTGGGCATCATGTCGCCCAAAGACGGGTGCTCGCCCAGCGGCCAGTGCGGCTGCTGCGCCGTGCTGGTGGACGGGCGCGCCCGCGTGGCCTGCCAGACCTCGCTGGAGCGCTCGGCCGGGTGCGAGGTGCTGACCCTGGAAGGGGTGTCGGACGAGGAGCGCAACCGCATGGCCGACGTGTTCGCCGCCTGCGGGGCGCTTCAGTGCGGGTTCTGCACCCCGGGCATCTTGATCCGCACGAAGTCGCTGGTAGACCGCAAGGGCTCGGAGCTGACCCGCGAGGAGGCCTCCCGGCACCTGGGTGGCCACCTGTGCCGCTGCACCGGCTACACCAAGATCCTCGATGCCGTGGAGGCGCTGGCCCAGGGCGAGATGCCCGAGGCCGAGGTGCCCGGCGGCGTGGGCAGCCGGGGCATCAAGTACGAGGCCCGGGAGCTGGCCCTGGGCGACCGCGACTACATCGACGACCTGCGCCCCGAGGGACTGCTGCACGCCGCGCTGCACCTGTCGGAGCACGCCCGGGCCGACATCGTGCGTATCGACACCTCAGCGGCCGAGGCCATCGACGGCGTGGTGGCGGTGTACACCGGCGCCGATGTGCCCGGCGAGATGCGGGTGGGGATCATCCACACCGACTGGCCGGTGTTCATCCCCGAGGGGGGCCGCACCTCCTATGTGGGCGACGTGCTGGCCATCGTGGTGGCCGAAGACCGCGCCACCGCCCGTCGAGCCGCCGAGGCCATACAGGTGACCTACGAGGTACACACCCCGATCACCGACCCGGTGGCCGCGGTGACCAACGGCTGTGACGACGCGGTGTGGGAGCTCGACGGCAATGTGCTGTCGCGCTCGGTGTACGCCCGGGGCGACGTGGACGCCGCCTTGGCAGAAAGCGCCCACACCATCCACGAGGTGTTCCAAACCCAGCGCATCGAGCACGCCTTCTTGGAGCCCGAGTCCACCCTGGCGGTGCCCACCGACGACGGCGGCCTGCATGTGTACTCCGGGGGCCAGGGGGTGTGGGACGACCGCGACCAGATGGCCTCGGTGCTGGGGATCGACCCCCAGAAGATCACCGTGGAGCTGGTGAGCAACGGCGGGGCGTTCGGCGGCAAAGAAGACATGGCCAACCAGGCCCAGACCGCGCTGGCCGCGTGGCTTCTGGGCCGCCCGGTGCTGTGCACGGTTTCTCGGGAGGAGTCGCTGCGGATGCATCCCAAGCGCCATCCCATCCGCATCGAGGTGTGGGCCGGCTGCGATGCCGAGGGCAAGCTCACCGCGATGCGGGCCCGGATGGTGGGCGACTCCGGCCCGTATGCCTCGGTGGGCATGAAGGTGCTGGAGCGGGCTGCGGGCCACGCCAGCGGCCCCTACACCTTGCCCAACATCGACGTGGAGGCGGTGGCCGCCCGCACCAACAACCCGGTGTGCGGGGCCTTTAGGGGCTTCGGGGCCAACCAGGCCCAGTTCGCCATGGAGGGCGTGATGGATCGCCTGGCCGAAGCGGTGGGCATCGACGGCTGGGAGATGCGGTCGCGCAATGCGGTTTCCCCCGGCGCCATCTGGGGGCCGGGCCAGATCATGGACGACGGCTCGCTGGGCGCCCGCGCCTGCCTGGAGGCGGTGAAACCGGCCTGGGACGAGGCTCGGGCCGCGGGCAAGTCGGTCGGGCTGGGGCTTGGCCTCAAGAACTCCGGGCTGGGCAACGGCTTCAAGGAGATCGCCAAGGCCGTGGTGCGCTTCGACGACGACTACCACGAGGGCGGCGAGGTGGAGGTGCGCCACTGCTGGACCGAGATGGGCCAGGGGATCCACACCGTGGCCCAGCAGGTGGCGGTGACCGAGCTGGGGGTGAGCGCCGACCGGGTGCGGGTGGTGGTGGACACCACCTATGAGCTGGGCGCCGGCCAGACCACCGGCAGCCGGGGCACGCTGATGGGCGCCGGCTCGGTGGCCGACGCCTGCCAGGCCGCGCTGGCCGACGGGTGCCAGCCCGGTGTGGACTACTTCGGCGAGTACCGGGTGGACTGGACCAACAAGCTCTCCGACGGGGTGGAGAACCCCATCATCCACTCCACCTTCGGCTACGCCGCCCAGATGGTGGTGCTCGACGACGAGGGCGCGGTGGAGCGGGTGGTGGCTGCTCACGACGTGGGCAAGGCCGTGAACCCGCTGCTGTGCGAGGGCCAGATCGAGGGGGCCGTACACATGGGTCTGGGCTATGCCCTCACCGAGGACTTTCCCGCCGACGAGAACGGCTGGCCCACCAACATGACCCTCAAGTCGCTGGGCATCCTGCGGCCCAAGGACATGCCCCCGGTGGACGTGATCCTCGTGGAGTCGCCCCAGCCCGGTGCCCCCTACGGCATCAAGGGCGTGGGGGAGATCGGCCTGGTGCCCACCGCCGGGGCGGTGGCCGCCGCGCTGCGGGCCCACAGCGGAACGTGGCACAGCAGCCTTCCCATGGGGGAGTGAGCGAACCCGTCCCGGCAAAGCGGCTTATCCTTCACTCCTGATGGACACTGGCGATCACCCTGGGGCGACATCTGGCACCACGCCCGGGCTGGTCTGTGCCCACCATCACCTGTATTCCGCACTGGCCCGGGGGATGCCTGCCCCGCCCCGCACGCCCACCGGCTTCACCGACATCTTGGAGCTGATCTGGTGGCGGCTCGACCGGGCGCTCGACCTAGACATCATCGAGTGGTCGGCCAAGCTGGGGGCGCTGGAGGCGCTGGAGGCGGGCTGCACCGCCATCATCGACCACCATGAGTCGCCCAACGCCATCGAGGGCTCGCTTCAGGTGATCGCCGATGCCTGCGCCGAGGTGGGGGTGCGGATCAGCTGCGCTTACGGGGTGACAGACCGCCACGGGGCCGACGGCGCCCGGCGGGGCCTGGCCGAGAACGAGCAGTTCCTGCGGGCCGGGGGGCGGGGCATGGTCGGGGTCCACGCCGCCTTCACCTGCACCGACGACACGCTGGAAGCCGCCGCCGGCCTGGCCGCCGATCTGGGCACCGGGGTGCACATTCACGTGGCCGAGGGCCCGGTGGACGCCCCGGCCGCCGAGCGGCTGGAGCGCTGGAGCACCGACGAGTGGCTGCTGATCCACGGGGTACACCTGCCCGATGGCCACCAGCTGGCCGGAACCCTGGTCCACAACCCCCGGTCCAACATGAACAACGCGGTGGGCTACGCCCGGCCCATCCGGTTCGACAACCCGGTGGCGCTGGGCACCGACGGCATTGGGGCCGACATGCTCGAGGAGTTCCGGGTGGCCTACGCCCGCCACCGGGAACACGACGTGACCGCCACCCCCGACTCCGCGTGGGAGTGGCTGTCCCAGGGCTGGGAGCTGTTCCCCGAGGCCCGCTCCGACACTGTCCGCTGGAGCTATGACCCCATCGACCCGTGGCGGCTGGCGTTCACCCCCGGTGTGCGGGCTGTCGACGTGGTGGTCGAAGGGGAGACGCTTTTGGCCGACGGGGTGGCCACTCGGGTGGACCCCGATGAGGTCCGGGCCAAGGCCGCCGAGGCCGCCAATCGACTGTTCGCCAATTTGGAGGAGATCGACCCATGAGCTCATATCCCGTGGCCCTCTACCTGCAAGACGCCCACTCGGTGTCCGAGGCCATCGAGTACGTGCAATATGCCGAGCAGAAGGGGTTTGAGGCCGTGTGGCAGGCCGACTCCCGGCTGGTGCGCGAGGCCACCGTGCCCATGGCCGCCTTCGCCGCCTCCACCGACACCATCAAAGTGGGCAGCGGGGTGCTCGACATGTGGACCCGCAACCCGGCCCGCCTGGCCGCCACGTTCTCCACGCTGGACGACCTGGCCCCGGGGCGCATCCTGTGCGGCCTGGGGGCGTGGTGGGATCCGCTGGCCAGCAAGGTGGGGGTGGACCGCCGCCGCCCGCTGGGGGCCATGCGGGAGGTGGTCACCGTGGTGCGGGCGCTTTTGGCCGACGAGAACGTGACCTTCGACGGCGATTACGTGCATCTCGAAGACGTGGAGCTCGACTACGTGCATCAGCCCCGCCGCCCCAAGGACGTGCCCATCTACATCGGGGCCACCGGGATGAAGATGATGGCGCTCACCGGCGAGATCGCCGATGGTGTGGTGCTCAACTACCTGGTGTCGCCCGACTACAACCGCCGGGCCATGGACGCCCTGGCCGAGGGCGCGGCCCGGGCCGGGCGAACGGTGGACGACCTGGATCGCCCCCAACTCGTGGTGTGCTCGCTGGCCGAGGACCGGGGCGAGGCACTGGACGCCGCCCGCCTGCTGGTGACCCAGTATTTGGGCCAGCAGCCCCACATCATGGCGGCCTCCGGCGTGCCCGACTCGCTGCTAGATCAGGTGAACGCCGTGCTCACCTGGCCCGCCACCATGGAGCAGGTGGAGGCGGCCTCCAAGCTGGTGCCCGACGACATCGTGCAGATGCTGTGCGCGGCGGGTACCGCCGATGAATGTCGGGAAAAGGTGGATGAGTACGTGGCCAACGGGGCCACCTGTCCCATCCTCTACCCCCTGGGTCCCGACGTGCGGGCCATGATCGACGCGTTCTCGCCCGCATAAGCTCGCCAGCATGAACAACCGGGAGGAGTGGAAGCCGTGGCTGGAGGAGCTCGACCGACGGCGCACTGAGGGCGCGGCCATGGGCGGCCCCGAGCGGGTGGAGAAATACATGCACTCCCGGGGCAAGCTGGATGTGCGCCAGCGCATCGACCGGCTGTTCGACCCCGGCACGTTCCGGGAGATCGGCCCGCTGGTGGGCACCCTGGAAGACATCCCCTCCGACGGCTTCGTGTGCGGCTACGGCCGCATCGACGGCCGCACCGTGCTGGCCGGGGCCGAGGACTTCACCGTGCTGGGCGGCTCCATCGGGGCGGGCAACACCGCCAAGCGCTACCGGGTGGCCGAGCTGGCCGCCCAGGAGGGCCTCCCGCTGGTCACCATGCTGGAGGGGGCCGGCCACCGGCTCACCGACACCGGAGGCAGCCGCTCGCCCGGCGACCTCCAGGCCTACGCCGACCTGAACGGCCAAGTACCCATGGTGTGTTTGGTGATGGGCGCCTCCGCCGGCCACGGCGCGCTGGCCGCCCCCCTCAGCGACTTCGTGATCATGACCTCCTACGCCTCCATGTTCACCGGCGGCCCGCCGCTGGTGAAGGCGGCCACCGGCGAGGACGTGACCAAAGAGGAGCTGGGCGGCGCCGACGTCTGCACCCGCATTGCCGGCTCGGCCCACAACGAGGCGCTCGACGACGAGGAAGCCATCGACATGGCCCGCCTCTACCTGTCGTACTTTCCCCAGAGGGCCGGCCAGCCCGCTCCTCGTAGCAGCGGCCCCGAAACCGAGCCGCGGGTGGTGGAGGAACTGCTCGACATCATCCCCCCCAACGACCGCCGCCCCTATGACATGCACCAGGTGATCGATCACATCGTGGATGAAGACAGCTTCTTTGAGATCCAGCCCGCCTACGGCCCGGCCATCATCATCGGCTTGGCCCGCTTCGGGGGCCGCCCCACCATGATCGTGGCCAACAACCCGGCCTACCTGGCCGGCTCGGTGGACGCGGCGGCGGCCATCAAGGCCACCGACTTCCTGGAGGTGATCGGCAACTACGACCACCCGGTTGTGTTCCTGGCCGACAACCCCGGAGTGATGGCCGGCACCAAGGCCGAGCGGGAGGGCATCTTGAAGTGGGGCGGCAAGATGTACAAAGCCGAGCGCCGCCTCACCAACCCCAAAATCGAGATCACCATGCGCAAGGCGTTCGGCTTTGGCTCAGTGGTGATGGCCCAGAACCCGTTCGACAACCAGACCCAGTCGTTCTCTTTGCCCAGCGTGAACATGGCCGCCATGCCCGCCGACGCCGGCGGACGCTCAGCCAAGCTCGACGCCGAGACCCAAGCCCAAGTAGAGCGCGAGCAGCGCTCCGGCCCCTACCGCCTAGCCGGCCGCCTCGGCAGCGACGACGTAATCGACCCCCGCCACATGCGCAACGCCATCCTCGGTGCCCTTCAGCTAGCCGAGAACCGCTGACCAGCCGATTGGTCTCCCGACAACTCAGGCGGCCTGCGTATTGTTGAAGTGGTGATGTACTGATGCCAATCGGTTATGCTGTGCATAATGCGCACCACGATCTCCCTTGACGACCAGTTGGCAAAGCAGGTGCGGCGTGAGGCTGAAGCCAGCGGCCTCAGTGTGAGTGCCTTCATCGCCAAGATCTTGGGTGATGCGATCAAACGTCGAAATCCACCGGAAGCGCCGCCATTTCGCTTGGTCACCGTCAAGGGCGTACAGCTCCGCCAGGGAGTCGACCTTGACTCACCCCGGGCGCTTGATGCCCTAGACGACGAAGGGCGGTTCGGGCGTCGGTGACGGCTTACTGAAATGCTGCTTCCCGACGTCAACGTCTTGGTCTATGCCCATGTAGAAGACTCCACCCCGGAGCACGGCGAATACGCCGCTTGGGTAACCCGTATGGCGACGGGGCCTGAGCCCTTTGCCCTCTCCGTCCTCGTCCTTTCTGGGTTCGTTCGCGTCGTTACCAATCCAAGGGTGTTCCAACCGCCCTCCTCTCTCGACATGGCGCTGGCGTTCGTGGCTTCGCTGGTAGAGCGCCCGACGGCACGCATTGTTGGCCCTGGTCCTGACCATCTGGAGATATTCGAGAGGATGTGCCGCGAGTCCGAAGCCACCGGCAAATTGGTGGCCGACGCCCAGCACGCCGCAGTAGCAGTGGAACACGGCTGCACAATGGTCTCCACCGACTCAGATTTCAGCCGCTTTCCAGGGCTTCGCTGGCAACACCCGCTGAGACCAGCGGGCATGTAGCCCAAAGGCCGAAGACCGCTACTCCCAGAGGCGGCGGGCTCGGTGGGCCAAGTCGGCGTGGGCCGCGGCAAGGTCGCAGCCCAAGAGTTGGCCGTCTTGGACTACGGGGTTGCCGGCGACGTAGAGGTGGCGCACCCGGCGATCGGGGCCCAGCACCAGCCCGGCCAGCGGGTCAACCACGTCGGCGATGTCGTCCCCAGGCCACACGGCAAGGTCGGCGGTCATGCCGGGTTCGATCTGGCCGAGGCGGTCGGACACTCCGAGGCAGCGTGCTCCTCCCGCGGTGCCCAGGCGGATTGCGTCAGCGGGCATGAAGGCGCTGGGGTCCATGGCCCGCAAGCGGGCGGCATACAGCGACTGGCGCAGTTCGGGGAACAGGCCACCCACTTCGTTTGAGGCCACACCGTCTACTCCGAGGCCAACGGGGACGCCGGCGGCTTCCAGATCGGTCACCCGGCAGGTGCCGGCGGCCAAGCGGGCGTTGGAAGAGGGGCAGTGGGCCACGCCCACACCGGCGGCACCCAGCCGCACGATCTCCTCATCGTTGATCCAGATGCCGTGGGCCAGCCACACGTCATCGCCCACCCAGCCCCAGTCGTCGAGCTGCTCCACCGGCCGGCGGCCGAACCGCTCCAGGCAGTGCTCTTGCTCGTCGATCGTTTCGCACAAGTGGGTGTGGAGCCGCAGGCCATGTTGTCGGGCCAAGGCCGCCGACGCCTCCATCAGCTCAGAGCTGACCGAGAACGGGCTGCACGGTGCTACCACCACGTGCACCATGTCGCCGTCGTGGTGTTGGGCGATAACCCGCTCGGTGGAAGCCATGATCGAGTCCAGGTCTTCCACCACATGATCAGGAGGAAGCCCACCCTGCGATTCGCCCAGGTCCATCGACCCCCGGCTCAGGTGCAAGCGGATGCCGACCGTGGCCGCGGCTTCGACGATGGCGTCGAACACCGCATCGTCGCCGTGGGGCACCAGGTAGTGGTGGTCGGAGGCGGAGGTACACCCCGTGGCGGCCAACTCGCCCAACCCGACCAGCGCCGCGGCGGCCACGTCGTCCACCGACAGCCGCCCCCACACCGGGTACAGCTCCACCAGCCACCCGAACAGGTCGCAGCCCACCGCCCGTCCCCGGGTCATCCACTGATAGAGGTGATGGTGGGTGTTGGCCAGCCCCGCAGTGATGATGTCGCCATCCACGTTGACCACGGCATCGCCGGGCTGGGGCTCGACGATGCCCGCGTCGACGATGACGCCGTCGGCAATGGCGATATCGCCAGGCCAGCGGGCCCCCCGCAGCACGGTGCGGGACGCGGGCAACGGTGCAGTGGCGCCGATGGCTTGGTCAGCAGAAGCAGCAGGGCTCATCGCTGAGCACCGGTGAAGAGCACTGCCGGTTTGGTGTCGGCAGGCGGATCGTCGCAGAGCAGACCAGCCAACCCAGCTGATCCTGTGGGGCTGACGTTGATGCCGGTGGCCGCTCGCCCAGCTTCGCAAGCCTCGGTGACCTCAGGCTCGGGAACCACCACGGGGTGTCCACCGGAGGTGGCCATGGCCTCGGTGACCGCGGCCCAGTCGTAGGTCTCGTCATCCAGAATCCCAGTGGCCGCCGAAGAAGGGGTCGGAGTCCACGGCCACATGACAGAAGAGCGCTGCCGCCGAGCCTCATCCAGCCCACCCAGTTCGGCAGTTCGCTCCCACGCCCGAGCCAGCGGAGCACACCCCTCGGTCTGCACCGCCATAAGGGCCGCAGACGATCCACCGATAGCCAACCCCTGAGCCACCGAAGCAGCCAGCGCCCCCCCACCCACCTGCACATACACCCGATCAATATCCGGAGCCTGCTCAGCCAACTCATACCCCAAGGTGCGCCCCCCGTCGATGGTGTACCCATTGTCCGGCCCCTGGCACCCAAAAGGAACAGCGCCCTCACTGACCGCCTCCCGAAAGCGGAGGTAGGAGGGATCGCCCTCCTCCCCATCAATCCGGGGGCAAGACTCAATCCTCGCCCCCAGCTCGCGCAGCCGGGTCACCACGGCCGCCTCAGCATCCACCGGCACATAAACGGTGATCGGCCAACGCTCAGCAGCAGCCACCACCGCCGCCGCCACCGCAGCATTCCCACAAGAAGCAATAGCCAACGGAGGCCGCTCACCACCACCGCCCCGACGCTCCCGTACCAACAAATGCAGCATCAACCCAAACGTATGCCGAGCCTTATGCGACCCCGACACATTGTCGGTCTCGTCTTTGACTGTGACTAACCGATCGTTGATGACGGCGTCCGAACAGGGCGTGACCTGGAAGCCATGCCCGTCCACTTCTGCCACCGCAGCATCGAGCCGCCCCACCCGATCCACAAACCAAGCGTCATCGCCCGACTCGACCCACGACCACAGCATCCTCCGATAGCGAATAAACGGCTGCGAACTCCCCTCATCCACCCACCAAGCAGGAGTCGGAAGCACCAGCACATGGTCCTGGTCATCACCCCCCCTTCTCCCACAAGCCCACGAGCCAGCATCCGCGACCGCCCCACAAGAACAAGTCAGACCCGTCGGGCTCATCGGCGCCCCCCCAGGGCTGGGGGTGGCGCCGCAGGCGGACCTGGCCGCACCGACGGCCAGGCCGCCGGAGGTGACAGGACCCGCAGCCCGGACCCTGCCACGGCCCCACCGGAAAGCAAGTAGAGCATCAAACCCCAGTACGAGCGTTGAAATCAGCGATCAGCTCATCCCAAACCGGCACCAAATCCCGCAAAGCCACCCAAAACGCCTGATCCCGCCGCGCATCGAAGTGAGCCAAGTCCACACCCTGCTGTTCCACCCAAGTGAAGTACCCCAAGTTGAACACCCGATCCCGGTCCCGGTCGCTGAGCTGTAGCAGGTGGTCGGTGTCCACCCCGTTGAGCCACCGGCCAGCCACCGTGGCAGCCTCAGCCGCCCCGAATTCGCCCCCAAAAGCACTCTCAACAGTCTTCGCCCGCTCCGAGCCATATAGAGCAGCCCCGTCGGTGGCCACGGTCACAATCACATCATCGGGCCCGCAGCCCAATGCCGCAGCCATCTTGGCCGAGGCCAGCATGTTGCAGATGGACGACAGCCCCAGGTTGTCCAGGTGGGCGATCACATCGTCGTCCACCCCCCGTTGGGCCAGCAGCGCCCGCCCCTCAGCAGAGGCGAACAGCACGCCCAGCTCGTCGGTGGCCTGATCTGACACCGCCACCACCACATCGGTGTTGGTCACGTTGTGGATCAGCGGAACGTGCTTGTCGCCGATGCCCTGGATGTTGTGCTCGCCGTAGCCGTTGTACAGCAGCGTGGGGCATTCCAGCGCCTCCACCACCGCGGTGGCCGATCCGTGGCGCTCCTTGAGCGGATCGCCTGCTCCCAGCGTCCCGGCCGAGCCCGAGGCAGCCACGAACCCGGCCAGCCGGGCCGAGGAGTGACCCTCGGTGTAGTGCTCGAACACCCGCTCCACGGCGGCGGCAGTGGCGGTCACATGGCCCAGGTGGTTGCCGTACTCGCAGAACTGGTTGAGGATCACGTTGGCCTCGTCTTGGGCCAGGGCGGCGCAGGCGTCGTAGATCTCCTTCACGTTGCTCTCCGAGCCGGGGGTGCGGATCACATCGGAAGGGTCCGACGTCCAGCGGTCGAGCCATTCGAAGCGCTCGGCCGACATGCCCTCGGGCAGCACGGCCACCCCCCGACAGCCCATGATCTTGGAGATGGCGATGCCGCCTCGGGCGTAGTTGCCGGTAGAAGGCCACACCGCCCGGTTCTCGGTGGGGTCGAACTGCCCGGTCACCAGGCGGGGGGCCAGACAAGAGTAGGCGGCCAGCACCTTGTGGGCCCCGATCATCGGGAACCGGTTGCCCAACAGCAAGATGATGGGCGACTCCACTCCCGACAGCGCCGGCGGAATCACCACGTGCTCGGGTACCGCAGCCCGCCCCGCCCGGGAGGCGTCGTTGTACCAGTTCACCCGCCATAAGTTGGCGGCGTCGGCGGCGTCGGGATCGACCCCCGCCAGGGCACCACCAGCCGCGGGCGGATCAGCCAGCTCAGCGAATGTGGGCAGTCGTATGCCCACCTGGCGGCATCGCTCGACTGCTCGATCGCGTGCAGTGGTGTTGACTACTTCGGTTTCGAGGCCGAAGCCTTCCGGAATGCTGTCGAATGTGGTCACGGGCCAACCTGTCGAATCGACTTTGTGATGAATCGGCAGTCAAGATTCTCGCGACCACCTGGGCATTACAGGCTACTCTCTTGGGGCTGGCTTTTGAGCCGATCCAAGGAGGGAATGATGGCCAAGAAGTTTTTGCTGAAGCTGCTGGTGGTGGTGGCAACGATCACGTTGGTCGCTGTGGGGTGCGGCAACGACGACGATGACGCTGCACCTGCCGAGCCAGCGCCCGCTCCGGCGACTGAGGCGCCGGCCCCGGCGACTGAGGCACCCGCCCCGGAACCGGAGCCCGAGCCCACAGAGGCGCCCATGGACGACGAGGTAATCGCCGCGTTCGTCTTCGTAGGCCCGGTGGGCGACGCGGGCTGGACGTGGGCCCATGACCAAGGTCGCCGCTACGCCGAGAGCGAGACGGGAGCGACCACCCTGTTCGTGGAGAGCGTCCCGGAGGTCGCTGAGGACTTCCGCGCCGTGGTCGTGGACTTCATCGAGAACGAGGGGGCCGACGTCATCTTCGCCACCTCCTTCGGCTACATGGATCCGATGGAGGAGCTGGCCGGTGAATACCCGGATGTGGTGTTCGAGCACGCCAGCGGGTTCAAGATGAACGACACCAACTTCGGCAACTACTTCGGCCGCATGTACCAGCCCCGCTACCTGTCGGGTATGGCGGCGGGCGCCGTGACCGAGGCAAACCAGATTGGCTATGTGGCCGCCTTCCCGATCCCCGAGGTGCTGCGAGGCATCAATGCCTTCACGCTGGGGGCACAGAGGGTGAATCCCGATGTGGAGGTCCACGTGACCTGGACGTTCACCTGGTTCGACCCGGCCGTTGAGGGCGACAGCGCAGCGGCCTTGATCGAGGCCGGTGCGGATGTGATCGCCATGCACCAGGACTCCACTGCACCGGGTCTGGCCGCTCAGGAGGCCGGCGCCCGCTGGGTGTCGTACAACTCCGACATGAGCGCCTTCGCACCTGATGCGTTCGTCACCGCACCGGTGTGGAACTGGGGTCCGTACTACGCACGGATCATCGACGCGGTGGCCTCGGGCACCTATTCACCGGGGGCCTACTGGGGCGGCATGGACGACGAGATCGTCGCCCTCGCTCCGCTGGCCGCCGATGTTCCCGCCGATGTGGCCGCCGAGATCGACGCGGTGGCCGCTTCGATGGTCGACGGCTCTTGGGACGTGTTCACCGGCGAGATCCGGGATCAGGACGGCAACGTGGTGGTGGCCGCAGGCGAGACGATGGAAGACGGCCCAATGCTGGGCATGACGTTCTTCGTCGAAGGTGTCGTCGGCAACGCCTCGCCGTGATCTAAGCCGGAAGCCTCACGGTTTCCGCAGTGGCGTCTTCTGATGCCGACCACGCGGTCTGGCTCCGGGGAATCGAGAAGCGATTCCCCGGAGTGATCGCCTGTGCCGGGGCTGAACTTCGGGTTCGCCCCGGCACAATTCACGCGCTGCTGGGCGAGAACGGCGCGGGCAAGACCACCATGGTCAACGTGCTGGCCGGGGTGTATCGGCCCGACGGCGGCGAGGTGTGGGTGAACGGGCAGCGGCGCTTCTTCCAGTCGCCGGCCGACGCCATCGCCGCCGGGGTGGGCATGGTGTACCAGGAGTTCCGGCTGGTTCCCACCCTGACGGTGGCCGAGAACATCGTGCTGGGGTCGGCTCCCCGGCTGCTGCGCAGCGCAGAGATCGAAGAGCGGGTGGCCGAGCTCTCGGCGGCCTACGGCATGGCCGCCGATCCCACTCGCCCGGTGTGGCAGCTCTCGATGGGCGAGCGCCAGCGGGTGGAGATCCTCAAGGCCCTGTGGCGGAACGCCTCGGTGCTGGTGATGGACGAGCCCACCGCGGTGCTGACACCCGGCGAGGCGGCAGAGTTGGGGGCCGCGCTGCGGGCCATGGCCGACGACGGTCGCTCCATCATCTACATCAGCCACAAGCTCGACCAGGTGGTGGCCTTCTGCGACGAGGCCACCGTGCTGCGGCAGGGCAAGACGGTGGCCACGGTGGACGACTTGCAGGATGTGGACCTGACCGAGTTGGCCGAGTTGATGGTGGGGTCGTCGGAGGGCGGCTATGTGGATCGCCCGCCAGATCTGGAAGCCGGTCCTGAAGTGCTGTCTTTGCACGGGGTCAGCGCCCTCAACGACCGGGGGTTGCCGGCGCTGGTCGATATCAACATGACCATCCACTCCCATGAGATCGTGGGCATCGTCGGGGTGTCGGGCAACGGCCAGAAGGAGTTGGCCGAGGTAATCAACGGACTGCGCCGGCCTACCCAGGGCCGGGTCACGGTCAAGCAGCAGGACGTGACCGATGCGTCGCCGGGGGACCGCTATCGCTTGGGCCTGGCCTATGTGCCCGAGGACCGCCTCGGGGTGGGCTTGGCCCCCAAGATGTCGGTGGT
>JAJEEH010000110.1 GCA_022821105.1 Acidimicrobiia bacterium
AGCTGGTGCAAGAGGAGTTGAACGCGTCCGACATCGAATACGGCATCCTCATCGTTCTGTTCGGCGCCGGAGCGGGCGTGGGCCTCGCCCTCACCCACAAATCGCGCCATGTAGACCTGCTGGTGCTCACCCGGCGAGGCGCGCTGGTCATGGGCGCACTGGTGGCGCTTATGAGCCAGAGTCCCACCGTTTGGCTCACCTTCCTGGGCGCGGCCGGGTTCGGGGCCGGGGCCACCGTGGCCCTCACATCGGGGATCAGCGCGCTGCAAGCCCGGATTCCCATGGAGGATGAGCGGGTGCTGGCCTTCTCGGCCTTCCACGTGGTTATCCGCATCGGTTTGGGCGCGGCCGCCCTGGGGGCGGGGGCCATCGGCGACGGGCTGAACGAAGCGGGGCTGCCGGGCACTCGTTCGGTGCTATTGGCATCGGGCCTGATTGTGCTGGCCTCGGCGGCCACCGTCCGTCCGATCGTCGATGTCGACAAGGTGGCTTGAGTGACGGTCGGCGTCGTCACCGACAGCACCGCGGCGCTGCCCGAGGAGGTGAGGGCGGCCTGGGGCATCGCGGTGGTCCCTCTCATGATCACCGTGGACGGCCGCACGGTGGCCGACGGGGAGCTCGACACCTCCGAGATCTTGGCCGCCAAGACCCACTCGTCCTCGGGCCCGTCGCCGGGCGCCTTCGTACAGGCGATCGACGATCAAGACCAGGGCGAGGGGGTCGTGGTCGTGACGGTGACCTCAACCCTGAGCATCACCCATCAATCAGCCGTGCTGGCCTCCAAGGGCGCGGTCGGCCCGGTGGCGGTGGTAGACAGCCGAACCGCAGCCGGCGGCCAGGCGCTGGTGGCGGTGGCCGCGGCCCGGGCGGCCCGGGCCGGGGCGACGCTAAACGAGGTGGTGGCCCGAGCTGAGGCTGTGGCCAAGCGGATCACCCTGGTCGGAGCGCTGGGCAATCTCGATCAGCTGATCCGCAGCGGCCGGGTCCCGGGCTTGGCCGGCCGGGCCGGCAACCTGATCGGCCTGCGCCCCATGTTCGACATACAAGACGGGGCCATAGGCCGCCTGCGCCCCGCGCTCAGCGATGAGGCCGCCCACCAGCGCATCCTCGGCCTCTGGCGGCGCACCCGGCCTGCCCACGGTGACGCCCAGCTGCATCTGGTCAGCCTCCACGCCGAGGTCCCCGAGAGGGCCGTGGAGTTGCTCGACGCCGTCACCGCCGAAGTGCAGCCCGCCGACTCGTTCATCAGCCAATTCGGCCAGGCAATGATGATCAACTCCGGCACCGGCGTGCGCGGCCTGGCCTGGTACTGGGACTAGCCGCCAGCCGGGTCAGTCGCTGGCGTATACCTCGGCGGCGCCCTCTCCGGCGGGGGTGCGGGTGAGGATCTCCGCCTCGTCGTCGTGGCACAGCAGGGTGTGCTCGAACTGGGCGCTGCGTCGCTGGTCGGCAGTGACCGCGGTCCACTCGTCGTCCCACAGGTAGAGGGCGGGGGAACCCAGCGTGAGCATGGGCTCAATGGTGAATGTCATCCCGGTTTCCAGCGGTGTGCTGTGGTAGCGGTCGTAGTAGTGGGGGATCTGCAACCCGGAGTGGAACTCGGTGCCCACCCCGTGGCCGATGAACTCCCGCACTACGCCAAGCCGATGGAGCCGAGCGTGGGATTCGATGGCCTTCCCGATGGCGCTCACCGGCGCTCCGTCCCGAACCGCGCCGATGCCCTGGTACATGGCGGCCCGGGTCTCCCTCACCAGCAGGCGGGAGTGGTCGTCCACCTCGCCGACCTCGAACGTCACCGACGTGTCGCCGTGGACTCCGTTTAGGAACACGGTGACGTCGATGTTGACGATGTCGCCGTCGGCCAGCGCCCGGCTGTCGGGGATGCCGTGGCAGATCACCTCGTTGATCGACGTACATACCGACTTGGGATAGCCCCGGTAGTTGAGCGGGCTGGGATAGGCCCCCCGGCGCACGATCTCGTCGTGGACTTCGGCGTCGATGCTGTCGGTGGTCACCCCTGGGGCCACCAGCTTCCCGGCGAACAGCAGCACCTCAGCCGCCATCTGCCCGGCCTTGCGCATGGCCTCGATCTCGTCGCCGCTGCGCACCGCAGACGATGTCGCAGCCCCCGGCTCCCCCGTCCGGGCATACGGAGGCCGCTCAATCTCCCGAGGCACCCGCCGCCGCGGCCCCACCAGCCCAGGACGCACCGGAGGATCCGAGACCGGCACCCGCTCCAACGTCGCAGTCCGCGACCGCTTACGCTTCGCCATCGCCCGCTAACTCTACCGGCCCTCGTCGCAGCCGGGCTTACCGCATGTAGCGGGTGAGGCTCTCTACTACGCAGGCTGGTTTGGGGCTGCCCTCTACTTCCACGGTGATGGTGATCACGGCTTGGACGCCGCCGGTGATCTCGTCCACCGAGCTGAGCTCGGCGCCCACCCGGACGCGGGAGCCCACGGGGACGGGGGCGGGGAACCGCACCTTGTTCACTCCGTAGTTGATGCCCATGGAGATCTGCTCCACGGTGATCAGGCTGGGCAGGAACATGTTGGTGAGCGACAGCGTGAGGTAGCCGTGGGCGATGGTGGCGCCGTACGGGCTCTCGGCGGCGGCCCGCTCGGGGTCGATGTGGATCCACTGGTGGTCGCCGGTGGCGTCGGCGAATTGGTTCACCCGCTCTTGGGTGATCTCCATCCAGTCGCTCCACCCCAAGTGCTGGCCCACCGCGGCGGGCAGTTCATCAACAGTGGCAAAAACGGTTCCCATAGGCGGGAAGTTAGCTCCCCTGGCGGCCCGACCACGATGGGGAGCGCTTGGTCAAAAAGGCGTCGATCCCCTCTTGGGCATCGGCGGTAGCCGCATTGGCCGCCATCACCTCTCGGGTCAGGTCGTAGGCCTCGGGCTCGCCGCAGTCGAGTTGGCGGTAGAAGGCCTGCTTGCCGATGGCGATGGTTTCGTCGCTGAACCGGGTGATCTGGGCGGCCAGCTTGTCCACCTCAGCCCGCAGCTGGTCGGAAGGCACCACCCGATTCACCAAGCCCCACTCGGCGGCGGTGCCCGCGTTTATGGGCTCGCCGGTGAGCAGCATCTCCATCGACCGTTTGCGGCCCACCGCCCGAGAGATGGGCACCATCGGAGTTGAGCAGAACAGGCCGATGCGCACGCCGGGGGTGGCGAAGGTCGACTCGGTGGAGGCCACGGCCAGGTCGCAGGCCGCCACCAACTGGCAGCCGGCGGCGGTGGCCACACCGTCCACCTCGGCGATCACCGGCTGGGGCACGGCGTGAACCGCGTCCATCAGCTCGGTGCAGGCCTCGAACAGATCGTCGTAGAAGTCGGGCTCCCGGTCGACCATCTCCGACAGGTCGTGACCGGCGGAGAACGCCGGCCCCTCAGCGGCGATCACAATCGCCCCAACATCGGTCTTGTCCCCCAGCTCGTGCAGCGCATCGGTGAGGCGCTGCATCAGCTCCAGGCTCAGCGCGTTGCGCCGCTGCGGGTTGGCCAGGGTGATCCGGGCCACCGGACCGTCGATCCCAATGCTGAACATGGAACTGAGACTACCCGCCTGCGGTGTGCTACCCATTGGGGCATGGCCGCAGGAGGTGGGACCAAAGCAGTATTGGCTGCGCTGTTCGCCAACCTGGCCATCGCCATCGCCAAGTTCGTGGGCTTCGCCGTGACCCGGTCGGCCTCCATGCTGGCCGAGGGTGTCCACTCCTGCGCCGACACCGGCAACCAGGCCCTCCTGCTGCTGGGCGGACGATTGTCCAAGCGGGATCCCACCCCCCGCCATCCCTTCGGCTACGGGCGAGAGCGGTACTTCTGGTCGTTCGTGGTGTCGATCATCCTGTTCACCCTGGGTGCGCTGTTCGCCATCAACGAGGGCATCGAGAAGGTGCGCCACCCCCACGAGCTGGAGTCGCTGTGGGTGGCCATCGGCATTCTGATCTTCGGCATCGTGGTGGAGTCGCTGTCGTTCCGCACCGCCATCGTGGAGTCCAACAAGGTGCGGGGCAAGCTCTCGTGGGGCACCTTCATCCGCCGCTCCCGCACTCCCGAGCTGCCCGTGGTGCTGCTGGAAGACCTCGGCGCCATGTTCGGCCTGGTGTTCGCCCTCGTTGCCGTGGTGCTGGCCGAGGTCACCGGCGAGCCCCGCTGGGACGGCGTGGGCACCCTGGTGATCGGCGTGCTTTTGGGGATCATCGCCATCGTGCTGGCCATCGAGATGAAGAGCCTGCTGATCGGCGAGAGCGCCACCGAAGAAGACCGAGCCCGCCTGCGAGCCGCCTTGGACGACTCCCCCGAAATCGACCGGGTAGTAGACCTGCGCACCCAACACCTCGGCCCCGAGGAGCTCCTAGTGGCCGCCGAAGTGGACTTCGCCGACCACTTATCGGCCGACCAAATGCCCGCCGCGGTAGCCGCAGTAGAGGCCCGCCTGCGCGCCACCGTCCCCACCGCCACCCACGTCTACCTGGAGCCCTCCGGCTAGTCGCTTGAGGCAAGGGCCACCTACGACAAGGCAAGAAATCTCAGAGCAGTTCCGCTGACGTATACGAACAGGTGTGACCCCCACTGGGAACAGCGGCCTATCTTGCCCTCGGATTTCCCAGAATTTTGGGCTCCGATTTCCCGACAAAATACCCTCGGGTTTCCCAACACTATCTCTAACCTGGTATTATACAACCAATCTGGAGGTGCTTGTTGCCGTTCGTTCGCCGCAGAATCGAAGAGATCGCAGCCCAAAGAATGAGGGAGATACCAGTGGTGGCGCTGCTGGGGCCCCGATCAGTGGGCAAATCCACCCTCCTGCGTTCGCTCGCAGCCGCTGCTGGAGCCGACATCATCGATCTCGACGACCCTGCCACCCGGACTGCCGTGGCCGATGACCCATCCCTGTTCGTGCAAGGACCCCGACCGGTGTTCATCGACGAATACCAGCACGTTCCCGATCTGCTCAGCGCAATCAAGGCAGAGCTGAACCGCGACGGATCATCAGGGCAGTTTGTCATCACCGGCTCCACCCGCCACGAGGCCCTGCCCGAAATGGCAGAGGCTCTCACCGGCAGGCTGTACCGCCTCCCTGTGTATCCATTCTCCCAGGGAGAGATCGAGGGCCACCACGAAAACCTGCTTGAGACCCTGTTCAGAGACCCGGAAAGCGCGGTCACCACCACTTGGTCCACAACCGCCCGGGAGGATTACATCCGGCGAATCGTCAGCGGTGGCCTCCCCCTGGCACGAGAGCAGACGGGTGCCGCCCGCGGTCGCTGGTTCGACAACTATGTGGAGCTCACACTCGAGCGCGATGTTCGAGCACTGGTCAACATCCGCCAGCGCGAAGCACTGCCGAGGCTCTTCGGACATCTGATGGCCCAGACCGGCCAAGTGCTCAATGTGGCCAAAGTCGGACAGGCCGCCAACCTGAACCCCAGCACCGCTGAGGGCTACACCAAACTCCTCGAAGCGGTGTACCTAGTACGCCGCCTGCCCGCCTGGGGAACCACGCTGAGAGCGCGGGCCACGGCGCGGCCCAAATTGCATGCGGTCGACCCGGGATTGGCCGCTCACATGATGGGGCTATCCGACACCAAGCTGCTGTCTCACAACCCCACTCATCGAGAGCAGTTCGGCCATCTGCTGGAGACCTTTGTGGTGGGTGAGATCTTCAAGCAGGCATCGTGGATGGACGACATCGCTGCCATAGGCCACTGGCGCACACATGACGGGGTGGAAGTAGACGTGGTGGTCGAGCGACGAGACGGAACAGTGGTCGCCATCGAAGTAAAGGCCGGCACCGTCCAGAACAAGCACCTCAGCGGCTTGCGAACCCTTCGGGATGCCTTGGGAGACCGCTTCGCCGCCGGCGTCATGCTCCATTTGGGCAAATACCCGTCACGACCAAACGACCGCATCCTGACCCTGCCAATTGACCGCCTGTGGAGCTGACAGCGCTTGCCTTCAATCGAGCAGATCGGCCTGCTCGATATCGAAATCTGGCGGCAAGTTGATGATGTCTGCGGCCATGCCCACCAGCGTTTCTCTGTTGACCGGTTCGAAGTAGGGGAGGGTGATTTCTTCGCTTAGTTCTACGAAGGTGGCTTTTACTCGCATGCCGACGTACACGGCGTCTACGGGGCAGTTGATTAGGTTGGCTAGGAGCCAGAAGCCCTCGTCGAGGGTGACGATCACGGCCACGTAGGGGACGGTGAAGGCGGGGGTTTGGGGGCGCCATACGGTGGTCCAGGAGTACACCTCGCCGAGGCCGGTGCTCACCTCCCAGTCGAGGTTCTCCGAGAAGCAGGCCGAGCAGGCCGGGGCCGGGTCCATGGTGATGGCACCGCAGTCTTGGCACCGCTGGTAGCGCAGCTCGCCCACCTGGCAGCCGTCCCAGTAGGGCTGGGAGTAGATCGTGGGCACCGGCAGGGGGATGCCGGGCGACTGGGGTTGCAGAATCTCGCTCACGGCGTCTGCGTTCCCAGCAGCATCACGTCGGTGAACAGCGCACCGGCGCCGCCGTTGGAGCACATGGCCACCTGGGCATCGGGCACCTGGGACGTCACGCAGGTGCCCCGAAGCTGCTCCACCCCCCGGATCACCCGCTGGAGCTGCTGCACTGCCGCCCCGCCGTGGCTGAACGACATGGTGCCCCCGTCGGTGGTCACCGGGAACTGGCCGCCGGGGCCGATGCGGCCGTCCATGATGAACTCGCCGCCCTCGCCCTCCTCGCAGAACCCGTAGGCCTCGAACTGGCGGATGATCTCGAACGAGAACGGGTCGTAGAACTCGCACACGTCCACATCGGCAGGGCCGAGCTCGCCCATTGCGAACGACTTCTGCGCCGCCCACCGGCCGGTGTAGCCGTTGTTGCGCCCGCTGGGGCCGGCCAAGTCCCACGCCGGCGGGTGCTGGTAGGAGGGGCCGAAGCTGTCGCAGGCCCCGCCCAGGATGTACACCGGCTTGTTGGGCAGGTCTTGGGCCCGCTCCCGGGTGGTGAGTATCAGCGCGCAGGCCCCCTCGGAGGTCATGGCGCAATCCAGCAGGTGGAAGGGGTCGGCCACCATGCGCGATGCCAAGATGTCGTCGGGGGTGAACGGCCCACGGCCGTGGTACACCGCCTCGGGGTGGGCGTGGCCGTTGTTGCGGATAGTGGCCGCCACCGTGGCCAGCTGCTCATGGGTGGTGCCGTGCATATGCATGTGGCGCTGGGCAATGAGGGCGAACTCTGCGGCGGTGAACATGCCGTAGGCCACCACGAACTCGTTGGCCGGCCGGGTCCACGGGGCGGTGGAAGCCCGCTCGGTGTAGATGCCCGCCGATCCGTGGGCCACCAGCACGGTGTGGCACTGGCCGGTGGCGATGGCCGAGGCCGCATCCAAGATGATGGGGATCGACGGGGCCATGTGGCTCCGCCAGGCGGGGCCGCTGCGCATGTAATAGGTGAGCGGCCCCGAAAATGGGCCGGCGGCTACGCCGTCGATGTCCTGTGGGCTGAGGCCGGTGTCGGCCAGCACCCGGTGGACGGCTTGGAAGGTGATGGTGGTGGAATCGTGTCCCTCTAGGACCCGGGCCTGCTCGGAGTTGGCTATGCCGACGATGGCAACGTCGTGAAACGGGTGTTTGGCCACGGCCCTCTGTCTAGCCGCCGCCGAACGCTCCTGACGACTTCCACCATTGGTCGAAGGGGCGGAGGGCTGTTGGGACAGGATGGTCTTGGGCTTGTCTTTGCTTCGCGGTTGTGTAGTGGTTCGCGAGATAAACTGGTGGTATGGCTGCGCAACCCTTGGAGGCTCAGCTGTCGCTTCGGATCAGCGCCGAGGAACTGGGGCGCGTCACAGAGGCCGCCCACGCCTCAGGCGCGACGGTGGCGCAATTCGTCCGCGAGGCGGTGAGCGACAGGTGCGGGGAGGTTGAAAAAGACTGGCGCGAAGCCGCTGGCGCCGACTTGTCCGCCGACGACCACCCGCTGACGCGAAGCGAGCGGTTGATGCTGGCTGCTGTCACGCGCCGCGCCGCCATCAGCAGCATCGCGGCCGCGTCCCGAGCAACGGGCCTTTCTTGGTCGGCGGCGAAGGCTGCATTGGATTCGCTGTCACGCCGCGGAGCAGTCAGGCAGCGCAATTCGACGCAGAGCTGGCGCCACGGTGTACGTGAGCGCAGCGTTTGGGAGCCGGTGATGTCTTTGCCGGGTTGCCAGAAGCTCCAGGCCCAGGCTCAGCATGTGCACCTGCCGACACCGGACGAGCCGGGCGACTTCACCGGGCCCCTTCCGCCCCAGTTCTGGTCGCTGTTTTGGAGCCATCCCGACCCGTCTTCGCTGACCTTGCCGGCCGACGCCGAGTTCGTCGCCAATCGCCTGCTGAACGGCCCGTCCCCCCACGCCGCGCTGTGGGCGTCGGTCCGCTTGCCGGTGCACGCCTTGGAGTCGTGCCTGAAGCTGCGCTCCACGCAGCCGCGCACCCGCGACCTCATCATCAATGCACTCTCCCACCGCTCAGAGGGCCCTTCGTGACCGTCGACCGGTTCGGGCTGCACGGAGATTCCCTCGACGACTGGTCGGATGTTCTCGACCCATCGACACGGGCCTGCTGGCCGCTGGTCGCAGCCGCGACGCCCCGCTCGGGTGTGCTCATGGGAGGCACCGCCCTGGCCCTGTATCTCCGGCACCGCCGCAGTCGAGATCTCGACGTGTTGGTCCATGAGCCGTTCAACCCCGAGGCGGTTTTGGAGCTATTGCAGGCTGAAGCAGCAGTAGCCGTAGACGACATCGCCCAGGGAACACTGAACGTGAGCGTCAACGGGGTCAAGGTTCAATTCCTGCATGCACACGGTCAGAGCCAGCTCGAAGAGCCGACCACCATCGAGGGACTGGCGATCGGATCAGTGCGAGACATCGCCGCGACGAAATACAAGGTGATCGGCGACCGAGGGGAGATGCGCGACTACTACGACCTCATGCGCATCGCCACCGACGCCGGCATCAGCCCGCAAAACGGTCTGCGCCTCTACTCAGAGCGCTACGGCGTGACGCTCGAGCATCCCAGCGTTGCCCACATCGTGAAGGCGCTCGGCTCCTTTGCCGATGTTGCCGACGACCCGTGGCTCGCAGAGGCCGCCGAAGCCGACGCCAGCGCCACGGTCACCGCGTACTGGCAACAGCGCCAACCCGAGATAGCTGCCTGGCTCGCCACCATCCTCAACTGACCACCACACGCCCCCCGAACGCAACCACAATTAGCCGCCGCCTCGGGAAAACGTGTTTACGCTATTGAGTAATTTTACTCAATAGCGTAATCCAACCTGTATACTGCGAATATGGCCGAATTTCGGCGTTCACACGTCGACGCTATTGTACAGCGGCTGTCAGAGCCTCCGCAGCGGCTTATTGCCGTGTTCGGACCCCGCCAAACCGGCAAGACAACAGCGACACGACAAGGGCTCCAGCAAATCGGCCCGCGACACCGCTACGAGGCCATAGACGCCCCGGAACCGAGGGCCGATCACGCTTCAGCCACCTCAGAAGCCGACTATGCGGTGTTCGGTCCCATTCGACGAGATGCCCGATGGCTGCAAGAAGTGTGGGAACAGAGTCGGCACCATGCGTGGACCTCGCCGCAGGGTTTTGTATTGGTTCTCGATGAGATCCAGAAGATCGAGCAATGGTCGGAAATAGTCAAGGGCCTCTGGGATGCCGACCGCGCCAGCGGGTGTCCCCTACATGTGGTCGTTCTGGGCTCGGCACCGCTCTTGATGCAGGCGGGGCTGAGCGAAAGCCTGGCCGGCCGGTTCGAGCCAATCCATGTCAGGCATTGGTCGTACCCGGAAATGGCCGACGCCTTCGGCTACAGCCTCGACGAGTACGTGTACTTCGGGGGCTACCCGGGGGCCGCGGCTTTGTCCCACGACCAAGAACGCTGGCGGGCCTATATCCGCGGCGCTCTGGTCGAGCCCAATATCGAGCGGGATGTGCTAGCGATGACCAGGGTCGACAAGCCTGCACTGTTGAAGCGGCTCTTCGAGTTCGGGGCGCTGTACTCCGGCCAAATCCTGTCGTTCAACAAGATGCTCGGCTCCTTGCAAGACGCGGGAAACACCACCACGCTCACGAGGTACTTGGAGCTGCTCTCACAGGCGGGCTTGCTCACCGGGCTTTCCAAACACACCGAGCGCCGCGTGTCGGCTAAAGCCTCGATTCCCAAGCTGAACGTGCTCAACACGGCTCTGATGTCGACGGCCTCGGGATACTCCTTCGAGGAAGCCAGGGCCGACCGCACCCATTGGGGCCGACTGGTGGAGAGCGCAGTAGGTGCACACCTGGTCAACACGGCATCGCCGGCCACTGCGGTCAAGTACTGGAGAGACCGGAATTACGAAGTCGACTTCGTACTCCAGAGGGGCCCGCAGATCGTCGGCATCGAAGTCAAGAGCGGTCACACCCCGACCGCCAATCGCGGCCTGCTGGAATTCGAGCGCCGGTTCCAGCCCCGAGCAGCCGTGGTAGTCGGCGACTCCGGCGTGCCCCTCCATGAGTTCCTGACTGAACCCGCCGACTACTGGTTCGAGGCACCATGAGCACCCCAGTCGATCGCACTTGCACCGAAATCGACACAGACGGGCACCAAGGCATCATTCTCGGCGAGCCCAAGCCGCTCAGCGCCTTCAGACAGTCTCAGGCCTACGTCCTCCTGGGCGACGCGGGATCAGGCAAGACAACTGAGTTCAAGAAAGAGGCTGAGGCGATGGGCGACGCAGCTGAATACCTGAGCGCCCGGGAATTCAACCGGTCCCATGTGGACTCTCGCCAAGAGTGGCGAGACAAGGTCCTCTTCATCGACGGCCTCGACGAAATACGGGCTGGCAAAACTGACTCGCTGACGCCGCTGGATCAGATCATCAGCCAGCTCGACCGGCTCGAACGGCCTCGCTTGCGCATCTCCTGTCGAGAGGCAGACTGGCTCGGCACCAACGACCGCAAGAATCTGGACACCGTCTCCCCCGACCTGAAGACGACCGTCTTACGGCTTGAACCCCTCGACGAGGGTGGAATCACTGCTCTGCTGAACACGCTTGAACTCAGCACAGCACCGACGGACTTTATCGACGAAGCCCGCGACAGGGAACTCGGTGCCATCCTGCACAACCCCCAAACCCTGAAGCTGCTGGCTGAGGCCGTCGAACAGGGTGGCGCTTGGCCCAGCAGCCGGCGAGGGACCTTTGAGATGGCTTGTCGCAAGATGGCCTCAGAGCAGAACGATGAGCATCTAGAGAGGGTGGACCCACTGCCCCCGGAAGTCATCGTGGATGCAGCCGGATATTTGTGTGCTGTGCAGCTGCTGGCTGGCACCGAGGGCTACTCGATGACTCCCCTTCTTGACGATCTCTTTTTCCCTTCGGTCGATGAACTACACGAGCCTCCGAATCAACTACCCCGAAACAATCTGAAGCAAGCATTGGCCACCAGGCTTTTCACCGGAGTAGTCGAGCGACAAGCCAGCCCCATTCACCGTCACGTCGCAGAATTCCTGGCAGGCCGTTTCCTGGCAAAGCAGATCGATCAAGGGCTGCCGGTAGAAAGAGTCTTGGCGCTGATGACCAGCCCCAACGACCAACGGGTCGTGTCCGTCCTACGAGGCCTGTCTGCCTGGCTGGCCGCGCACTCCCCCATTGCCCGTCGAAGTCTGATAGAGGCCGATCCCGTCGGCGTCGGCCTTTACGGCGACATCGAGGCCTTGTCCAAAGACGAAAAGAAGCAACTCTTGGAGTCTCTGGCCGCTTTCGCCGAGCAAGGTCGGCTATTCGGCCACGAGAGAGCCGACAGCAGCAGCGGTTGGCACCGGCGAACCACTGCTCAAGCATTCCGATCGCTCGCCTCGGCCGACATGGCAAATGGCATCAAAGAGGTGCTCACAAGACAGGGATCTGAGCCCCAAGATCACAGGATCATTGGATTCGTCCTAGAAGTGCTTGCCGAGGCCGACGAATCAGAGTTGGATTCACTCAGCGGGCTGACCGCCGACATTGAGAGCGTCCTAGTCGACCCCTTACGACCAGCAGACCTAAAGGTCTCTGCCCTAGACGCCTACCTCCACCTCAGGCCTCCCGCCGCAACCCAATCACAGCTACTCCTGCGCCTGTTAGAAGAAACTCATAGAGGAGTACACCTCGATCCTGCGGACGAGCTTCGAGGAGCCCTGCTTGAACGCCTCTATCCAGACCATCTTCCGCCGAATCGAGTATGGAAATACCTGGTTTCTCCAAACGAAAGGACTCTCCTAGGGGGCCGTTTCTGGACCTTCAACCAGAGAACTCTCCTTGAGAAGAGCTCAGATCAACAGATAGGCGAATTGCTGGACGCACTGCACCTGACAACTCCTTCTCCACGGGCCAGCCGGACAGTTTCCGCATTGGAGGCTCTACAGGTCCAGGTACTCGCTAGGGGTCTAGAGAAGAGCGGCGACGACGTAGAGCCAGCTCGCCTGTACAACTGGCTCTCCACCACCTCGCCTTCGCAGAGGATCCATCCCCGGTCAGGAGAACCGCTGCATTACATCCAGTCGTGGCTGCAAGGCCGACCGGAAACCCAAAAGGACGTTTACTTGGCTTGGCTCAGGCACCGACACTTGGAAGGTAAATCAAACCTCAGTTCGCATTGGAATTGTAATGCGCTGAACGAGAGCACCCCTCCTGCCGACTTTGGATTGTGGTGCCTTCAGATGGCAGTACAGCTTGAACAGTCCGAACCACCGATTGCACTGGCATTGCTGAACCAGGCTTACCTGTCGCTGCAACAGCAGAGTGGTTCCCACCGTCTGACCCTTGATGTCATGAAGGGTCAGGTAGCTGGGCACAACACATTGGCTGGTCGACTCGATGAGCTGTGCACGCCGCCCCCGCCAAGCGACGAACTGAGCACATTCGAGAGCGAGATGCGGGACCGGATGGCCAAGTACGACGAGGAGAAGCGCCAACGACAATCGAGGTGGGCAGACCTACTGCGCTCGCGCGAAGACGAATTGAAAGAAAACCGAATACCGCCTCATATTCTGAATGATTTGGCCAAGGTTTACTTCGCCCTATTCGCAGAGGTGGACCAGGACGCATCCCCCCCTCGCCGCATTAGCGAATGGGTAGGAGGCGACCCCGTCCTCGTCGACGCTGTAATGGCCGCACTGCGAAATGCCATCTGGCGAGACGACCTTCCTGAGGCCCCCGAGACAATCTCTCTGTCCCATGAGTCAAGGTGCTCGTTCCTTGCATTCCCCGTAATGGCCAGCCTAGAACTACTCAACGCCCAAAGCCCCACGCTCGTCGATGAGTGCGACGACTCCATTAGGCGCAGAGCCCTCGCCATTCATTTCTGCATTCCAAAGCCGCTTGGGCACGGGGCTATTTCCCCAAGCTTCGACCGATGGGTCTTGCAAGACCCCGAATTGGTCCTCGACGTCCTCAACCAGTGCGCTATTTCCGCAGTGCGCGCCAGGCAAACTTCCATTCCAGGCTTCAACGACTTAGACCAATTGAGCGGGCACCCTGACCTGGCCAACACAATGCGGCTTAGGCTGCTGGATGCATTCTCAGTGCGGGCGCCCAGATCGCAACATGAGTTACTGGACCGCCTCCTCAGCGAAACGCTGCGACACCCAGACACCACTGAACTCCTGGAATTGGCACTCAAGAAGCTGTCCTCGTCCAGCATGACCGTGGCACAAAAGGTCCGGTGGATGACTGTTGCTGCGGTAGTGGCACCGAACCCGCACCTCGGGCCGCTGAGCGAATTCGTTGGCTACAGCGAAAAACGAACAGAGCACATGGCTGAGTTCTTCCGAAATTGCACCAATGAAAGCGACTTTGGCACCTCGTACTTGGGCCCATCACCCGACCCCGCCGTTCTCAAAGCCTTCATCAAGACGCTCGGACGCATCTACTCACCCCTGGCAGAAGACGGACTTGTGACGCTTGAGATAGGTACCTCTGACCGGATCGGCGGCTGGATAAGGATGCTCGGGTCACAAGACACAAACTTGGCCAAACAAGCGCTGTCTGATCTGGTTGACGACCCCGAACTTGTGAAATGGCGAGCTCAGCTCAAGAGAAATTGGGAGCACCAAGTCGTTGTCTTGAGCGATGCCTCTTACTGTCACCCCAGTATCGAACAAGTCCAGCGCACGCTCGACAACGGGCTGCCGGCCAATGCGGCGGACTTGGCGGCGCTGTTGAATGACCACCTCAGCGAAACCGCAGCATACATCCGGGGCGATAACAGCAACCCTTGGCAGGACTTTTGGAACGAAGGCCCAGAGCCGACACCAAGGCACGAAGAGTCCTGCCGAGACACGCTGATCCGAATCCTTCGAGCATGCGGTCTTTCCCACAAGATCGACCTTGAGCCGGAGCGCCGCCACCCCTCAGCCAGGAGAGCTGATATCAGCGCGAAATATGGGGGGTTCAACGTGCCGGTCGAAATCAAGAAGAATTCCCACTCTGACCTCTGGGACTCTCTCCATAAGCAGCTGATCGCTCTGTACACCACCGACCCCGCTACCTCTGGGCACGGCATCTACCTCGTTCTATGGTTCGGCGCCGAAAAAACGGCCCGATCACCAGAGGGCCACCGCCCGGCCACTCCCGATGAGTTGCGAGATCTGCTGGAACGCGATCTGAAACCGGACCAAGCCACCAAGGTCTCCGTCAGAGTGCTCGACGTTACCAAACCCTGAACGGGCCCTCATCAAGCGAGGACGACAATCACTGGGCCACCAACCCTGCTCACTTTGAGAGGATGGCGTGCGGCGACTCATCTAGAGGCGTCGAGGCAATTCACAGGGCCATCCCAAGACAGCATGTGTTGGTCCAGAGTGAGCAGGGGGCACTCCTGGACCAGTGCCGTGGCCAAGATGAATCGGTCTGCGGTGTCCCCGGTGGCCAGTCCCATCTCCCCCAATTGAGCGGCCTGCTCTGCTTCCATCGATCCGATGGGCAAATCCCTTACCCCGGCGGCAACCATCCGCATCCGGAGAAGGGCCACGTTCAGCTCCACCACCAAACGCCGCTTGGCTTGCAACAGGGCCAGCTCCCAATAGGTGATCGCGCTGACCGCTGCCTCACCTCGACGGGTGGCTTGGTCCACCCGCCTGATGGCTTGGGCCCCGAGCTTGCCGTCAGCCACTCCCCAGCAGAACCGGAGCACGACATTTGTGTCCAGCAGCAGCATCAGCCGCCTTGGTCGGAAGAGCCAAAAACGAGATCGGGTTCTTGCCTGTCCCAGCTGGAGAGAACCTCCTCGGCGACCCCCTCATGACCGGCCCAAGGGCCTTCTTTGTCGAAGTCGAACCCTTCGGGCAGTTCGATGATGTCTCGGCAAAACCCGAAGAGCGACCCGCTGAACTCCTCCCGCGGAGAACGAGGAGGCCGAACCTCTGCAACCGGCCGACCATTCTTGGTTATGACGATCTCCTGCCCGTCGCACACCGCATCTAAAAGCGGCCCGCACTTGGCCCGGAACTCGCTCACCGAGACGGTCGCGGAAGATAGGCCATCGCTGGGAGGCGCCATTCTGCCCAGCCTAACGACAAGCACAGATATTGTACAAGTATGTACAACCCCTGAGGACAACGATCGCCGCGTCATCAACTTTATTGAAACTATGCTTTAGAAAATCATGATATTCTAAAGTAGATGTTTGAACGGATGCTGTCGCTGCCCGATTCGGGGACGGAGACCTTCTTTCTGTGGGGACCGCGGCAGGCGGGTAAGAGCACCTTGCTCAAGCTGCGCTATCCCGACGGAGTGTGGGTGGATCTGCTGAAGGCAGACGAGTTCCGCCGCTATGTGGCGCGTCCCGAACTGCTTCGGGAGGAGCTCGAGGCATCGGGCCCCGATCCTTCTCGGCAGGTGGTGATCGACGAGATCCAGAAGGTTCCCGCGCTGCTAGACGAGGTGCACTGGCTGATCGAGAACCGCGGGCTGCACTTCGCGCTCTGCGGATCGAGCGCGCGAAAAGTACGCCGGGGGGCGGCAAACCTGCTCGGCGGACGCGCCATCCGCTATGAAATGCGGGGCCTGACCGCCGGTGAGATAGGAGATGCATTCGACCTCGACCGGGCCCTCAACCACGGCTACCTGCCCAGAATCTACGAGTCGGCAAGGCCACGACAGCTGCTCGATGCCTACATCGCCGACTATTTGCGGGAAGAGGTAGCCGCCGAGGGCCTGGTGCGAAACCTGCCCGCCTTCTCCGGCTTCCTCGACGCGGCCGCCCTGAGCGACGGGGACCCCGTCAACTACTCAAACATCGCCCGCGAGTGCGGCGTGTCAGGCCCCACCGCAAAGTCTTACTTCGACATCCTCACCGACACGCTGTTGGCCCGATGGCTGCCGCGATGGCAACGGCGAGTCAAGCGCCGCCTCTCGGGGGCGCCCAAGCTCTACTTCGATGACGTGGGAGTAGTGAACCGCCTAGCCCGCCGGGGCGAACTCGAACGCGGCTCGGATACATACGGCAAAGCATTCGAGAACTGGGTCTTCCACGAACTCTCCGCCTTCGTCTCCTACCGCGACCTCGACGAGCGGCTCACCTACTGGCGGCTCCCCAGCAAAATCGAGGTCGACTTCGTGATCGGAGACATGCGCCTGGCCATCGAGGCGAAAGCGACCGCCAACATCACCCACAAACACCTCAAGGGCCTCCGAACCCTGGCCGAAGAGCATCCCGGTATACGCAGAATTGTGGTATGCCTCGAACCCCGCCCCCGGCGCACCGAAGACGGAATCGACATCGTGCCCGCCACCGACTTCGCCCACCGACTATGGCAAGGCGACATCGCCTAGCCGCCGCTGAGCGCTGCTGACGACTTCCACCACTGGTCGAAGGGGCGGAGGGCTGTTGGGACAGGTGGGGTGTGGCGGGGGAACCAGGCCAGCTCGCGGGTGCCGCCGGGGGCGGCGGATCGGTAGTCGACGCCGTCGAGGTTGGCGTCGTGGGCGGCTTGGCCGATGGGCTGGCACACCTCGTGGGGGACCACGCCGCCACTGGGGTCTTGGGGGTAGGTGGCGGGCAGGCCCACCGCGGCCAGGCCTTCATCGCTGTGGGCGTCGGCGGCTTGGCCGGAGGGGATTTCCACTTCCACGAGCTGGGGGGCCATGGCGGGCTCGAGGGATTCGGGGCTGTAGGGAAGGCCCCGGAATTGCCGGTACACGTTTGCTCGGGCGGTGGCCACGTCGTGGTTCAGATACAGGCACGAAAGGCCCGGCGGGTTCCACCGCTGGCCGGGGAACCGTGCCGCAAACGAGGCATCAACCGGGTCGGCCCACTCTGGGTTGGCGACGCGGTAGTACCGGCCTCCTATCGGCGTGGTGTTCACAATCAGGCCACTCGGGTGAAGTCGAAGCTGTCCTTGGTGGTTTGCAGCAGCCACTCGTGCTCGTCGTCTGCGATCACTTCCAACATGGTGCGCCCGCCGTAGGCCTCGGCGGGTTTGCGGGCTACTTCGGCGGGCAGGCCGGGCAACAGGTGATATCGGAGGAGGTCGGCGA
>JAJEEH010000075.1 GCA_022821105.1 Acidimicrobiia bacterium
GGCCCGCTGCTCGACCCTCGGCTGCGCCGCTGGGACCTCGACCTGGTGTTGGAGTACTCCTACGAGGAGACGGTGGCGGTGGCCACCCTGGTGTTCGGCGGCGTCACTGAGCGCCACCCCGACCTCGACCTGTGTCTGTCCCACGGCGGCGGCACCACCCCGGTCATCCTGTCGAAGCTCCGCAAGCTGGCCGAGCGCCGCCCCGCCGCCCCCGAGTGGATCAAAGAGCCCGGCGCCTTCGACCGGGCCCTCAGCCGCCTGTGGTTCGACTGCCACATAACCGGCGACGCCGAACTCACCCTGGCCCTTGAGCAATACGGCACCGACCGCCTGGTCTACGGCACCAACTTCGGCGGCTGGGACCGAGGCACCGGCCCCGACGTCACCCACCTAGCCGACACCCTCAACGCCAACGCCACCCGCCTCCTCCGGCTCTAACGACTAGCGTCAGCGCTCGCCAGCTTCTAACCGCTGCTCTTCCAAATAACCCTTGGGCCACTCGATTCCTAGCTCTTGAGATCGAGCAGAGGCGGCCCAGCGGGTTTGGGAGAGGGTTTCTACTCCGGGGTTGCCGTCTAGGAAGGTCTGCTCTAGGAGGCGGTGGGCGATGCGCCAGCCGTCGGGGGTGCGGACCATTTGGTCGATGTATTTGCCGCCGACGATGAAGGTGTCGCCGCCGGGGGTATCGGCGATGTACTTGGTGGCGATGAAATAGCAGCCGGCGATGGCCTTGTCGCCGTCGATCTGGGCCCAGTGGCAGCCGTTGAGGTGCTGGCTGGCGTCGGCTGGCTCCAGCGAGGATGCGCACTTGGCCACAATGGCCTCGAGCCCCTCGAACCGCTCGCCCCGGTAGTCGGCCACCGCGTCGGGCAAGAAGACCTCCTTGAGCGCCTCCCAATTGTGGTTGTCCAGGCTCCAGGCGTAGCGAATCTGGATGTGGCGGATGGCGTCGCGGTCCAAGAGGTCTTGGATCCGGTCCACGTCGAGGGCCTGGGTGTCTTCTGATCTGGTCTCCATAGGCCGCTCAGGTTACGGTGCCGGGCGCAGTCGATTCACAGGAGGCAAAGATGAGCGGACGACTTGAAGGACGGGTGGCGGCCATCACGGGGGCATCCAGCGGGATTGGCCGGGCTGCGGCCGAGCGGTTTGCCGAAGAGGGCGCCAAGGTGGCCATCGGCGACATCCAAGACGACGCCGGCAAGGCGCTGGCCGAGTCGCTGGGCGACGCCGCCGTGTTCGTCCGCTGCGATGTGACCTCCGAAGATGATGTAGCTGGCCTGGTGGACGCCGCGGTGGCCGAGTTCGGACAGCTTGACGTGATGTACAACAACGCCGGCATCGTCGGTGCTGTCGGGCCCGTTGACACCACCCCGGCCGATGAATGGCATGCCAGCATCGATGTGCTGCTCCACGGGGTGTTCTACGGCATCAAGCACGCCGCCCGGGTGATGAAGCCCTGCCAGACCGGCTCGATAATCTCCATGTCGAGCACCGCCGGGGTGATGGGCGGGCTCGGTCCCCACGCCTACGCCGCCGCCAAGCACGCCGTGGTCGGGTTGACCAAGAACGCGGCCGCAGAGCTTTGCCGCTTCGGCATCCGGGTGAACTGCATCGCCCCCGCGTCCATGCTCACCCCGATGGTGGCCTTCGCCCACACCGGCGATCACACCAACATGGACGGCGCCCGGGCCGAGCTCACCGCCAACTCCCCGCTGATCGGCCGCCCCGGCCTGGCCACCGACGTGGCCAACGCCGCCCTGTGGCTGGCCTCCGACGAGTCGGGCTACACCAGCGGCCACACCCTGGCCACCGACGCCGGCTTTACCACCGGCGCAAGGGCCGACGCCCCCGGCTTCGCCGACTACGCCCCCATGATCCGCGAGGCCGGTCGCACCGGGCTGTAGGGGCAGCAGACTGGAGAGGTCGGAACGAGAGAAACCAAGGAGTAACGTCGAATCGTGCCTGAAGAAGCCCCACTGCTGGCCAACGAGGAAGACCATCCCCAAGAGGTGGTCTTCACCGAAGGCGACCGCCGAATCGTGACCATGGACTCAGCCCGTTACGTGGACGCCCGCAACCGGGACAACGACGTGGTGGTGCCGTCTTCGTATCTCGGCGTGCTGCCCGCCCGGCTCATGGCCCCCCATCGGCCGAAAGGAGTCATCGGCCACGACGGCTGTATCGGCAAGGACGGCGCGGGCATCTCCGGGCTCTGGTTCTTGGAGGCACTCGGCATTCCAGCGGCCACCGCAGACGGGATGAGCGCGGAGCTGGGCAACGGCCTCGATCTTTACGAGACCGGGGTCATCTCCCGGCTCAACATCTATGCCGAGCGCTGCGGGGTCACCGAAGGCATGACGGTGGCCGAGGCGGCCAAGCTGCTGTTGAACAACGATCCCGGCGAGGTGGACGAGGGCACCAAGATCCGCCGCGAAGTCAAGGCCACCACCGACAGCGGACGCCAGATTGTGGTTACCGACTCGATCGTGTTTGCTCTGCCTGAGGACTCCCGCAATGTGTTGGTCACCGCCGGCCACACCGGGCGCAGCGGGGCGGATTTCCTGCTGGAGGTGAGCCCGCATGGCTTCATCTGCTCCGACGGAGGCCGCAGCAAGAACGACGCCGGCATCGCTGGTTTGGCTATCACCGAGGCCCACGGACTGGCCGGTGCGTGCTGCGATGCGTGGAGTGCCCCGGTGGGTGATGCCTTCAAGGCGTACGATGAGGGGATCATCAGCGCGTGCAACCAGCCGGCCCGCGACCGTGGCGTTGAGGTGGGCATGTCCGTCAGGGATGCCGCCGCGGCCCTGCTGGGGGACTGAAAGGGGCTGAGTCAGATGACCGAGCCGACGCCCATCCTGATCACCGGGGGAACGGTGATCGACGGCACCGGTGCCCCGCCCCAGCCCAACATCGCAGTGCTGTTGGAAGGCGACAGCATCGCCGCCGTCGGCCTTGATGCGGGCGCCGACCGGTCCGACGCCACCGTCATCGACGCCACCGGATGCACGGTTATGCCCGGGCTCATCGACGCCCACGTCCACTGCACCTTCGACGACGTGCAGTCCAACGACGAGCTGTTCTTCCACCGCGACCACACCCTGGCCGCGCTGATCGCCGCTCAGAACCTCCAGAAGCTGCTGATGGCCGGGGTGACCGGGTTCTGCGACCCCGACACCCTGTTCTCCATGGGCCCGTCGCTGCGCGATGCGGTGGACGCCGGCGTGGTGGAGGGCCCCCGCATGGCCACCGGCGTGCAGGCCCTGGTCACCTCAGTGGGCGGCACCGCCGGACGGCTCATCCCAGATACCGGGGTGGTGGGCTACGCCCAGGTGGTGACCACCGTCGACGAGATGATCCAGATGACCCGCCGCCACATCAAGTACGGCGCAGACTGGATCAAGATCCATGCCACCGGGTCCATCCCCCGCCACAAGGGCGAGCTTTTGGCCTGGAAGCCCGAGGAGCTCAAAGCGGTGTGCGACACCGCCCATGAGCTGGAGACCCCGGTGATGGCCCACGCCCGCTCGGCCCATAGCACGCAGGCCTGCGCCGAGGCCGGGGTCGATCTCATCCTCCACGCCTCGTTCATGGACGACGCTGGCCTCGAAGCGGTGATCGACGCCGGGGCCGCCCTCATGCCCACCTTCACCTTCCTGGCCAACCTGGCCGACTACGGCCATCTGGTGGGTGCCGGGGCCGGCATGCAAGACGTGTTCCGGGGTGAGATCGAGGCCACCGCCAAGATGATGGCCAAGGCCCACGACGCCGGGGTGCCTCTGCTGTGCGGCTCAGAATCGGGGTTCGCCCTCACCCCCTACGGCCATTGGCACGCCCGGGAGATGGAAGTGCTGGTGGAATCGGTTGGGCTGAGTCCGCTTCAGGCCATCGCCTGCGCCACCGCCAACGGCGCCATCGCAATGCGCATGGAGGGTGAAGTGGGCACCCTGGCCCCCGGCATGGCCGCCGATGTGTTGGTGGTAGACGGCGACCCAGCCGCCGATGTCACCGTGCTGGCCGACCGGGCCAACCTCCGCACCGTGATCAGCCGCGGCCAGCCGGTCGACCTCGATCGCCCCTGGCCCACCCGGGCCCCCATCCCCGGCGAAAAAGTGGCCAACTGGGCCGCCCAGATCCTCACCAGCGACCTAGTCAACTAAGCCGCGAACACCACCGGGTAGCGGCCGAAGTAGGGGCGGGTGGTGGAGGCGTCCATCTCAGGTGGGTCGTCGGGGTCGGGGCGACAGCCGTGGTCGAACAGGGTCTGCACCGCGGCTGGCACTAGCCCGAACAGATGGTCGTCTACATCGTCGCCGTCCATGAACGAGACCCCGGAGGCCAGGTCTTGGCCTATACAGGCGTGCATTCCCTGACCGAAGCTCAGCCCCCACGGGGCAATTCCCTCGGGCAGGGTGCGGTCGGGGTTGAAGTCGGCGGCATCGTCGCCGAACACCGACGCATCCCGGTTCACCGACAGGAGATCCAGCGTGACCCGGTCGCCCTTGGCGATGTGTACGCCGCTCGACAGGTCGATGTCAGCTAGTGCCCAGCGCATTCCAGTGTGGCTGGAGGGCTGGAGCCGAATGGTCTCGTGGGTGCAGCGCTGCACGAACAGCCGGTCGTCGCGCACCCGGTGCTCGTCTTCGGGGTGGTCGGCCAGCCAACCGAAGATGTTGTGTATGACTCGGTTGAAGGCGGTGGCCGAAGTGTGGGCCCCCGCCAGCATGTAGAAGGCGATCTCCCGGCGGATGGTCTCATGGCTCAGGTCCAGGCGGTCTTGGTTGTGCATCAGCACCATCAACACGTCTTTGGGCAGGTCGTCTGCGTCGATCTCTCCGGCCCCAAGCTGATCCAACAACGCTTGGCGCCGGTCCATGCCGGGAGTCAGGAACTCGGCGTCGAACGCCTCTAGCGCAGCCTCGATCTCCATCACCTTGGCCTCTTTGTCGCCGGTGTAGTGGGCCAGCGTGGCCCCCTCGATGAAGGTGGTCAGGTAGTCGTACAGCCGGAAGGTCTCCTCCGGGGTGCCTTGAGGCCGATCCACCCCGGCGGTAAACGCAGCTAGGTTCATCATGAGCTGATGTCCCAGCTTCACCAGCTCGGCCTTGCCCTCGGCCAAGTGGGGGGCCAGCGTCGCCTCGATGATGGGCGGGAACAGATCCTGCTCGTACAGCATGAACGTGTCCCGGCGGAAGAGCCGGTTCTCCAGCCGGCGGCGGTCCCGGTGCTCATCGCCGTGGAGGTTCACCACCACGTCGCTCATGATCACCTCGCCGGCGTCGTACAGCGCTTGGCGAAGATTCTTGTTCCGATAGCACTCCCGGGCTTCGGCGAACGTGGTCACGGTGATTTCTGCCATCTCCGGCATTCTGTCACAGAAGAATCTCTGTTAGAGTCCCGAACTTGTGTACGTCCGACCAGTGCACGTCCTACCAAGTGGAGGGGAATCCATGTCCAAGCTCTTGAAAGTTCTGGCGTTGCTCTTTGCATTCGCCCTTGTTGTCGCGGCATGCGGCAACGACGATGACGACGGCGACGCCGCCCCGGCTCCAACAGCCACCGAGGCGCCCGCTCCGGCGGCCACGGAGGCTCCCGAGCCGGTAGCTACCGAGGCGCCTGCCCCTTCCCCGGATGACGGCTGCGCGTGGGCCACTGAAGGCGACGTGCGAGGCGTGGACAAGGAGAATGGCGTGATCACCATCGGTAGCTCCCAGCCGTTTACTGGCCGGGCAGCGGTTGCTGGTGAGGGCCTGATTGCCGGCATCATCATTGCTGTCGATGAGGTCAACGCCAATGGCGGCATCGACGGCTGCACGTTCGAGCTGGTCTGGGAAGACGACCGCTTCGAGATCGAGCAGATGGTTACCAACGTCCGCAAGATGATCGAGCAAGACAACGTGTGGGGCTTTGTAGGCACTGCGGGTTCGCAGGCCATCCCCTCCACCTATCCCGACATCGAAGCCGCCGGCACCCCGCTGTGGGGTCCGGTGTCGCCCGCCGACCAGGACATCCAAGAGGTGTACCTAACCAACCCGACTCGCACCGAGCAGGGCCGAATCTGCATCGACTACTTCGCCGAGCAGGGTGCCACCAAGGTGGCCGCCATCGGCCAGGACAATGAGCTGGGTGAGGAGGCGTTCAACGCCATCGACATTCAGGCCCCAGTTCATGGCATGGAGATCGTGGCCAAAGAAGAGGTCGAGGTGCTCTCCGACGCGGTGGCCCCGGCAGTGCTTTCGGTTATCGACTCGGGCGCCGATGCGGTGCTCACCGCGCTTGACGGCACCCAGAACGGCTTGGTGATGGACCAGTTCCATGAGGCTGGCTTCGATCCGCTGATGTGCTCCGATCAGGGCTCGGCCGGTGCTGGTGGCCAGACCACGGTCGGTCTCGCCGTCCCCGAGGCGGCCGACGGCTATTTGGGTGCCCTACAGGGAGCGCTGCCCGATTCCGACATGGACTTCGTGCAGCACTGGCTTGCGATGTGGGAGGCCTACGACGGCCCCGGCGCAGGTAGCTTGGCCCCCAACTTCAGCCTTCAGACCTATTCCATCACTCGGGCCTTCTTCGAGCTGTGGGACCGGCTGGAAGGCGACTATTCCTACGAGAACTTCCACGCCACAGCCGAAGCCATGGCGGACGATCCCATCCTGATTCCGGCGATGCCGGTGCTGGCATGTGGACCGCTCCCCGGTGGCCACGGCTGTGCCTCTGGTGCGGGAATCGCAGAGTACGACGCTGAGACCATGTCGTGGACTCAGGTTCGGGACTTCCTCCCGCCAGCGAGCTAATTCACTAGCTGGTCCGGGACCGGTGAGTGCCGGTCCCGGACCAACTGATCCTAGGAGCACAGCGGGTGGACCAACTCCTCCAGCAGATCGTGGCCGGACTGGAGTCCGGGTCGAGCTACGCCCTCATCGGCTTGGCCATCGTGGTCATCATGAAGTCCACCGATGTGCCCAACTTCGCCATGGCCGAGATGGGGCTGGTGGCCGCGTTCATGGCTTGGTTCTTGTCCGGCGATCCCGCGCTGGGTGGAGTCGGTTGGCCGTTCTGGCTGGCCATAGTCCTGGCCTTGGGCTTTGCCGCCGTGTTTGGAGCAGTCACCCATTTCTTGGTTATTGGGCCATTAACCGGCCTGTCACCACAGCCTTTTGCAGTTTTCGGCGCACTTGTGATTTTGCTTACCAGCATTCCCTTTCTCAATGATGAAGGATTGCCTACGTTTCTTGACTGGTTCCCAACTCCATCTGGTGGATTCATCCTCATTGTGTCAATTCCCCTGGCAATTATTGCCGCAGTATTGACCTATTTTTTGCTCTATAAATTGATTATAGTCCTCCGCGAAGTTGATCACTTTCCTTTGCTGTTAGCAACTATCGCCATTAATTTTATCCTAGGATCAGTCATCGAAAATGCCTGGGGATCCACACCCAAGCGATTCGACGCCCCGTGGTCGGGCAAGACCTTCGATTTGGGTAGTACCCGCATAGGATGGGACCAGGTGGTCACCATTGCTGTGGGCATCGCCATTGCCATTGGGATGGCACTGTTCTTCTGGTCCAGGTGGGGAGTGCAAATGCGGGCAATTGCCGAAGACGGGCCTACTGCCCGGCTTTTGGGTATCAATGCTAGACGGGTATCTCTCACTGCCTGGGCCATTGGAACTCTAGTAGCCGGCGCTGCCATGATCCTCAACACCAGCTCTACGGTGCTGGAATTGGGCAGCGCGGAAGGCCTGATCCTTAAAGGGTTCATCGCCGCGGTACTTGGCGGGTTCACCTCGCTGGGCGGCACATTCGCCGGGGGCCTGCTCATCGGAGTGGGCGAGGCTCTCGCCGGTGGACAGATCAGCACCAGTTTGCAGCCCACTATCGCTCTATTGGTCGTGGTGGTGGTTCTCTTGGTGGCACCAGGAGGATTCAGTCGTACCGCCCGGACCCGCGAGGTGTAGCTGATGTCTGATCAGACTCTGCCTTCCCTCTATGCCCCGAAGAGTTCTCTGAGGAAAGTCGTGCCCGAATGGGTCACCACCTTCGCAGTCTTCATCTTCTTGGCTCTATTGCCCTGGATGCCGATCTTAGGCTGGACCGATATCTTCGACAGCAGCAATAACTTCGGCCGGGGCAACCTCGCCTTCGTATTCGCTTTCGCAGTGGCCGCCGTGGGATTCAACCTGCTGGTGGGTTATTCGGGAACCCTCGGCTTGGCTGTGGCTGGCCTATTCGCCCTGGGGGCTTATGGCACTGCGGTGCTGTCGGCTCCTAGCGGTGCTCGGGAAGCACTGGCCGGATACGACTGGCCGTTCTTCTTGGCGTTGCCAGTTGTATGTGTCGCTGCCGCGATCATTGGCTTTATTGTGGGTTTCCCCGCGGCAAGGTTGAAAGGGTTCTTCTTGGCCATTGCCACCTTGGCCTTGGGAGAGCTGATCGTCACCATCATTCGTCTTGACGAGAAGGTGTGGGACGGCCTGAAGACCAACGGAGGCACCGGAAAGCAAGTGCCGCAGTTCCGAGTCCCAGGACTTGACCGCATTCTCAGCGTCTACATGCTGTCTCTGGGCGCGCTGTTCATAACCATGGTGGCGTACATCGTGCTCACCAACCGCAGGCTGGGCCGGACGTTGAAAGCAGTGCGAGACATCGATATCGCTACCGGTCCGCTAAGCATACCGTCCACCTATTATAAGTTGCTAGCGTTTGGAATTTCTGCGTTTGCAGCTGCCTTTGGCGGGGCTATGTGGGCTCAGAACAGTTCTTTTGCCAACCCTTCAGCTTTCAAAACGCGGCTGTTGGTGTTCTTGCTGGTCGTGTTAATCGTGGGAGGACTCAGCCACAAGTGGGGGCCATTGATTGGAGCGATCTTCTTCATATACTTCCGCCAGATATTTCAAGACACTCAGAAGCTATTGTTCTTGTTCTTTGGCCTTACTCTACTCCTAGCGGTACTCATTCTACCGCATGGCATAGCAGCAATCCCGAAGAGAATCGCAGATAGTAGAAGAGGAAAGCAGGTGCAAGAGTGGTTAGCTAAACAGAAATGGGTAGAGCGATTGCAACGCCGGTTTAAACTGTTGGTGGGACAATAATGACTGGAGCTACGTCTGATGTTGCACAGGTAATGGAATCTACTGCTTCCCTAGGCATCAACAACATGCATGTGTCTTTCGGCGGGAATCATGTGCTCCAGGGAGTCGATTTGACCTTCACGCCGGGCTTCAACGGGCTTATCGGGCCCAACGGTGCGGGCAAGACCACGGTGTTCAATGTGATATCTGGCTATGTTCGCAGCAGCCAGGGCGACGTACGCCTGCATGGCAAAGACCTCCTGCGTATGTCCCGCACTCAGCGGGTAAAGGCTGGCATCGGGCGCACGTTCCAGGCGCCTCGGCTCATTCTCGACGCCACGGTTATGGAGAACACTCTGTTGGGTCGTCATCATCTGTTCCGCTGGGGGCACTTTGCCGAGTTGTTGCTCTTGCCCCAGCAGCGGCGGGAGGAGACCGAGGCCCGCCAGATCTGCATGGACATGCTCGACCGCTTCGGTTTGGCCCACTTCGCCCACGAAGAAGCGGGCGCTTTGTCGCTGGGCTCGCAGAAGCTAGTGGAGGTGGCTCGGGCCTTGGTGTCCGACCCCACCGTGGTGCTGCTCGACGAGCCCGCTGCCGGGTTGGGCGCCGACGACGTAACGGTGCTGCTGCGGGGATTGCGCCAGATCCAGGCCGAACGCAATCTTTGCGTGATCATCATCGAGCACGACCTGCAACTGGTGACCAGTCTTTGCCCCAAGATCAGCGTGCTGCACTTCGGCGAGATCATCTCCGAGGGCAGTCCCGAGCATGTCACCACCGATCCCGCAGTGATCGAGGCCTATCTGGGCCATGGTTTCGAGGCTGAGGAAGGCGGCGAAATCCACGAGGTGGAGGGGCCGCTGTCGGAGCACCACCACATCGACCACGTCGAAGAAGAGAGCACACTGGAAGAGGTGTGGACCGAAGACGACGGTCCTGAGAAGGGGGAGTCGTCCTGATGCTGCTCGAGATCAACGATCTGGTTTCGGGCTACGGCCGCCTAGAGGTGCTCCACGGCGTCTCGCTGTCGGTGGAAGAAGGCGAGATCGTGTCGGTGCTGGGGGCCAACGGGGCGGGTAAAACCACCCTGCTGCGGGCCATTTCCGGGATCCTGGACACCTGGTCGGGATCTGTGGTGCTCGCCGGGGAGAACTTGGGCAGCCTGGCCATCGAGCGCCGGGCCATGCGAGGTCTCGGCCACCTGCCCGAGGGGCGGGGCATTTTCCAGAACCTGTCGGTGAAGGAGAACCTGGAGCTGGGTCTTGGGCTGCGCTCAGACGGCGCGGCGGCAATTCGCCGGGACCGCGA
>JAJEEH010000130.1 GCA_022821105.1 Acidimicrobiia bacterium
CCCACCCGTACCGCTTCATCTCCCACAACGGCGAGATCAACACCGTGCAGGGCAACCGGAACTGGATGCGGACCCGTGAGGCGCTGTTGAGCTCACCCCACCTCCCTGGCGACTTGGAGCGGCTGTTCCCGGTGTGCGCCGAGGGGGTGAGCGACACCGCCAGCTTCGACCAGGTGTTGGAGCTGCTGTACATGGGTGGCTATTCACTGCCCCAGGCAGTGTTGATGATGATCCCCGAACCGTGGGAGAACCACGAGTCGATGGCGCCAGAGCTGCGGGCTTTCTACCGCTACTACGCCTCGCTGATGGAGCCGTGGGACGGTCCCGCCGACATCGTGTTCAGCGATGGCACCCTGATCGGCGCAGTGCTCGACCGCAACGGCCTGCGCCCCTCCCGCTATTGGGTGACCGACGACGACCTGGTGATCATGGCATCGGAGGTGGGGGTGATGGACGTCGACCCGGCGGCCATCGTGGAGAAGGGCCGCTTGCAGCCGGGCCGCATGTTCTTGATCGATACCTCGGAAGGCCGCATCGTGCGGGATGCCGAGATCAAGCAGAAGATGGCTTCAGCCCATCCCTATGGGCAATGGCTGGCCGAAAACCAGGTGGACCTCGACGACTTGACCCAACGGCCGCTGCCGGAGCCCGACGACACCCCCTTGTTGGTCCGCCAGCAGATGTTCGGCTACACCCACGAAGAGCTCAAGATTCTCCTAGCCCCTATGGCCCGCGACGGCAAAGAAGCCCTCGGTTCCATGGGAACCGATACCCCGGTGGCCGTTTTGTCCAATCGGTCTCGGCTCCTTTACGACTACTTCCAACAGCTATTCGCTCAAGTGACCAATCCTCCGCTGGACGCCATCCGGGAGGAGATCATCACCGCCACCTGCGGATGGCTCGGCCCCGAAGGCAATTTGCTCGATCCCCAGCCAGAATCATGCCGCCAAATCTTCACCCCCCACCCGGTGATCACCGACCAGCAATTGGCCAACCTGGTGGAGGTGGACGGGCCCGGAGGCCACAGCCACTGGTCCACTGAGGTGGTTCCCTGCCTTTACGCGGTGGGCGACGGCGGGCCAGGGCTCAGAATTGCCATCCAGCGCATCCGGGAGCAGGTCAGCCGGGCTATCGAGGCGGGCAAGAACATAATCGTGCTGTCGGATCGGGGGGCCGGCCCCGATTCGGCCCCGATTCCCTCGCTGCTGGCCACCGCGGCGGTACACCACCACCTCATTAGAGAAAAGACCCGGACCCGGGTGGGCTTGGTGGTGGAGACCGGTGACGCCCGGGAGGTGCATCACATCTGTCTGCTGCTGGCCTACGGGGCCACCTCCATCAACCCGTATCTGGCGTTCGAGACCATCGACCAGATGATCGACGAGGGGCTGTGCGGTTTTTCGCCCAACGACGACAGGGATCTGGCCCATCGCAACTACATCAAGGCCTGTGACAAGGGCGTGCTCAAGGTCATGTCCAAGATGGGCATCTCTACGGTTAAGTCCTATGTGGGGGCCCAGATATTCGAGGCCATCGGGCTGGGGCACCCCATCATCCAGGAGTGCTTCACCGGCACGGTCAGCCGTCTGGGCGGCATTGGGTTCCCACAGCTCGCTGAAGAGGTGCGGTTTCGCCATCGAATCGCCTACCCCGAGAACCCCGACGAGCGGGCCCACCGCACCCTGGAAGGGGGAGGGGAATACCAGTGGCGCCGGGAGGGCGAATACCACCTGTTCAACCCCGAAACGGTGTTCAAGCTCCAGCACGCCACCCGAGAGGGGCGCTACGACATATTCAAGCAGTACACCGAGAAGGTGGACGCCCAGTCGGAGCGCCTGGCCACCCTGCGGGGGCTGTTTCGATTCCGCAGCGGCCAGCGAGAGCCGAGTCCCATCGATGAGGTGGAGCCGGTGTCCAGCATCGTCACCCGGTTTTCCACCGGGGCGATGTCGTATGGGTCGATCTCGGCCGAAGCCCATGAGACATTGGCCATTGCCATGAACCGCATAGGCGGCAAGTCGAACACCGGCGAAGGAGGCGAGGATCCCGCCCGCTATGTGCCCGACCCCAATGGCGACCTGCGCCGCTCAGCTATCAAGCAGGCTGCTTCCGGCCGTTTCGGGGTGACCAGCGAGTACCTGGTGAACAGCGACGACATCCAGATCAAGATGGCCCAGGGGGCCAAGCCGGGCGAGGGCGGCCAGCTTCCCGGTCACAAGGTCTGGCCATGGATTGCCGAGGTTCGCTATTCCACTCCCGGTGTCGGCCTCATCTCCCCACCGCCCCACCACGACATCTACTCCATCGAGGATCTGGCCCAGCTGATCCACGACCTCAAGAACGCCAACCCTGAAGCCCGCATCCACGTGAAGCTGGTTTCGGAATTGGGCGTGGGCACGGTGGCCGCCGGCGTGTCCAAGGCCCACGCCGACGTCGTTCTCATCTCAGGTCACGATGGGGGCACTGGGGCCTCGCCGCTGACCTCCATCAAGCACGCCGGTACTCCCTGGGAGCTTGGCTTGGCCGAGACCCAGCAGACCTTGTTGTTGAACCGGCTGCGGGACCGGATTGTGGTGCAGACCGACGGCCAACTCAAGACGGGCCGGGACGTGATGATCGCCGCTCTGCTGGGGGCCGAGGAGTTCGGCTTCGCCACCGCCCCGCTAGTGGTAATGGGATGCGTGATGATGCGGGTGTGCCACCTGGACACCTGCCCGGTGGGAGTGGCCACCCAGGATCCCGAGCTGCGCAAGAAGTTCACCGGCGAGCCCGAATTCGTCATCAACTTCATGGAGTACATCGCCGAGGAGGTGCGCGAGCTGTTGGCCATGCTGGGGTTCCGCACGTTGGCCGAGGCCATAGGGCACGTGGAGTGCCTGGACGTGAGCGACGCGGTGGACCACTGGAAGGCGTCGGGACTCGATCTGTCTCCCATCTTGTACGCCCCCGAGATCGACCCGGACGCCAGCCGGCACTGCACCCAGCCTCAGGACCACGGCCTGGACCGGGCGCTCGACCAGCAGCTCATTTTGATGGCCGAGGCCGCCTTGGAAGACGGTCTCCCGGTGGAGATTGATCTCCCCATCGGCAACGTGAACCGAACAGTGGGCACCATGTTGGGCCATCAGGTGACGTCCAAATGGGGGGCCGACGGCCTGCCCGACGACACCATCCGCATCGATTTCTCCGGGTCGGCCGGCAACAGCTTCGGAGCGTTCCTGCCCCGGGGTATCACCATGAAGCTGGTCGGCGACGCCAACGACTACGTGGGCAAGGGCCTGTCGGGCGGGCGCATCATCGTGACCCCCTACCCGCAGGCCCGCTTCGTGGCGGAGGAAAACGTGATTGCGGGCAACGTCATCGGCTACGGCGCCACCAGCGGGGAACTGTTCCTGCGCGGGTTGGTGGGAGAGAGGTTCTGCGTCCGCAATTCCGGGGCCATCGCGGTGGTGGAAGGGGTCGGCGACCACGGATGCGAGTACATGACTGGAGGGCGGGCGGTGGTGCTCGGTCCCACCGGGCGGAACTTCGGGGCTGGCATGTCGGGGGGAGTCGCCTACGTACACGACCCCGATGAAGTGTTTTCCTCCAAGGTGAATCTGGAGATGGTGGACTTGGAGTCGCTCGATGACAGCGATCGGCAATGGCTGCGGGATCGCATCAGCCAGCACATGGTGAACACCGACTCGACGGTGGCCGAGCGGATATTGGCCAACTGGGCTACTGAGGCCGACCGGTTCGTGAAGGTGATGCCCAAGGACTACAAGCGGGTCCTGGCCGCGCTGGCCGAGGCCGAGCGGACCGGTACCGACGCGGAAGCAGCCATTATGGCGGCCGCTCATGGGTGACATTCGCGGCTTCATGAAGCACGGTCGGGAGCTGCCGGTTCGCCGGGCGGTGCCGGTGCGGATCAAAGACTGGAACGAGGTCTACCGGGACTTCGATGCCGAGTCGGTCCGGGTCCAGGCGTCGCGCTGCATGGACTGCGGCATCCCGTTCTGCAACAACGGCTGCCCTCTGGGCAACCTTATTCCCGACTGGAACGATCTGGTGTTCCGGGACAATTGGCGGGAGGCCATCGAGCGACTGCACGCCACCAACAATTTTCCCGAGTTCACCGGACGGCTGTGCCCGGCTCCGTGCGAGGCGGCTTGCGTGCTGGGCATCAATGAGGATCCGGTGACCATCAAGCAGGTCGAGGTGGAGATCGTCGACCGAGCTTGGGAGGAGGGGTGGATCACCCCGGTGGTGTGCGACGACCGCACCGGCCGCTCGGTGGCCGTGGTGGGATCGGGACCGGCCGGTCTGGCCGCCGCCCAGCAGCTCACCCGGGCGGGCCACGACGTGGTGGTGTTCGAACGGGCCGACCGCTTAGGCGGGCTGCTGCGCTACGGCATCCCCGAATTCAAGATGGAAAAGCGCCACCTCGACCTCCGGCTGGCCCAGATGGAAGCCGAGGGAACGGTCTTCAAGGCCGGGGTGAACGTCGGTGTCGACATCAGCGCGGCCGAGCTGACCGAGCAATTCGACGCAGTGGTATTGGCCGGAGGGGCCACCCAGTGGCGAGACCTGCCCATTCCGGGTCGGGAGCTGGAGGGCATATACCAGGCTATGGAGTACTTGCCGCCGGCCAACCGGGTGCAGGAGGGCGATATAGAAGAGCACCCGTTTTCGGCCGAAGACAAGCATGTGATCATCATCGGCGGAGGCGACACCGGTGCTGACTGCCTGGGGACCGCCCACCGCCACGGAGCGGCCTCAATCCACCAGTTCGAGATCCTGCCCCGTCCGCCTGACGAGCGGGACGATTCCACCCCGTGGCCCACGTGGCCGCTCATGTACCGGTCGTCGTCGGCCCACGAAGAGGGCGGCACCCAGATTTACGCCATCAACACCGTGGAGTTCACCGGTTCAAGAGGCAAGGTGGAAGCGCTGCGCACCATTGATGTGGAGCAGTCGTTCGAAGGCGGGCGGATGACGTTCGACCCGATTGAGGGCACCGAGCGGGAGTTTCAGGCCGATCTGGTGCTTTTGGCCCTCGGATTCGTCGGCCCCGAGACCGGCGGCTTGCTCGACGAGTTGGGGGTAGGGATCACCGACCGGGGCAATGTGGCCCGCGACGACAACTGGATGAGCACCGTTCCCGGCGTGTTTGTGGCCGGCGACATCGGCCGCGGTCAGAGCCTCATCGTGTGGGCTATTGCCGAAGGCCGGGCCTGCGCCGCCGCAGTCGACGAATATCTCACCGGCGACACTCTCCTGCCCACCCCCCTGGCTCCAACCGCCCAGCAGCTCCGCTGATCAGAAGGGTCGGGCGTCGAGGAAGTCGAGGGCGGCGTCGATGAAGTCGAATGATTTGGGGGTGGCGAAATGGTCAACGCCCCTGAGAACCACCAGGCGGGCGTCGGGGAGGGCCTCGACCAGTTGGTCGGCGGGGTAGGCGAAGTCTTTGTCGCCCACGACCACCAGGGTGGGTACGGCAACATCTCCCAGGCATTCGGTGTCAAAGGCGGTGCGGCTGGACAGGAGGGCGGCGAGTGCTTCCCGGTCGGCCTCGGGATCGTCGGCCAGAGTGGAGAAGTGGAGCGCTTCGGGGTTTTCGGGGTCGGGCTCGCCGGTAACGGCGTGAAGGACCATGCGGCTGTGGTCCTCGTCCCGCTCGAACAGGTTCTTGCCCACCCCGGATACAACCAGCTTGTGGAATTGCTCCGGAGTCTTGGAGGCTATGGACAACAGGGTGTAGGCGCCCAAGGAGAACCCGATGGCGTCGATGGGCTCGCTGGGGAAGTGGTCGACCACGTGCTGCTCAAAACCCGCGTAGCCCTCAGGATCATGGGGCTTGGGGGCGGTTCCGTGGCCCATCAGATCAACCCCGATCACCTCTCGGCCCGCGTCGGCCAGAAGGTCGATCCAGGCGTTGTCTCCCCAAGTCCTGCGGGCCGAGCCGGCCAGTCCGTGTAGCAATGCCACCGCGGGTCCACTCACGGCGCTCACACTAGTGACGGCTGACGAACAAGTAGTGAAGCGCCAGAGAAAAGCAGGAGGCCCCGAATCCAGATGGGCAGTTTCCGAGACCCGTGAGAAAAGCAGGAGGCCCCGAGTAGCCTCCCGGTCGAAACCGGTCGACTTCTCGGGGCCGTCCCGTTCGGTTCCGGAGCCTCAGCGGGCTTGCGCCCTCCGGTTCCCCGGTACCTACCCCCCAGACACTTGCGGCACCTGGCCGCCTTCCCGGTCCTCGGCTTTCGGTGGTGCCACCGACTTCCTCGGCCCGTTCCAGTGACCCTGCGGACTCTTGCGAACCTTCGCCCTTTCGGGCTCTTGCTCTCTCGAGTCACCCCGCTTGTCTCTGGTAGGTGGGCATACCATAGCGCGGAAAAAACCCAGGTCAAGCGAAAAAATGAAATCCACAGGGTTTTCCACCGCTGTGAGCAGAAATCCCCAAGAAACCTCGAATTAACCACAGGGATGAGGCTGATTTCGGGCTTGAAATGACCCCTCAATGCCAAGTGCCGCGCTCCACGAGCACGTCACGCAGCACGGTGGGCCGGTCTGTCATGATGCCGTCTACCCCGATGTCAAGCAGATGGCGCATAGCGTCGGCGTCGTCGATGGTCCACACATGCACTGCGATGCCCTGGGCATGCGCAGCATCCACGAACCGCTTGTGGACCAAAGGCACGCCCTTGGCCGTGGGAGGAACTTGGGCGCAGGCTCCGGCCTTGATCCTCATCGGCAGACCGGCTGACGCGGCCTGGAGTTGGCCTACCTCTTTGGGACTGAGTCCTGTGCACAACCGAGGCCCACCCAAGCGCCGGGCGGTGGCGAGGCGACGACCTGAGAATGAACCGACGCAGACTCGGTCGATAGCGCCAGCGTGCTGAAGGATCTCGATGAGCGGAATGGTGGCCTGGTCGTGCTTGGGGTCGACCGCAATCCGAAGGTCAGGCCAAGCCCCCAGCAGCTCGTCGAATCGGGGGATGGCGTGCCCTCCTCCGATCCGCACTGTTTCGAGGTCTTTCCAGCTGAGGTCGGCTATGGACTCAGGTCGTCCACTTAGCCGGTGCAGACCTTCGTCGTGAAACGCCACCAACACGCCGTCACGGGTGGCGTGCACGTCGGTCTCGACATATCGGTAGCCCAGGTCGATGGCGGCGGCAAACGCGGCCATTGTGTTCTCCGGCCCTTCCAAGGCACCACCCCGATGGGCAATGGGGATCGGACCTTCGTGGTCCAAGAACGGCCAACCACTCACCAGCGAAAGAGTAGTGGTCGGGATAGATTCACTAACCGTGGCTTGGGATCCGGCGGAGAAATTCGGCCAATTGCTGCAAGACGATGAGTTCGCTCTCCATGAGGGCGCCTTGTGCATTGCCGCCCTGGGCTGCCCAGACATGAACTTCGATTCCGAGGTGGCCAGGCTGGACGCACTGGCCGACCGCTGTGATCGGTCAAGTCGGGATCGAATGCTGCACTCCCTTTTCGGCGAGCTGGGCTTTCACGGAAACCGGGTGGACTACTACGACCCCCGCAATTCATTTCTGAACGAGGTCATGCGCCGGCGCATGGGGATCCCTCTCAGCCTCTCGGTGCTTGCGATCGCCATTGGCAGGCGGATCGGCTACCAATTCGAGGGCATCGGCCTGCCTGGCCACTTCCTGATCAGGGATCGCGACGAACCCGACGCGTTCATCGACGTCTTCGCCGGGGGAGCACTTCTCGACGCGCAGGGTTGCGAGGAGCTGTTCCATCAGATCACCGGGGGAGACATGGGCTTTCATCCCGCCTACTTGGCCCCGGTGGACCACTCGTCGATCATGGAGCGGATGCTGGGAAACTTGAGGGCCATTTACGCTCAGAACAAGGACTACGCCAATCTGGAGTGGGTGTTGGAGCTGAGGACGATGTGCCCATCGGTCCCGGTCGGAGAGGCCAAGCAGCTCGGCATGATCAATATGGAGCGGGGCCGGTTCGATGAGGCAGCCCGTCGGTTCGAGGAGTTGGCCCAGGTTGCCGAAGACGATGATGAGGAGCAGCTTCAGCGTCTGGCCACTCTGGCTCGAGCCCGGATGAACTAACCGAAGGACACGAGCGAACCGCTCGATATAGACCGCAAAATCAACCCGGCAGGGCGATAGCGTTAACTCCGGTGCCCCGACGAACCAAGATCATCGCCACCATAGGCCCCGTATCGGAATCACCCGAGATGCTGCGGGCCATGGTGGACGCGGGCATGGATGTGGCTCGCATCGGGCTGGCCCATGGCACCCTGGATGAGGCTTTGGGTCGGATGCGCCTTGTGCGCCAGGTGGCCCAAGAGGCCGGCCGGCGGGTAGGCGTGCTGGTGGACTTGCCCGGCCCGAAGGTGCGCACGGCCAGTTTCGGCCAAGAAGGCGTGGAGTTGCGGGCCGACACCGAGGTGGAGATCAGGGTGGGCGACTCCCAGAGCACCGCTGCGGTGGTGGAAGTGGACTATGAGGATCTCTTTCACGACATCGCGGTCGGCGACCAAGTGGCCCTGGGAGACGGACAAGTGCGGCTGCTAGTGGCCGATGTGTCCGCCGACAAAGCCACCGGTGTGATCCTTCACGGCGATGTGATCCACGGACGCCCGGGATTTCGAATTCCCTCCGATCGGCTAAGCATGCCCACCCCGACAGCAGAGGACTTGCAGTGCTTGGACGCGTTCGTAAGTGAGGCGGTGGATATGGTGGCCGTTTCGTTCGTGCGGTCGGGAGACGACATCCGCCGTGTGAATGTGGAGCCGCATCCGGACGGTCCTCTGGTGATCGCCAAGATCGAGACCCAGGCGGCCGTTCAGAACCTGGACGACATCATCGAAGCGTCGACGGGCATCATGGTGGCCCGCGGCGACCTCGGAACCGAGTGCCTGTTGGAGGAAACACCCCATCTTCAAAAGCGGATCATCAGAGACTGCATAGCCGGAGGCTTGCCGGTGATCACCGCCACCCAGATGCTGGACTCCATGGTCCAGGCGTCGACGCCGACCAGAGCCGAGGTGTCGGATGTGGCGAATGCGGTGTTCGACGGCACTAGCGCAGTAATGCTGTCGGCTGAGACCGCCATAGGGGCCCACCCCGCCGCCACGGTGGCCACGATGGCCCGAATCGCAGAGCGGGCTGACGAGGAGTTCGACTATGTCCGCTGGGGGGAGAACATCCGCCGGCTGCGCATGACTGATGCAGATGCCCCCACCTCGGTGACTGACGCCATGACAGGGGCGGCAGCCACCGCGGCCAACGAACTGAACCTGGCCGCCATCGTGTGCATCTCGGCCTCGGGCTTCACTGTGCGGTCCATGGCCCGCTTCCGGCCGCAAACTGCCATCTTGGGGTTCAGCACCTCGGAGCGCACCGTCCAGCAGCTGACGCTTAGCTGGGGGGTCACGCCCATGCTGGCGTTCGAGTCAGGCAACTACGAGGCCCGGGTCAACGAGGCATTGAATTTGGCCAAAGAGGCCGGGCACGTTGTTCCTGGTGACGTGGTAGCAGTAGTGGCTGGCATGACCGAGGCCACAGATGTGCTGCGCTTGGTGCGCGTTCACTGACCATAGAAGGATTGGGTTCATGACCGACGCGCCGGTGAATCTAACCCGGTCGGGACCGCCCGAAACGATCTTGGATCCAGAGCCTCCCCAAGCTGTGGCCGCATTGGCCGAGGCCATGAGCGGTCCTGAGGATCAAAGGAGGGCCGCGGTAGCTGATGTGGTGGCCCGCTTTCCCCGCTTCCTGGACGGCTGGGCCCGGCTGGGCCTGTTGGCCCGCGATCAGACAGAGGCCTATGCCGCCTTCCGAGTGGGGTATCACCGGGGGTTGGACCGGTTGCGCCAGAACGGATGGCGGGGGTCGGGTTATGTGCGCTGGACCCACGAGGTGAACCGGGGTTTTCTCCGGGCCCTGGCTGGATTGCAGGCCACCGCGGCGGCCATCGGCGAGCGGGATGAAGAGGAACGCTGCCTGCACTTCTTGCACCAGCTCGACCCGGCGTGGCCCCAGGCCGATTGGAGAGAGTGACATGGCGGCGCCGGGCGGCACCGGACCCATTGGCCCGTTTCCTTTACAGGTAGGAGACGACCCGGAGGCCCAAGACACCTATGACCGGCTCCGGCGGAGGGTTTTGTGGAGCCTGCCCTATGGGCTGTACGTAGTGGGCTCCAGGGCAGGGGAGAGGCGCAATGGCATGACCCTCAATTGGGCCACCCAACTGGCATTCGAGCCGAAGCTGATCGGCATCGGGGTCGAGCATCCCGCCTACACCCACGAGCTCCTCTCCGAAGGCGGGGTGTTCAGCCTGTGCACCATCGCCCGAGAGGATCGGGCCATCGTGCGCAAGTTCACCAAGCCCGTGGAGGTTGACTTGGCAGCAATGACCCTGAACGGCTTCGGCTTCCACGACGGTGTTACCGGTGCGCCCATCTTGGACTGCGCACCGGCCTATCTGGACTGCGAGGTGCGCGACTCAGTGGTCACCGGAGCCCACACCCTGTTCATCGGCGAGGTAGTCGACTGCGGCTTCCAGCACGATGAGGACACCCCAGTTCTTCGCATGGAAGACACCCGCATGAACTACGGGGGCTAGAAATCCGGTACGAGTTCACCGGTGCAGTGCTGGCCGGAGGCAAGAGCCAGCGGATGGGCGTGGACAAGGCGTTCATCGAGGTGGGGGACGGGTGGCTCATCGACAACCCGCTGAGGGCATTAGCCGGCGCCTCGCAGCGGCTCATCGTCGGTGGGACAGATCCGAGGCTGGGTAGGGCCTCAACGTCTGCCGATGCTCGACACGTGGCCGACCGCTGGCCCGGGGAGGGTCCGCTGGGAGCGGTGGCCACCGCGCTGAGCCTGGCGCGGCATCCGGTGGCAGTGATCTTGCCCTGCGATCTTCCCACCATCAGCGCCGAGGAAGTGGCGGTGCTTGTGCAGGCCGTCTT
>JAJEEH010000073.1 GCA_022821105.1 Acidimicrobiia bacterium
CGCCCGCTCCGGCGCCGAACAGAACGATGAGGATGCCGTATTCGATGTCGGACGCGTTCAACTCCTCTTGCACCAGCTTGATGCCCAGTGAGAACAGCGCTCCCAGTCCAATGGCGGCAGCGGCTGTAGCGGGAAGGATCCTGCGTACCAGGGGCACCGACCAGGCGTCGCGCAGCCGGCTGGGCGACACGGAGAGCTCGCCATCGGCAGGGGCGGGGCTCTCCTGGGCTTCGGCGGCGGTGGATCCCCGGCCTTGGAGCCCCTGTGCCCGGGCGATGAAGTAGGCGGAAACGAAGAAGGTGAGTGCGTCGATCCAAAAGACCAGGGCGTAGGGATGCGACCCCAGCCAGCCGTCGTCGAGCGGGAGGGCGGCGAACGCGGCGAACAGGCCCGCTCCGATCGGGATGTTGCCGTACGACGACCCCATCATGGCGGCGTTGGCCAGCGGCAGGTCGGGCTCGTCCACGAGATCGGGAATGGCCGAGTCGCGGGAGGCCAGGAACACCACGCTGGGGGCCTCCAGGGCGAGCGCCCACAAATACACCCACCAGAGCTCCTGCACAAAGGGGACCACCGCGATCATCCCGGCCCGCAGCAGGTCCATGGTGATCATGGTTCGGCGGCGGTCCCACCGGTTCACCAGCTTGGCGGCCAGCGTTCCGCCCAGCGCCGCCGGTATGAGCCTAAAGGCCAGGATGCCGCCGACGGCGGCGGCCGAGTCGCTCAAATGGTCCACCAGCGCCATGAGGGCAAAGGTGCCCATCCAGTCGCCGAGCGCGGACGCCCCCTGTCCGATGAGCAGGCGACGGAAGTCGACCTTGGTGCGAAGGCTCAAGGCTCTCGGGTCAGTAGACCGTTGAGGACTACAAGAATCAAGGGTTGGTGGGGGTTGCTCCGACCCAGCTGTCGTTGTCGAAGACCAGGCGGTGGGCGGCGGCCTTCAAGCGGTTGGGGGCGGGCAGCGGTCCATTGCCCAAAACGCGCTTGATCAGGATGGGGATGATGATGATGGTGCTGGCAATGGCGGCCTGCCCGTCGGCCACCAGCAGCAGGAAGGGGGGAAGCGCCGGCATGGTGATGAACACCACCAATCCGGTGTGGCGCAGGATCCGGCCCAGCGCCAGCCCGCCCAACAAGAACAAGGCCGCCGGCCAGGCGATCACCGCGAATGCGCCCAGCGCCGGAGACAGCCCACGGCCGCCGGCGCCGTTGAGGAACATCGACCAGTTGTGGCCGATCACCGAAACGGCCCCGGCAAACGCCACCAGCAGCCAGCGGTCTCCGCCCAGGAACGGTCCCAGTGCTCCCTTTCCCACGTCGAGCAGGCCGCCCACTACCAAGGGAATGAACCCGGCAACCCGGTACAGGCTGGTGCCCGACACTGTGCCGGTGCCCACTTGGCGCAGGTCGGTTCGGGCCAGTGACTGGGCGATCATGTAGGAGAAGGGCACCGCACCGGCCGCAAAGGCCACGATGAGCACCAACGTCCCCCACATCATCGATAAAGATTCTGCCCCAATCCGGGGCTGCTTTGCCACAGGTTGACGAAGTTGGTTCGTTGGAGGCCCGGCACCGGAGTTCGGCGTGGCAATATGGGGCCGCAATGAGCTCCGGCGAACGAACCCGATTGCTGTTGATTCGCCACGGTGAATCGGAGGTTACGGTCAAGCAGATCATCGGCGGCGATCTGTATTGCACGGGGCTGTCGCCGCTGGGCCGTCGCCAGGCCGAAGTCCTCGGAGAGCGCTATATGCAGGGCCATGAGCCCAAGGTGGACGCGCTGTGGTCGAGCACGCTGCCCCGAGCCATAGAGACCGCTGAGGTGCTGTCGCCATCGCTCGGGGGGTTGAAGGTGAACACCCATCCCGATCTGGTGGAGCGCCGCCCCGGTGAGGCCGACGGGGTGGGCTACAAGGAGTTTGGCAACATCTTCGAATGGACCGGTGATTTCCATCCCCACCTGCCGCTGGCTCCGGGCGGGGAGAGCCTGGCCGCCTTCTCCTACCGCACCGGCCAGGCGCTCTACGAGCTGGTGGAGGGGTACCCCGGCACCACCATGATGGTGGTATGCCATGGCGGGGTGATCGACATCGCCATGCGGCTCTTTTTGGGCTTGGGGATGAACACCCAGTTTGTGCTCTGGACCCTCAACACGTCGATCACCGAGTTCGTGACCACCGACGAGCCCGGCGTTTGGCGGCTGGTGCGGTACAACGACGCCGCCCATTTGGACGGGCTGCCGCCCCGCACCGAGCCGGCCGAGTAGCGATCAGACCACCGACACCGTTCCAGGGTCGGTTGCTGTGAGTTCTCCGATCACCGCCGCGCCATGGCCTAAAGCCGCGAGTCGGGCCGCAGCGTCGTCGGCCGCGGCCGGCGGGCAGCAAAACAGCAGTCCCCCGGAAGTCTGGGCATCGGCCAGCATGGTCAAGATCCGCTGGTCGCCCGAGCCTCTAACCATCGGTCTCACATGGTCGAGGTTGCGGGCTGTGCCGCCGGGGGCGAATTCCTGATCCAGCAGATCCCAGGCGCCGGGGAGCACCGGCACCGAATCGGCCCGGATCACCGCCCCGGTGCCGCTGGCCGCGGCCAGCTTCTGGAGATGGCCGAGCAGGCCGAAACCGGTGATGTCGGTGGCCGCGGTGGCCTTGGCCCCCAGGGCTGCCGATGCGGCCTCATCGTTGAGGCGGGTCATCTCGGCCACACCCGCGGTGTAGGTCTCGGCCAGCCAGCCGCCGGGCTGGATCGCC
>JAJEEH010000049.1 GCA_022821105.1 Acidimicrobiia bacterium
CGAGTACACGGTCAAGTCCACAGATACGGACGCGGACGGCGTCAGGTTTTGGCATGCCAACTTCTGGCACCTCGGCCAAGCGCCCAACACCATCGTCTTCGTCGAGAACAGCGCCACCATCACCGGTGGGAGCCCCGCCACCACCAACGCCGACCGCACCCGGGCCGGCCTGTCGACCACCGGCGACCCGTTGCGCAAGGTGGACGGCACCACCACAGCCACCGCAAACGCCGGAGCGGACCGCACGGTGGTCTTTGGCGCGTCGGTCACGCTGTCGGGCAGCGGATCGTCCACCACCGCCAACCCGACCTACACCTACGCCTGGGCACAGACCGGCGGCGAGCCAATCGCACTGGCCGGCACCGACACCGCCACCCCCACCTTCACCGCTCCCCGTTTGCGCGCCGACTTGGTGTTCTCGCTGGTCGTCAACGACGGCAACAGAAACAGCAGTCCCGACACGGTCACGATCGGGGTGCGCCCGCCGCTCAACCCCGCCACCGCGCCCTGCCCGCGCCTCTCGAATGTCTCCCCGGAAGCCGCCCTGATTTCCGTCCAGGGCCAGACCGGCTCGTCGTTCAGCTTCAAGGGGGCCACTGCCCCGGTCAACGACCTGTTCGTCTGCCGGCCCGACGGCGCGTTAGAACTGGTGGCCGACGACGTAGGCACCAGCCATGTGCAGACTGTCTTGGGTCTCGCCTCCGGCACCCGGTACTGGGCCGCGGTGACGGCGCCGTCTGGGTCGACAACCCTCTGGAGCGGGTGGCAGGCGGTGGACACGACCGGCCCGGCCTCGATCCCAGCGCCCAGAGCGGTGCGATTCACCTCTTCGCCGGCGTCGGGCGACACATACCGGCACGGCGAGGCGATCCAAGCCCAGGTGACCTGGAGCCAGCCCGTCACCGTCGACACCATGGGCTCGAACGACAACGTCGCCCTCTACCTGGGCATCGGAACGAACGGCTATGACTCAGTCGGGGATCGGCAGTTGATGAGCTACGTGTCCGGTTCGGGCACCGACACCCTCACCTTCGAGCACACGGTCACCTCGGCCGACACGGACACCGACGGCGTGATCCTCCAACCGGTCTCGGTCTATCAGCTGTCCAGCACCTACGACGTCGTCTCGCTGCAAAACGGCGCCACGATCACGGGCGGCAACCCCGCCACCAGCAACGCGAAGTTGGCCGTCGGCTACGACACGCAGCCGAGGATCTGGTCGGCCGACGCTTCCCGCAAGGTGGACGGCGCCACCACAGCCACCGCCGTCGCCGGAGCAGACCGCGAGGTGATCTACGGCGAGGCGGTCACGCTCTACGGCAAAGCCGAGTCCACGACCGCGGCCCCGACCTACACCTACGCCTGGGCGCAGACCGGAGGAACGACGGTCGCGCTCACCGGGGAGGGCACCGCGAGGCCCACCTTCACCGCGCCCAGCCAGATCCCCGACCTGGTGTTCTCCCTGGCCGTCCACGACGGCAACCAGAACAGCGATCCCGACACGGTCACGATCCGGGTTCGCCCGCCGTTCAACCCGGCCTCGGCGCCGTGTCCGTACCCTGTGAGCCCCCACCAGCAAGGCATTCCCTTCGCCATCTCGAATCTCGGCACTACTCCAGCAGGCAACTCGATTGCCGTCTCCAACACCGGCGCCAACGCGGGAGAGAATTGGACTGTCCATCTGTGTACGCCGGAGGGCGAGGTCTCGTCCGTCTCAGGCACTGGCTTGGCAACCAAGACATTTTCGGGGCTGGGCAGCGGCACCCGCCACTGGCTCGTCCTGTCGATAGGAGCTTGGCGCACGGTTTGGAAAGAAGTCTGGACCACCGGCCCCGCCTCGATCCCAGGGGCGCGCTATGTGCGCGTCGTGTCCGCGCCCGGTTACGACGTGGACGGCAACGGCAGGCCCGAGACCTACGGCAATTTCGAGAAAATCCTGGTCGATGTGACGTTCAGCCAGGCCGTGACGCTGAGCGGCGATCTGGCGGACTACAAGCTGCGCCTCGATTTGGGCGCCGACGACGCCGATCTGTCGAACAGCCGCAAGGTCGCCCGGCTGGAGAGCGCCAACGGCGCCACGCTGCGCTTCGCGTACACCGTCGGCAGCGGCGACACCGACGCGGACGGCGTGTGGGTGCAGACCGCGACCGCGACGGATACCCAGATCATCTTCGTGTCGAACTCCGCCACCATCTCCAGCTCGGGCGGGACCGTCGCTTTGACCCGCAGCGGCCTGCCCACCACCGGCGACCCCAGCCACAAGGTGGACGGGTCGCTCGACGCTGTCGCGCCGATGCTTGTGGAGGCGAGGGGCAAGGGCACGGAGGTGCGGCTGACTTATGACGAGCCGCTGAAGACATCGCCGCTGCCCGCCGTCGCCGCCTTCAGCGTCACCGCCGACGGCCAGCCGGTCACGGTGAGCTCGGTAGCCGTGGCGTCGAAGACGGTGACGCTGACCCTCGCCGCGCCGTTCAGCGGCCGCGAGACGGTGACGATCAGCTACGACCGGGCCCTAGCGGGCAGCACCCCGGTTCAGGACGCGGCCGGCAACCAGGTGGCGAACCTGGACGGCCATGCCGTCCCGCTGCCGCCGCCCGCACCCCAGGGACTGCGCTCCGCAGCCGCCGGCACATCGCTGGCGCTGAACTGGAGCAACCCGGGCGACGCCACCATCACCCGCTACGAGGTCCGCCGCAAACCGGCCAGCGGCACCTGGGCGGACTGGGCGGAGATCGCCGGCAGCGGCGCTACGACCACCTCGCACACCGTGACCGGGCTGACCAACAACACCTACTACTAAATCGAGCTGCGGGGGGTGCGCGCACTGACGCTGGACGGTACGGCCGCCGCCATCGGCGGCACGCCCACCGCCTCAACACCCGCTGCGCCCGGGAACCTGCGGGCGACGGCCGCCGACGGGCAGGTGACGCTGCGGTGGGACGCGCCGGCGGGGACGCTCACCGACTACCGGGTGCGCCACCGCTCGGGCGGCACATGGGGCAGCTGGGACGAGCTCGGCGGGATCTCCGCCCGCTCTAAGACCGTCACGAGCCTGACCAACGGCACGACCTACCGCTTCGAGGTGGCGGCCAAGGACTCGGGCGGGTGGGGCGCGGCCAGCGCGATCGAGGCGGCGCCGAGGGAGCGCCCGGGTGCGCCTGGCTCTTTGCGGGCGGTTGCGGGCAACGCCAAGATCATCCTCCGCTGGGCCAACCCCTCCGACACGGCGATCACGGTCTACCAGTACCGGCTCAGCACCAACGGCGGCACCAGCTGGAGCCCGGATTGGACGAACATCGCGGGAAGCGGGGCGTCGACCACCTCCCACACGCTCACCGGTCTGGCCAACGACACCGCCTACACCGTCGAGGTGCGCGCCAACCGCGGGTCGGCGACCCAGGGCCAGGGCGCGCCCGGCCGCGTCAGCGCGACCCCCAAGGGGCCGCCCGCGCGGCCCAGCGGGTTCACGGCCACCGCAGGCGACATGCAGATCGTGCTGGGCTGGTCCGACCCCGGCGACTCGCTGATCAGCAAGTACCAGGTGCGCCGGCGGCCCTCGGGCGGCAACTACACCGCCTGGGCCGATATCGCGGGCAGCGACGCGAACACCACCTCGCACACCGTGACCGGCCTGATCAACGACACGGCGTACACCGTGGAGGTGCGCGCCGTCCGCAGCGAGGACAACACCGGAGCGGCCGCCTCGGCCAGCGCCACGCCCAAGCCGCCCCCGCCGGCCCGGCCGGCCAATCTCAACGGCACTGTCGGCAACAGCCAGATCGCGCTGAGCTGGGACGACCCCTCCAACAGCTGCATAACGAAGTACCAGGTGCGCCGACGGCCCTCGGGCGGCAGCTGGTCGGCCTGGGCCGACATCGCGGGCAGCGGGGCCACAACCACATCGCACACCGTGACCGGCCTGGCCAACGACCGGGCCTACTCCTTCGAGCTGCGCGCCGTTATCGGCACCACCAGCGGCCCGAGCGCCAGCGTCACCGCGACCCCCAGGAACCTCGCCGACTACGACGCCGACGACGACGGGCTGATCGACATCGACAGCGCCGCCAAGCTCAACGCCGTGCGCTGGGACTTGGACGGCGACGGCACGGCGGCATCGGCAGACCAGGCCAACTACAGCGCGGCCTTCCCCCACCCCCTGGCCGCCATGGGCTGCGGCGACACCGACAGCGACAGCAGCCCCGGTCCCTGCACCGGCTATGAGCTGACGTCCGGCATCAGCCTGAACACGGGCCCCTACAACGCCAGCCCGTGGTGGCAGCCCATCGGCGGCGAGTTCACCGCCACCTTCGACGGCAACGGCTACACCATCGCGAACCTGACCATCGACAAGACCGATACCAACGACCTGGGCCTGTTCGCGGAGCTCGGCGCGGCGTCGGTGGTGCGCAACCTGGGGTTGACCGGCGCCAGCGTCACCGGCCGGGTGTCCTCGACAACCGATGTGGCGGGCGTCGGAGCTCTGGCCGGAGACAGCAAGGGCCTGGTGGCGGCGGTTTACTCCACCGGGACGGTGACCTGTGTGAAAGCCTCCGGGGCGACCGGGTCATGTCAGAGCTTCGGCGGCCTGGTCGGGAGCATCCTCGGAGGCGGCGAGGTTCGCCGCAGCCACTCCGCAGCGGCTGTGTCCGGGCCGATCTCCGGGGCGGGAGGGCTGGTAGGCGACAACTCCGGCAGCATCAAGGCCAGCTACGCCACCGGTAGTGCGAGCGGCGCCGATCAGGTGGGCGGGCTCGTCGGCAACAACAGCGGCGCGGTCACCGCCAGCTACTCCATAGGGCATGTGTCCGCAACCGGAACGTCGAGGGGCGGCCTGGTCGGCGCCAAGACCGGCACCGGCTCGGCCGCCAACAGCTACTACAACCGCGACACGTCGGGTCAGACCGACACCGGCCGGGGGGCGCCCAAGACCACCAGCGAGCTGATCGCGCCCACCGGCTACACGGGCGTGTACGCCAACTGGAACGTCGACTTCGACAGCGACGGAACCGGCGACAACCCGTGGCGCTTCGGCACCGCCCAGCAGTACCCCGGGCTGGTGGACGGCTCAGGCGCCGTTCGCCGCCCCAACTCGCCGCCCACCGGGTCGAGCTTCACCGAGATCGCCAGGCCGGACCAGAACGTGGCCTTCGCCCGGGCGGACTTCGGCTATGCCGACAGCGACGGCGACCCGATGATGGGGATAAGGGTCGCCGGCCTCCCCGACGGCGCCCACGGCGTGCTGAGGGTCAACGGGACGACCATCGCAACCGGCGACCTGCCCAGGACCGTCACCGTGGCCGCGCTGAACAGCGGCTATCTGGTGTTCGACCCGTCGCCCACGTTTTTGGGCGATACGACCTTCACCTTCAAGGTGGTGGACTCTTTGGGCAACGAGGCGGCCAGAGCGAGCACGGCGACGATCAGGGTGGTCAACGCCGCTCCCACTGGGTGGGACTTCACCGCCAGCGCGCCCGGCGGCAACGACTACACCTTCAAGCTCTCAGACTTCCGCATCACCGACAGCGACGGCCACGCCCTGGGGGAAATCCGGGTGGTGACGCTGCCGGCCGCCGCCCAGGGGGAGCTGGAGCTCCAGGGCGCGGCCATCGCAACAGGCGACCTGCCCAAGACGGTCACCAGCGCGCAGCTGGCCAACGGCGATCTGGTGTTCGACCCGGCTGAGGCCTTCAGCGGCACCAGCTTCACCTTCAAGGTGGTGGACGCCTTCGGAGGCGTGGCGGCCAATGCCAACACGGCGACCATCACCCTGGGCCCGCCGCTCCAAACCATCGTGGCCAACGGCACAACGCTGGCGCTGGCCTACGAGGACGAGCTGGACGAGGACTCGACGCCGGCGGCCGCCGACTTCACGGTCATGGTGGACGGCAGCCAGGTGGCCGTGAGATCCGTGAGGGTTCAGGGCACCAGGGTGATCCTCACGCTGGCCTCGTCGGTGAGAGCGGGACAGAGGACAACGGTGAGATATACGAGGGGGGCCAACCCCATCCGCAACTCGCAGGGCCACAACGCCCTCGACTTGCCGGCCATGCAGGTGGGCACCACCGCGCTCACCGTGGAGCGCGCCGTCATAAACCGGGCGGGCACCACCGTGACCATCCAACTCAGCGAGAACAACCTGTTGGGCAGCGCTGACCGGACCAACTGGACCTACAGCGAGGACGGCGTCAACAAAGGGCACCCGGCGAACGCAGCGTTCGACGCTGACACGGGCACCGTCACCCTCACCTTGTCCCCGGCGGTGAGCGTCGAGAAGAAAGTGCCCGGGCAGAACAGGCTGGTCGAAGGCGGAACCAAGGTGAGGGTGACCTACCGGCCCAGCAACACCGTCTCCAACAGGATCAAGGACCAGGCCGGAGAACAGCTCGCCGGCTTCGCCAACAGCCTGCTGCGGTGGTACATCCCCGTGTCGGCCTGCACCAAAGGCCCCGGAGTGGACCCCCGCAACCCCGACAGCCCCTGCAACCCCGGACCCGACGAGCGGCCCGAGAACTACAAGAACATCGACGAGCTGAACGCCGCGGAGCTGAACGACCCGCCCGAGCCGCGCAACGTGCGCTTCGACTGCGCCGGAGGCACCCCCAACCAATGCCTCATCATCTGGGAGCACCCGGCCCCCGGAACGCAGTTCTTCACCTTCCGGATATTCCTGTTCGCCGACCTCGAGCAGGACCCTGCCGACACCGCAAACACTTGCACCGCTCGCAACGTCGTGGTCAGAAAATTCTCCGGCCAATCCAACAGCACCACCCAGGTCCCGGTGAGCATCGACACACCCGGCGGCCTGCCGTCCGGGTGCCGAGTAGAGCAATGGGTGGCCGCAGTAGTAGCCGAGACCACAGCCGACGGCATCGTCGGCATAAAAGTCAGCCGCGCCGGCCTGGCCTTCCGCGACCCGTAACCCCCATTCCGTCGGACACGCCGGCGCGGTCAGCTCTCCTTGACGATGAAGGCGTTGTCTTGGATCTCGCTTTCGAGGTAGGTGTTGCAGCGGATGACGTTGGCCAGCGTGATGCTGCTGACTTCTTCGAGAAGTCCGGGGTTGGCCGAGAAGAACGGGTCGCGCTCGAACCAGAATCGGTCGCCGGCCCGCAGGCGGGCGAACTGATTGGAGATGATGGTCTGAAGGGTCTCGCCCACTGACGCCCCGGCCACGTGGTCTTCGGCCAGGGCCGCGACCCAGAGGTCCAGATCGTCCACGCTCCCGTACGCCTCCATCAGCGCCTGCTGCACGGCGGGGTCGGAGGAGATGTCGGCAAAGCTCTCAACTGCGGACAGTCCGAACGCCAGGCGCACGGTGTTGTAATCGCCCACTCCGTGGTCGCGGCCTCGCTGGATGTTGAGGGCGGCCAAGTCGAACACCGGCCCGCCCGGACCCCGGATGAGCATGTTGCGGATTTCGTCGATGACCAGCGAGTCAACCTCTTGGGCCGGTTGGGAGGCGAGGCCTAGCAGTATCGTCGAGATTCCGAGGTCTTCCACGGCAGCGGGGTTGAAGAAGGCTCGGGCCAGGCTGATCTGATCGGTCTCCCCGTCGGCGTCCACCAGCAGCAGGTTGGGGGAGAGCAGGGTGTGGCCCACCCGGTAGGCCGCGGCGGAGAACTCACTGGCGATGCTCGGGTTCACCGCGGGGTCGTAGCCGGAGTACGGACCGATTGCGTCGGGGCCTAGCAAGAGGGGCAGGAACTCGTTGAAGGTGATGGCTTGGATCTGGGCGCCGACGAGCTTGCGGGCCAATTGGTAGATCTCATCGCCGCTCAAATCGGAGTGCAGGCTGGCGATGAGGTCGGCCAGCCGGTTGTGCTCACGGACGAAGAGCGTGTGCATGGAGATGAGCCCGATCTGCTCGTTGACCCGCAAGTCGCCGGCAATGAACAGGTTCGTGAGATCGCTGCCCTCCTCGTTCTCGAGTCCCTCGGAGTTGTAGGGCAGCAGTCGCCCCTCGTGGGATGTCTTGAGCTTCCCCGTGCCGTCGTTGGTGCGAAGGGCCAGGGCTCGCTCTTCATCTGAGCCGTAGACCTGGGAGCCGTCGATGAACGCGGTGAGGGCGTTGACCTGTCGCCGGGGGTTGTTCTGATCGGTACCGGTGTCGGGGTCGGACACGGAGCGATCGAGGTGGATCTCCGCGGTGCCTGTCCCGCGGGGATCAAACACCGAATCACCTCGGGGTACCGGAATCGGGAAGGGCTCGTCAGTGTTGTCGAGGCTGAGGGTGATGTCGTGGTCGATGAACTGGCCCCACTGCCATGTGATGTCGCTGGCCCCCGATGAGTTGGGCACCAAGCCATCCTGGGCGAACACCAGGTTGCTGATGGCGCGGGCATTGGGGCGAGAGGTTGGTGGTGTGGAAACGCCGTCCTCATAGGACCCTGGCGCCAACTTCAAGAGGGCTGTGCCTGCCATGCCCCAAGATGGGTTGGCCAGGTTGTTGCCCCCGCCGTTTAGCGCACGGTGCTGGAACGGCGACTCATTGGGTCCGGCGACCGTCCATGTGTCGTCGCCTTCGGCCGCGAGGCACGTGATTTCTTCGCCTGATACTTCGGCTTGGTTGTCGGCCTCCGGCTCCGCAGTAGGGGAGGGGGTGGTGACGGTGAGCGGAGAGGTGGTCAGCCAAATGCCCGCCGCAGTGTCTGCGGGAAAGAAGCGCTGTTGAGGCAGGAGGCGCTCACTCCAAGAGCTGACGGTCAGCCGCTGCTGGAGGGCGAACTCCACCCGCCCGTCTGTGCCCAGACGAGCTGAGATCCGCACCGAGCCGATCGAGTCGATGGTGAGCGCGGAACTGTCCAGCCACTGTCCGGTAGCGGCATCAGCGGGCAAGTGGCGCTGGTCGGGACTCAGGCGCTCGCCCCAGGTGCCGTCTTCACGCTGCCGAAGGGCGAATTCCAGCCGACCGTCATCGAGCCGCCGGGCTGAGATTCGCAGTTCTGCCTCGTTCTCCTGGGCGCTGGCGCTGGCCGAGGCGAATGCCAGACCGGCAGTGAGCACAATGAGGGCGAGTGCGGGCGCGACGAACTTGCGGAACAGCGAGAACGACATGGGGGGACCTCCGAATGGAGCTAGGGAACCAAACAACACCTGTCCTGGGAGAAGGACATGAGTGTTTTATCCCTGCTCAGAGGGCCGAGTACAAATTGTCAGTAAAATTACGAAGATTGAAAAATAGAGTTACAAATATACTGAAATAACACAATGCTACGTATGAGATTAACTGTTTCAGCGCAAAGGACGGGGAAGGTAGGCGTCTGAGCGGGCGGTGGAGCTGATGGGACTCGAACCCACGACCTCTTGCATGCCATGCAAGCGCTCTAGCCAACTGAGCTACAGCCCCGCGAGGAGGAAACTTTACCAGCCGTCAATGGGCTGACCCACATGGGATAACGGTTATTGGCCTCGTCCTGAGGCTCGGTAGATTTAGCGGCGATGGACGGCTACAACCCAGCGGCTATCGAGCCCAAATGGCAGCAGCGCTGGGTTGACGACGCCACTTACGACATCGACAACGACGACCCCCGGCCGCCGTACTACGTGCTGAGCATGTACCCGTATCCCAGCGGCCCGGCCCACATCGGCCACGTCCGCAACTACACCTTCGGCGACCTACTGGTGCGCTACCGCACTATGCAGGGAGACGGCGTGTTGTCGCCCATCGGCTTCGACAGCTTCGGCCTGCCGGCGGAGAACGCGGCCATCAAGACCGGCACCCACCCCCGAGAGCACACCGACGCCAATATCGAGCGGCTGTCGTCGTCGCTGCGCCGCATCGGCGCGGTTTACGACTGGCGGCGGACGCTGAGCAGCCACGACCCCGACTACATCCGCTTCACCCAGTGGATCTTCTTGAAGTTCTACGAGGCTGGCCTGGTGTATCGGGCCACCGCCCCGGTGAACTGGTGCCCCGGCTGCCAGACGGTGCTGGCCAACGAGCAGGTGCTGGCCGACGGCACCTGCGAGCGCTCCGGCGACATGGCCCAGCAGCGCGAGCTGGAGCAGTGGTTCTACCGCATCACCGCCTATGCCGAGGAGCTGCTGGAGGGCCTTGAAGGCGTGGACTGGCCCAACCGGGTCAAGACCATGCAGCGCAACTGGATCGGCCGCTCCGAGGGAGCCGACTTCATCCTGCCGATTGCCGATGCCGACGGCAATCCCCGCGGCGACGTCGACGGGATTGCGGTGTTCACCACCCGGCCCGACACCAGCTTCGGGATGACCTTCGCGGTGATGTCCCCCGAACACGCCCGGGTGCCCGAGCTGGTGACCGAAGATCGCCGAGCCGAGGTGGAGGCATTCATCGCCGCGGTGGGTGATCGCAGCGAATTCGAGCGTCTGTCGACCGAGGGCCCGGCCGACAAGCGGGGGGTGGACACCGGCACCCGGGTGGTCAACCCGTTCACCGGCCAGCCCATCCCGCTGTTCTTGGCCGACTACGTGCTCACCACCTACGGCACCGGGGCGATCATGGCCGTGCCCGGCGAGGACCAACGCGACTGGGACTTCGCCACCGCCTACGGCCTGCCCATCATCCGCACCGTGGAGCCATCCGAGGGCTTTGACGGCGAGGCCTACACCGGCGACGGTCCGTCGATCAACAGCGACTGGCTGAACGGAATGTGGATGGAAGAGGCCAAGGCCGCGGCCATCGACTGGCTGGAAGATCAAGGCATCGGCGAGCGCAAGGTCAACTACCGGCTGCGCGACTGGCTGCTGTCCCGCCAGCGCTACTGGGGCTGCCCCATCCCCATTGTGTACTGCGAGGCGTGCGGGGGCGTGCCGGTGCCCTACGAGGACTTGCCGGTGGGCCTGCCCGACGATGTGGCTTTCATGCCCACCGGCCGCTCGCCTCTGGTGGACCACCCCGGCTTCTTGCACACCGAGTGCCCCGCCTGCGGCGGCCCGGCCCGCCGGGAGACCGACACCATGGACACGTTTGTGGACTCCTCCTGGTACTTCCTGCGCTTCGCCGACCCCGACAACTCCGAGCTGCCGTTCAGCACTGAGGCGCTGGAGCGGTGGCTGCCGGTGGACCAGTACATCGGCGGGGTGGAGCACGCCATCCTGCACTTGATGTACGCCCGGTTCTTCACCCGGGCGCTGTCAGACCTGGGGGTGGCCCCCGCCGGTTTGCGGGAGCCCTTCCAGCGGCTGTTCACCCAGGGCATGGTGCGAATGGGCGGGGGGAAGATGTCCAAGTCGAAGGGCAACCTGGTGGCCCCCGAGGACATCATCGACGCCCACGGCGCCGACGCCCTGCGCCTGGCCATCTTGCAGGTGAAGCCCCCCGCCGAGGACGTGGACTGGGAGGACTTCGGGCTTGAGGGCTGCGCCCGGTTCCTAGGGCGGTTGTGGCGATTGGCCGCTGGCACCGCGGAGCGGGCCAACCCGGCCCGCTCCGGCCCTGTCTCCGAAGCCGATCAGGCCATCGATGCGGCAACCCACCGACATATCCACCGCATCACCGCCGAGTTCGACCGCTGGTCGTACAACACCGCGGTGGCCGGCTGCATGGAGTTCACCAACGAGCTGTACCGCTACGTGCAGCGTGACGAAGGCCCGCACCACGAGACGCTGGCCTTTGCCATCGACTCTCTGCTGCTGGTGATGGCGCCGATGGTGCCCCACATTTGCGCCGAGCTGTGGGAGATGCGCCGGGGCGGGAACATCCACGCCGAGCCGTGGCCGGCTGCCGATGAGGCCAAGCTGGTGTTGGAGACGGTGACCATGGTGGTGCAGGTGAACGGCAAGGTGCGCGACCGCATCGAGGTGGCCGCCGAAATCGCCGAGGCCGAGGCGCTGGCGCTGGCATCAGAGAGGGTGCAGGCCTACCTGGACGGCGGCGAGCCCCGACGGGTCATCGCCCGCCCGCCCAAACTGGTCAACGTGGTGGTCTGACGCGTTCCCGCGTCCTGGTGAATGTGGTGGTCTAGCGGCCTGCCAACAACGCCGCTCAGACGTCCCAGACCACGTGAAGCTCCTCGGGGCCGCGAAACGCCACCCCCCGGATGAGGGGAGGCTCGGCGTCGGGGTCGAGGCGCAGCCCTGGCAGCCGTTCGAGAATGGCCGGCAGCGCCACCCGCATCTCCAGTCGGGCCAAGTGCATGCCCAAGCACAGGTGCCGCCCCCAGCCGAACGCCATGTGGGGCACGGGCTGCTCACGGTCGGGATCCCAGCGGTGGCCGTCGGCATACACCCGCTCGTCGCGGTTGGCCGACGTCATGGTCATCATCAGCCGGGTGCCGGCCGGTATGGGG
>JAJEEH010000170.1 GCA_022821105.1 Acidimicrobiia bacterium
TTGAGTACAACAAAGACCTGATTTCGGATTTCCGCAGCCGGAGATTCGATTCCGTAGGGGGCGACCGGCTCACAGCCCTAGAGGTGCTAAGCCAGCTTCAGCACTTGGGTGCAGCAACATCTCTAATCGACTTCACGCGCAATCCATTGGTTGCCTTGTGGTTTGCGTGCCAAGACGCACCCTTCGGCACGGATGTCTCTACAACACCTCAGCGGGACGGGATGGTATTTGAGGTCGATACCACCTACGGCCTAGACCACGATCCGGGGTCAGACTTTGATGGGTTGTTGGGCCGACTGATCCCACCGCACGATCTTCTCGCGTGGAGGCCACCGGCCATTGCGAGCGTTCGGGAAAGGGTCGTGGCCCAACACAGCGTCCTGCTGTTTGGCAGACAGTTGATGGGATCAAGTCCTAGCGGTCCAAGAATCAGGAAGGTTCTGGTGCAATGCGCCGACAAGGAACGGCTGAAGGGGGAACTCGCTGCGATTGGAATTGACGCATCGTCGCTATTCCCGGACCTGCACGGCTTCGCAAGCACCAATGGTGTCGACTATCCAACGCTTCAGCTAAGCGCCAAAGACCTGTTGGCCTCGGGCACGAGTGCGTACAACCAAGGTGATGCTGCCGGGGCGCGAGACAGGCTGACCTCCTACCTGAGCAAGAAACCGGATGACTGGGTGGCCCGGCTGCTCCTGTCTAACGCCTACGTTGACCTAGAGATGTATGGCGATGCTCTGAGCATTCTGGAAGCGGCAGAGCGGCACATGAGCTTGCTCCCTTCGTCGCAGCACTTCATGTTGTTTGCGAATCGTGCCAACACCAGGGCTGCGATGGGAGACCACGGAGGTGCTGTTGATGACTACAACCGCGCGCTTGGGCTGGTGAGCGGCAACAACAGGCGCGGCATTCTGTTCAATCGCGGCAATTCGCATTTCGCACTGAGAGAGTTCCAGAATGCCCTCGCTGACTTTGAGGCATGTGCCGGCTATGACTTGGCGGCCTTCAACGCAGGTAACACCTGTATTGCCCTGGGGCAATTTGACAACGCGGCAGAGAAATTCGCGGACGCGCAGGATGGGTCGAGAGTCCGGGAGCATTCGATCCAAAACTTGGGGGCAGTGAGGGAAATCATGTCGCTCGTAGGTGCCGACCAGTGTGAAGTTGAGTTGCAGCCGACCCCCACTCCCGGTGCATCGAGTTTTCTGAGGGTCGTGGTCCGCTCTGACCGTCTCACGAATGGCCCACGTCATTTTCTCATCATTGGAAATTCAGGGAATCAGGGCAATATCGGGTGGGGTGCTGTTGGCGGGCAAGGTTTCGAGGGTATGGACGGAATGATCGTGGAGGTCACGGGCAGCGCTGTCGCGTAGTAGAGCCTCCCTAACCCTCTCCACCCGATATCTGTGCCCTGAACCAGCCCTTAGACGTTGAACCTGCAATTCTCGGCGGCCCAAAACGGTTTCGGTGCCAGAACCCCCACCGATCTGAAGGCGTTGTCCCAGGTCACGGCCCTCGCGGACCTGGAATCCAGCTAGTGGGCACGTCAAATGTCGGCTACGTTGAATTCCTAGGTGGAGCACCCCCCCTCCGTTAGGTGGAGCCTCCGAAAATCGGTCGAGTACGCCCAGGTCAGATCAGGTGGCTAGGACCCCTCTAGGAGACACTCACTGCCCGCTGCGGGCTTCCTGCTTCCAAATGTGCTCCTATGCCTGTTGACATTCAATTGATGCTGTAACTTCCTTCCTGTCCCAGTCCTCTTCCCCTCTGGATCAGTCTGTCCCGACTGGAGAGTCACATGAGAGATGAGGTGCGGATTCATCTGCACTCCGATCCTGCCGTTCCCGGAACCCGCTGGTGGGCCGAGAGCAACTCCGGCTTTACCGGCGGTTCTGACGAGCTCAGCGAACTGGTTTCGGTCATCTTGGACTGGGCGGAAGCCGATGGCATAGAGGTGTCTTTTTCGCTCCCGAACGGCGGGAGCTGATGGCGAAGCCATCTCCCTTCTTTGTCGACTGACCCGCGTAATCAGCGGCCTCTGCTACTCGCTTGGGCTTAGTGGGGGATGTAGGTAGATGGGGACCAGCAGACCTCTGCTCTGCTGATGGCCCATAGGCTGTTGATGATCTGTTCGCCGTAGAGGAGCAGTTGAGTGTTGCCGTGCTTGTCGCGAAAGCCGGCTTTGTTGGCCTCCATGGAGGACTGGGTTAGCGGCTCATTTGGGCTGTTGTACTTGCCGGGTCCGTTCTCCCACCAGTCCGCGACGGCCTCTTCGAACGTGGGGAATCCCTCGAATTCTCCCTCGTCGACCATGCCGGGTTCGTATTCGACGTCGGCGGTCATTTCGGTGTAGCACTCCAGACCCGATGCCGTCACGAAGACGGCCGTTTCGGTGGCAGGCGGCGTAGGGGGCGCTGTTGGGGCGAGGGTCGGTGTGGCGAGGTTGGTGAGCGCAGGGGTCGGGGTGGATGTGGAGTCGGGCCGCTGGGCGGTATCGGCACCGCTGCCGCAGCTGACAGCGATGACCACTAGTACGGCGAGCATAGGGCGCACGGAACTCAGGGTAGCTGTGGCATCTAGTAGCGCTCTTCGCCTCTCATCTCGGCGAGCACGTCGGTCAAGGTCGGACCCTCGATGGGATCGGGTAGTTCGGCGATCTCCTCAATCACTTTGCCTCAGTGCTTCTGGTTGCTGTCGAGCCAGGGTGATCCGTGGATCTGGTGCCATCCTCTTGGCCGCGCCAAGACCTGTTCCACCTTCTTGGCTGCCTTCCTGCGGCGGCTCCTTTGGCGGCGGAGCTTCTTTGGGCTGTCGCTGCTTTTGACCAACTTGTAGACGATGGCTCTGATAGGGGCGTGGAACCATCTGGGCTTGCCCTGGTAGCTGCTTGGCTTGGTGGAGTAGTAGCCGGTGGCGGCCATTTCCGGAGGGGCCGCAGACGGGGTTCCCACAAACCGACCTGGTAGCAATTTCCAGAGCTTCATCCGCCGCCTTTCGAAGCCCGACCAGCCCATTTGCTCCTTCGAGTAGACGGTGATCTCCCTCCTGCCTCGCCAGAGTTTGCGGTAGTCGCCGGCCACCACGCTGAGCACGTATTCGTCTAGTACGTCGAGGGCGTCTTGGGATCCGGAGTCGCAGGCGTCGCACGCGCAGTCGGGGACAATGGTCACTACTTCGGCGGGGTCGCCAGCACCTAGCACGACGGCAGGCCATTCATCTTCGTCGAGGCGGTTCCAAGCGACTACGAGCGGGATTGCGCCCGGGGCCGAGGGCACGGCTCGGAAGGTGTGGGCCACAGGGATCCTCGGCTGCTCCCGCCAGGCCACGGAGGATTCTTCTATCTCGGCAATGCCCGCGGCGGCCATAGCCGCGAACCAGGCCTCGGCCCGGGCGGCCAAGATCTTCCAGCGTTGCGGGTTCGTAACCCGCGAATATTCCTCTTCTTGGGGCCTGCGATCAGGGTGGGGATCCGGCCACCCGTCCAGCCCGCGTCCTGTTTCGACAAACGCGGCATCCACCGCAGCCACCAGCTCCTCCACAGAACGCACCGCACCATCATGGCCTCGTCCGCATCAGCGCCCACAGCGATTTCAAACCGACCAATCCCACTACCCGAATTGAGCGTAGAAGGCGTCGAGATGTTGGCTAACCGCAACGGCTGACGCCTCAGGAGCCGTTGGTCTTGCCGTCGGCTCTGACCGCGAAATGGCGGATTACTGCGATTGTGCCAGTTCAGCAATGTGAGCGCCGTACCTCTGTTGTGCTGCCTGGCGGGTGACGCCGAGCATTAGCCCAATCATCGCCCATGACCAGCTGTCATCTCGGGCCGCGGTAACTGCCTGAACCAGCTCGTTCTCGATTTCGTCGCGTTGGTGGGCCAGCCTTCCCACTTCTTTGAGGCTGGTGGTGTCCATCAACTTCAGGTCGGCCGGGTCGACCTCGTCAGCCCATTTCTCAAGGGCAGCCAGCTTGTCGGCCCACCGTTCTTCTTGACTGCCCATCAGTTCCATATTCCTTTCAAGAACTTCAACCGGAGGGGCATCGCATGTATAACCGCAAGGCCGTCGTCATCATCCAGAACACCGATTTCCAATGGTTCAGCGGTTCTCGAAGGTCCGACATAGATGATGACTTCGGGGTCTTCTGTAGCCATCAGAAACAGGTGGTGCTTTAAAGCGTGAATCATGTCTTCGTCGCTGATGCCGTGTTTGCGGGCGCTTGGTGCGATAGCGGCCAATTCAAGGTAACGGTCCATTGGGTTGATGTCAACAACAGTTGACACTGGGTTGGTTGGGGCCGCTACTGGCCGATAGTGGAGGTCACACTACAGCGAGTGTGTGACAGCACCAGTGCAGGTTAGGCGGGTACCTGGAGCGCCTCGCCTCGCGAACGCTGACCACCTTCGGTCAGCGAGGGATGTAATTCGATGGGGTCCAGCAGAATTCGGCGCTGGCGATATTCCATACGCCGTTGCTTGCTTGTTCGCCGTAAAGAAGCAGTTGGGCGTTGCCGTGTTCGTCGCGGAAAGCGACCGTGGACTGGCCCTTCGGGGTTTGCTTTAGCGGGCTTTCTTGACTCCTGAACACGTCGGGTCTGTCGTCCCACCAGTCCGACACTGCTTCTTCAAGCGTGGGGAAGCCTTCGATTTCATCCTCTGAGGCGAAACCGTGGCCGTATTCGTACAGGTTGTGGGCCACCCTGTCTGTGTAACACGCCAGCCCCGATGACGTCTCGTGGGTCACGGTTGGGGTTGCCGTTGGAGAAGGTGAGGCCGCTGAGATGGTGCGTGGGAGAGCGGGGTCGGGCCGCTGGGCTGTGCCTTCACCGCTGGCGCAACTCGCAGCGACGACCACCAAAACGGCCAGCATCTGTCGCACGGAACCCAAAGTAGCCCCGAATGTTGGCCAACCGCAGGGGCTAGGACGGGTCCTCGGGAAGGACTACGGGCTCGTCGCTGGCGGCGGGGTCGCGGTGGCAATTCGAGGTGAGTTCTATGTGGCCGAACCACTCTGCCATGAAGGCCGCTACGTCTGGGTCGTGCTCGGCGACCTCCTCGGCGGTCGCGATGGGCGGGTTGTGCACGAAGCCGTCGTCTCGGGAGTTGACATCGGCCCACGACTGGAACACCTCTGCGAAATACTCATCGTGGTTGGTGGCGGCGTAGTGGCTGGGCGCCCAGAGGCCGGCGGCGATCGCATCTTCGTAGAGCCGAAGCACATCCGCGTCGAAGCTGGAGTCAACCTGCCGCTGCACGGCGTGGATGCCGTGGGCGAACTCGTGCACGACCACGTCCTCGTCGGGATGGGAGTCATTGGCGGTGCACAAGGCGTTGTCTGCGCTCGCCAACACGAACGGCAACGCCGGAATCGACGGTCCGAACCCGCCGACCACCTCATGGTCGAGGCGGTCGGGCTGCCCCCAGGCGTCGAACACCGCTTGTGGCACCGCCTTCATCTCGGGCAGCTCCCCCTGCTTCATCCGCGATGGGGCAACGACGACATAAACGTGGCGGGCCATCTCCTTGATGATGTCGGGGCGGTTGGCGAGCATTGCCTCGACGGTCGCGGCCACCTGCCGCAGCGCGGCAGGGTCGACCACGGCCGGCGCGATCACGTCCATTGGCCCGACCTGCACCCACTGGGTGTAGAACGGGTCGTAGCGGCCCGCTGGCGGCGCCGGCAACGGCTCAGGGGCCGGCGCTCCGTCAACGCAGCCGCCGGGCACAATCTCGGTGTCGACGTCGAACCGACAGCGGTACACGTTCAACAGAGCCTCTTGGTTCGCGATCAGCTCGTCCCGCACGTCGATGTCCTGCTGTGTGGGGTTCTGCGGCGCCACCCCTGGCGTTACCTGATCTGGATTGGGGCAACCGCCCGGCACCGCGCCGACATCGACGTTGAATCGGCACCGGTAGGTATTCAGCAGGTTCTCCTGATTGGCGATCAACTGATCCCTTAGCGCTACATCCCCAGCCGATTGGGCTGACGCGGCAGGAGCAAGGGCCACCGCCGCGCATAGTGCAGCTGTAGTCGCGGCCACAGCCGCGAGCCCCAATACACGCCGCCATGATTTGCGAACCTGAATCGACATGGGCGCAGACCTTAACAGGTGGCGCAATCACAATTGCCTGATCGGCCACTTTGGTGGCGTTGTTCTGTCAAGATTGCTGGTGATGCGGGCTTGTCCACGACTGGGAGGAGAGATCGGTGGGGAAGGCGACTGAGACTGATTTGCCCGGTGTGGGGGTTCGATTCGACCTGGAGACGAATGCGGGCCGCTTTCTCGGTGTGGTGGTTCATCAGACCGGCCGGCGCGATCTGGTGGTCTACGACGAGAGGGATGTCGACCGGGCGTGCGAGAGCGTTGTGTTGACCGAGGACGAGGGGCACACCCTCGGCGAGCTGCTGGGCGGCAACCCGGTGTTGGAGCACCTCGACGACGCGGTGCACCGCCTGGAGGATCTTGTGATCTCGTGGATCGAGATCGACCCGCAGTCATCACTGGCCGGGCTCACCCTCGCCGAGGCCCAGCTGAGGGCGAAGACCGGCGCAGGTGTCATGGCGCTCGTCAACGACTCGGGCTCCATCCCCATTCCTGGCGGTGCCGACCGCCTTGAAGCCGGCAGCACGGCAGTAGTTGTCGGCGTCCCGGCCGCGGTGAAGGCGGCCACCAAGCTTCTGAACGAATCGGGCTAGCCCATGCACACGGCCGGCGATCTGTTTGTGATCGAGCTCGGGGCGGTGGTCCTGGTATTGGCCATCGTCGCCCGCCTGGCTCGAAGGGTCGGCCTGCCCGCGCTTCCGCTGTACTTGATGGTGGGACTGGCCCTGGGCGATGGCGGACTCGTCGAGTTGCCGGCGTCGGAAGAGTTCATCGAGGTGGGGGCCGAGATGTTCCTCGCCTGAATCCTGGACGAGGACGGCGTGATC
>JAJEEH010000036.1 GCA_022821105.1 Acidimicrobiia bacterium
GGCTGGGCCTAGCCAGCTGGGGCGGGCGCGAGATCCTGCGCTCAGAGCGCTTCGACGAACTGGTCGAGGCGCTTGATGTGCTCGACGGATCTGAGGCATTCGTGGCCCCCACCCGGATGCGGCAAGTTGCTCATTCGGGAAAGGCGGCAGAACGCGAGGCAATGACGGTTGCCGAGCAGATCTTGTCCGACTCAATAGCCACCCGCAGCCAGCCCGTCGGCGACCTGCTGGACACGATCCTCGAACGGTGGGCCGACGCCCCCGATGCCGAACGGCTGACCGGGGTGGCCCGAGACGTGATCTTGGTCCACCTCGGGTCGATGTCAAACCTGTTCGCCGCCCTCGGATGGTCGCTGGTCCATTTGGTCCAGCACCCCGATGTGCTCGCCCGAGTGCGGTCCGGCCAAGGCGACGATCAAGACTTGGTGTCGCGTTGCGCGCTGGAATCCACCCGGATCGGCCAGCGCTCAATCATGCTTCGCACCGTGCTCGAACCAGTGACCATCGACGACGGCTCACAAACCTACGAAGTGTCGCCCGGCGCCACCCTGGCCACGTTCCTGCCCCTGACCAACATGGACTCTGGGCCCGGATTGGATCGCTACGACCCCGACCGATGGAAGGGCCCCCGCCTGGTGTCGCCGCCGGGGGTGCCCTCCGAGTTGGTCATTACCTTTGGCGTCGGTCCCCACGCCTGTCCGGCCCGGCCCTTCTCGGTTACGGCGATGTCCCGGGTGATGGAGCGGCTGTTCGACACCCACGACCTAGAACCGCTGTTCGATGACCCCCAGCCGCGTCCCGACCAAATCGGGGGTGTCGCCCGTGCTGCGGGACCCTGCCGGGTGGCAGTGAGAGCCCGCTAAGTTCCCTCAGCCAGATCAGGCTCGCCCACGAGGCGAACCTGGCCGTCGCCTTTTTCCACCTCTCCCACGACGGTGGCCCGATGGCCGCCAGTTCGCAGCAGGTCGATGGCCTTGGTGGCGTCTCGGTCCCGCACCGCCACGATCATGCCCAGTCCGAGGTTGAACACCTTGGCCATCTCCTCATCGGCCACGTCGCCGATGCGCTGCAACTCGGCGAATACCGGCGGCTGCTCCCAACTGCTTCGGTCGAGCACCGCGTCGACTTTGTCGGGCAGCACCCGCGCCAGGTTGCCGGGGATCCCCCCGCCGGTCACATGGGCGATGGCCCGGGCGTCCACCTTGGCCAGCATGGCCCGCACCGCAGGGGCGTAGATCACCGACGGCACCAGAAGCTCGTCGGCCACTGAGTTGGAGCTCCCCTCCCAGGCGGGATCGCCCAGGTCTCGCTCGGCCACCTCGAAATAGAGCCGGCGGGCCAGGGAGTATCCGTTGCATCGGAGACCGGGAGACGGCAGCCCGATCAGCGTGTCCCCGGGGCGCACCTCGGCCCCGGTGATCAGCCGCGACCTCTCCACCACCCCCACGGCAAACCCCACGAGCTCGAATTCGTCATCGGGCTCGTCCACTGGATGCTCAGCCATCTCTCCACCGACCAGGGCGCAACCCGCCTGTCGGCACCCCTCAACCACCCCCACCACCAGTTGCTCGATCCGATCAGGATCGAGCTTCTGCACCGATATGTAGTCCAAGAAAAACAGCGGCTCGGCGCCCTGGCACACCAGATCGTCCACGCACATGGCCACCAAATCGATGCCGATCGTGTTGAACCGACCGGCGGCCGAGGCCACGTAGGCCTTCGTTCCCACTCCGTCGGTGGTCGACACCAGCACCGGCTTCTTGTAGCCGTGGCGAGTGAAGTCGAACAGCCCTCCGAAGCCGCCGATATCGCCAATGGCCTCCGACCGGAACGTCGAGCTCACATGCTCCTTGATGCGCTGAACTGCTTCATCGCCGGCAGAGATGTCCACCCCCGACGACGCATAGGTCTCACCCATTGCCGACCGCTTCCAACCGAGTCACAGCCTCAACCATCGCCGGTGGCCCAAAGCGAAGGCGCGGCCTCGTCGTCATCGGCGAATTGAGCCGCCTCGCGCCCATAGGCGATCGAACCGGGCGGGGCCACCGGCACCGCCACCGGATAGTCGCCGGTGAGACAGGCATTGCAGAAGCCGGCCCCCACCGCGCCGGTGGCCTCGGTCAACCCCTCCAGGTCGATGAACGCCAGCGTGTCGGCCCCCACGTAGTCGCACATCTCGCCCACGCCGAGGTGGGCGGCCAGCAATTCCGTGCGGTCGCCGGTGTCCATGCCGAAGAAGCAGGGCCAGCGATAGGGCGGCGAGCTGATGCGAAGGTGGACCTCGGCGGCACCGGCCTCCCGCAGCATGGATACCAGGGCCCTGGTGGTGGTGCCCCGCACGATGGAGTCGTCCACAACAACCAGGCGGTTGCCCTCGATGCTGTCCCGCAGGGGGTTGAGCTTCATGCGAACCCCCATCGACCGCATCTGCTGGCTCGGGGCGATGAATGTCCTCCCGATGTAGCGATTCTTCACCAGCCCCTGGCCATAGGGGATGCCGCTGGCCCGCGAGAAACCCTCGGCCGCGGGCAGTCCCGATTCGGGCACGCCCATCACCAAGTCGGCCTCCACCGGCGATTGCTCGGCCAGCAGTTCGCCCATCCGCACCCGGGCGTGGTGCACGCTTTGGCCATAGATCACCGAGTCGGGACGGGAGAAGTACACGAACTCAAACAGGCAAAGGCGGGGATCCACCCGCTCCTCTGGGAATGGGTGAACCGAATTCACTCCCTGGCCGTTGATCACCACCATCTCGCCCGGCGCCAGCTCACGCAACAGGTGGGCGCCCACGATGTCGAGCGCAGGAGTCTCCGACGCCAACACCCAACCCCGTTCCAGCCGACCCAGGCACAAAGGGCGGAACCCGTTGGGATCCCGCACTCCGATGACCCGCTTCTCGTCGGCCAGCACCAGCGAGAATGCCCCCTCCAGGCGGGGCAATACCCTCTTCAGGGCCTCCTCCAAGACCTTGCCCTCAGCTCGGCTCGACGGCGGCATATGCCCAATTTCGATGGCCAGCAGCTCGGCAATCAGGTCGCTGTCTGAGCCGACCATGCCGGGCAAGATCGATGTCTCCTCAGCGAGCTGGGCGGTGTTGGTGAGGTTGCCATTGTGGCCCAGCACAAACTGGTGGTCACCCGCGCTGCGGAAGACGGGCTGGGCGTTGCGCCAAGAACTGGTGCCCGCGGTGGAATAGCGAGTGTGCCCGATGCCCAGGCAGCCGTCGAGGGTAGCCAGCGTGCGGTCGTCGAACACGGTGGCAACCAGGCCCATGTCCTTGACCACGGTGATGTTGTCGCCGTCGCTCACCGCGATACCGGCCGACTCCTGGCCCCGGTGCTGCAACGCGTAGAGGGCCAGATAGTTCAGATGGGCGACGGGGTCATGGGGCGCATAGATGCCAACGACTCCGCAGGCCTCCCGGGGAGAGTCGTCCATGGGATCAGCCACTAGTCAATTCTGGCATGGGGGAGCGCCAGCGATCTGCAATCGCGGCCAATCCCAGATCTAACAGCCCCTTGATTGCCAAGCGATCATCGGTGGCCAGCCCGATTCGGGCGACCGCCACGCCGGTGGCCGCAGCCGCCGCCTCCACCTCGGGCAGCAGCTCGGGGTGCACTGCCGCCACCACGCGAGACGGCGCTTCGCTGAACAGCTCGGCGTGACCGTGAATGCGAGCCCCTCGAAAGCCCACCCCAGACACAGCAGCCATCTCGGCCAAGGCCACTCCCAAACCCCCGCTGGACACATCATGGACGGCCGAGAGCCGGTCGTCGGCCACCAGGCCGGCCACAAGGCCCGCCACTCGCCGATGCTGCTCGTAATCCAGTACAGGCAACTGGCCCCGCTTGTGGCCGGCAGTGGCGGCAGCCCATAGCGAGCCTGATAACCCGGCGCTGGCCTCGCCCAGCACGATCACCCGGTCGCCGTCTCGCCACGCCAACCCGGGGGGAATCCGCGTCAAGCTGTCGATCACCCCGAGCAGGCCGATCACCGGAGTGGGATCGATGTTGTGGCCGTTGGACTCGTTGTAGAGGCTCACGTTGCCGCCCACCACCGGAATGCCGAAGGCTTCGCAAGCCTCGGCCATTCCGTCCACCGCCTCGGAGAACTGCCACATCACCTCAGGATGCTCGGGGTTTCCGAAGTTCAGGCAGTTGACCAAGGCCAGCGGTCGGGCTCCGACACAGGCCAGATTGAGCACCGACTCGGCCACCGTCAACGCGGTGCCAGCCCTAGGGTCGACCGCGCACCAGCGATTGTTTCCGTCGGTGGTGAGGGCCAATGCCCGGCCGGTGTCGGCGCCGGTAGCGGGGTGCTTTAGCCGCAGCACGGTGGCATCGCCCCCGGGAC
>JAJEEH010000231.1 GCA_022821105.1 Acidimicrobiia bacterium
GGACTCGGGGCCGATCAAGAACCGGGCCAGGTGGCCCACGTCCTCGGGGTACCCCACATCGGCCATGGGGGTGTTGTCGATGTAGCTGTCGTACACCTCGCCGTCTCGGGGGATGCCCTCCATGATCTCGGTGGCGATGAAGCCGGGGCGGATGGCATTGAACCGGATATTGGCCGCGCCGTACTCGTCGGCCGCGTTGCGCATGATGGCCTCGATGCCCGCCTTACCGGGGGTGTAGGCCCCGAAATACATGTGGGTCACATGACCGGCGATCGAAGACATGCCCACGAACGATCCGCCCCCCACGGCCCTCATCAGGGGCACCGAATGCTTGACGGTGAGCATCGTGCCCAGCACATTGAGGTGCAGCACTCGCAAGAACTCGTCGGTGTCCTGGAGGTGGTAGGGGCCCATTCCCCCGCCTCCACCGGCGTTGGCCACTACTCCATTCAGCGTCCCGGTGGGCTCGGCGGCGGCAGCTACTGCGGCGGCTACCGAGGACTCGTCGGTCACGTCGGCCACCACATAGGCCACACTGCCCCCGTTGGCGGCTTCATCGCCGATGCGTTCGGCCGAATCCGCCAGCTTCGACTCGGTTCGTCCGCAAATGGTCACCGCGGCGCCGTCGGCGGCCAGCGCCGCCGCGCAGGCGTGACCGATTCCCGTGCCGCCACCGGTCACCAGCACTCCATATCCCTTCACGCCATCTGCCATGATTGCTCCCTGATGAATCGCACAAGGCTGTTGATCTTGTGCGGTTGATTGATCTCAGCAGCCGCAAAGGTAACAGGAGGATCTGATGAAGGCAGACGCGCTGGACGCATTCCGGTTAGACGGCAAAGTGGCGGTGATCACCGGGGGCGCCTCGGGCATTGGCGAGGCCACCGCCGAACTGTTCGCCGCCGCGGGGGCCAAGGTGGTGTGCGGCGACCTCGACGGCGAGGGGGCAGAGAACACTGTCAAGCGCATCCGCGAGGACGGAGGCGAGGCCATTGCCCAGGCCTGCAATGTGACCTCCCGCGACGAGGTGGACGCGCTGGTACAGCGTGCGGTGGACGCCTACGGCGGGCTCGACATCATCGCCAACATCGCCGGGGCCATGTTCCCCGGCCTGATCGAAGACCTCACCGACCAGGATCTCGACCGGGGTATCGACCTCAACCTCAAAGGGGTGGTCTACGGCTGCCAGGCGGCCATCAGGGCCATGAAGGATGACGGTGGCGGGGTGATCCTGAACGTGTCATCGGGAGCCATCGACCTGGCCTACGAGGGCATCGGGGTCTACGCCTTCACCAAGGCGGCGGTGGCCATGCTGGGCCGCACCCTGGCGCTGGAGGTAGGCCGCTACGGGATCCGGGTGTGCACCCTGGCTCCCGGCAGCACGCTGACCAACTTCACCACGTGGCGGCTCCACAACGAGGACGGCACGTTGAACCAGGAGGCTTACGACGAGTTCTTGGACTACGCCCGAGACCTGTCGCCGATCGGCGCCCTCGGTGAAGCTCTCGACCAGGCCTACCTGATGCTGTATTTGGCCTCAGACGCCGGCAAGTTCACCACCGGCAACGTCTTCCGCTCCAACGGCGGCCAGACCACAACCTTCTAGCGAGGCGACCGGGGCAACCCCATCCCCGCAGTGGCGATGATGTCGCGCTGAACCTCATTCACTCCCCCGCCGAAGGTCCCCACCGGCGCTCCCCGATAGGCCCGCTCCAATTCGCCGGCGAGCACCGCCTCCGGCGTTCCCTTGACCAGGTATGACCGCTGCCCCAGCACCTCCATGAGGGCTTGGAACGACTTCACCTTTAGCTCGGTACCGAACACCTTCATGGCCGAGGCATCGGCCGGCTTCAACTCGGTGTCCTCCAGCGCAGCAGCCACCTTCCAGTTGTACATCTTGAGTGCCTCGTTGCGGGCGTACACCTCGGCCAGCGCCAGGCGCACCCACTCCTGGTCGATCACCCGGCGACCGTCGTCCAGTGTGGTCTGGCGGGCCCAGTCCACCACCCGGCGCAGCGGGCCGTCGATGTTGCCCGCTGGGGCCAGGCCCACCCGCTCGTGGTTGAGCTGGGCGGTGATGAGCTTCCAGCCTCCATTGACTTCGCCGATGCGGGCCCAGTCGGGCACCCGGATGTCGTTGTAGTAGGTGGCGTTGGTGTGGCCCCCGCCCAACAGCCAGATGGGCGTGTGGCTGAAGCCGTCCAGGGTGGTGTCCACCGCGAAGATGGTGATGCCCTTGTGCTTGGGCACGTCGGGATCGGTGCGGGTGGCCAGCCATATCCAGTCGGACTCGTGGCCGCCGGTGGTCCATATCTTCTGGCCGTTGATGATCCACTCGTCGCCGTCGCGCACCGCCCGGGTCTTGAGCGAGGCCAGGTCGGTGCCCGCGGTGGGCTCGGAGTAGCCGATGGAGAAGTGCAGCTCGCCGGCCAGGATCTTGGGCAGGAAGAACGCCTTCTGCTCCTCGGTGCCGTACACGTTGAGGGCCGGGCCCACCGTATTCAGGGTCACGAACGGCAAGGGCGCACCGGCCCGGTTGGCCTCCTCGAAGAAGATGAGCTGCTCCAGCGGGGTATAGCCCTGCCCGCCCCACTCCTTGGGCCAGCCCACTCCCAGCCAGCCGTCCTTGCCCATTTGGCGCACGGTCTCCTTGTAAACCGGCCCGCCGTGCTCACCCCCCAGCCCATCGCGCCGCTCGGGGGTCATGAGCCCTTCGAAGTACGTCCGCAAGGTGGCTTGCAGCTCAAGCTGGCTCTCGGTGAGGGCGAGGAACATCGATCGAAACCCTATTTCCCCAAGTGCCGCAATCCGCAGCCCGGAGAACCCCTCAGCCCCACAAGGCGGGTCGGGTGCCGATGATCTGGGCTTCGGCGAGGCGAGTGATCTCGGTGGGATCGAGGCCAAGCACGTCGCGCAGGATCTCCTCGTTGTGCTCGCCCAGGGTGGGGGCGGGGCGGCCCAGGCGGTGGTATTGGCCGTTGAACCGGCCGGGGAAGCTGGGGTAGGGCACCGCGCCGACCACCACGTGGTCCATCCACTGCTGGTGGCCCCGGGCCGCCAGTTGGGGGTTGTCGATGGACTCCCGGCCCGTGATCACCGGTGCGGCGGGCACACCGGCGGCCAGTAGTTCATCAACCGCGATGTCGCGATCTCGTTGGGCCACCCAAGCGCCGATGGCGACGTCGATCTCGTCGTGGTGGGCGTGGCGCTCGTCTCGGCTGGCCCACCGCTCCCAGTCGCTATGACCGATCAGAGCGGCCAAGGCGGGCCACTGGGCATCGTCGTCCACCGAAACCACCACCCATTGGTCTTCTCCGGGCGCGGCATAGATGCCCTGGGGTGCGGCGTAGGGCGAGCGGTTGCCGTGGCGCTGGAGTAGCTGGCCGTAGGCCGTCCACTCGATCACTTGCTCTGCGGCCGCGTTCAATCCGGCCTCGATCAGCGGCACCTCCACCAGCTGCGCCTCACCGGTCTGGGCCCGGTGCTCCAAGGCCAGCAGCGTGGCGAACACCGCGTGCATCCCACCGAGCTGGTCGCACATCCCTCGGGGCACTAGCGGGCGGCCCTCGGGATCGCCGGTGAGGAAGGCCAGGCCGCTGGCCTGCTCGATGGTCATGGCGAAGCCGGTGCGATCGCGCCACGGTCCATCGAGCCCAAAGGCGGGCATCCGAACCATGATGGCGTTGGGGTTCAGCCGGTGGACCTCTTCCCAGTCCAGGCCGAAGTTCTCCACCACCCGGGGGGAGTAGTTCTCGATCACGATGTCGGAGATCTCAACCAGCCGCTTCACCTGAGCCAAGCCGTCGTCGCTGGCCAAGTCCAGCGTCACCGAGCGCTTGCCGGTGTTGGCCCCGTGGGTCACCGGGCTCCACTCCCACAGGTCGTCGCGCGAGAGCCCGCTGGCGAAGCGCATCCCGTCGGGCCGCTGGATGGACTCCACCTTGATCACGTCGGCACCCAGGGCGGAGAACAGGCACGACGCCACTGGTCCGGCCCAGAAGGTGGCCAGGTCGCACACCCGGAGCCCAGCCAGTGGAAGCGAAGGCTCCGTGCGGGGCGGCAGCGGGCTCGAGTCTTGACCCGTTTCGCCACTGGCGCTTGGCAACTCACCGTCGGCTTCGCCCACATCGGGGGCGGGGGGCACCGGGCGGGACGGGCGAGCACTGAGCTGATACGGCACCCTGGGCTGGGAGAACCCACCCGGATTTGCCACGTACACTTCCCGCTCGGCGAAGTGGTCGATCTGGGCCACCCGACTGCCGTCGCCTATGGGGGCCACCGGCACCCGCAGCATTGTGGCCTTCTCCACAATCTCGTCCACGGTGTGGGCCTCGGTGAAGCGGGCGATGCGGTTCCAAACTTCGTCGCGGTGGTCCATCCGCCCGTCGCCGCTCGACAGCCTTGGATCTTCGGCCATGTCGGGATCGTCGATGACCACGCAGAAGTCCTTGAACTGCTGGCCGGTAATGGTGCAAAACCCCACCCAGCCGTCTTTGGCCGGCTCCACCGAGGGAATCTCAATGGAGCGGGTGGCCCCGGTGCGGGCATCGGAGGCGTAGGCCGCGTAGAGGTGGGCGTACACCACAAAGCTCGTGGTCATGGCCTCATAGGACGACACGTCCACATGCTCGCCCTGGGCGTTGTCTCGCCGGGCGGCCATCAGCGCGGCCAGCCCCAGCGGGGCGGCGTTGGCCGCTACGAGAAACTCGCCGAGCTTGCCCCCCACCCCAAGGGGCATCTCGTCGGGAATGCCCCGGCTGTGGGTGGAGCCAACCCAGGCTTGGAGGGTGAACTCGTTGGCCGGGCGCTGATCCCACGGCCCCCCTCGGCCCCACGGCGAGATCGACAGCATCACCAAGGATGGGTTGGCCTCGGCCAACTCGGCGTGACCCAGCCCCATCGATTCCACTGCCCCGGCGCCCAGATCTTCCACCACCATGTCGGCAGTGGCAGCCAGCGCCAGGAACCGATCCCGGCCCCCGGGGTCGTCGAGGTCAATCACCACGCTGCGCTTGCCCGCGTTTAGGAATTGGAAGAAGGCGCCGTCGCCGGAATCGCCGCCGACGGGAGAACCCGATGGCGACCAAGACCGCAGCCGGTCGCCGCCGGGTGGCTCGACTTTGACCACCTCGGCCCCGGCGTCGGCGAACAGCTTGGCGGTGTAGGCCCCGCCGACCGTGCCGGTGAGCTCCACCACCCGCACCTGGTCGAGCACCGCCCCGTCGGGGGTGCCCAGCAGTTGGCCGGCCATCTCCGCCGCCTGGGCCTTTGACACCGACTGGCGGCTAGCCGATGACCACGGGGTTGATCGGGCTGCCGGTGGCCCCGGTCACGTTGAGCGGGGACACGGTCATGAAGCCCTCGTGGCACCCGTCGGCGGCCATCTGGGAGAAGTTCAAGAACTCCAGCATGTAGATGCCCGCGCCCACCAGCAGGATCTTGTGGACGGTGAGAAAGTCGTTCTCGTCGAACGGGATGACCTCGATGGCCGCGTTGTCGGATCCCACGGCCACCACGTCGTGGGCCATCAGCCACTCGGCGCCGTCGTTGTTGATGCCAGGCTGGGCGAACGGCTGCTCGGCGGCGGGGTCGGCCTCGATCGACCACCACATGTCGAGGTAGCCGGTGCGAATCAACACGATGTCGCCCGCTCGCACCGGTGTGCCCTGGGCCTCGGCGCAGGCGGCCATGTCGGCCCCGCTGATCGGCGTGCCGGCTTCCAGCCACTTGTCGGCGCCCATGTGGGCCACCATGTCGAGCAGCACGGCCCGCCCGGCGATGGCGCCCACCTTCTCGATGCCGAGGCGAGATGCCCCGGTGTGGGTCTTCATGGCCTCCTTGGAGAAGCCGTTGTAGTGCTGGTCTTGGCCGTACACATGGCAAAGGGCGTCCATGTGGCTCGTGGTGTGCGAAGCGAACACCAGCACGTCCTCGTGGGCCCCGGTGCCGGCGTGGCAGCCGTAGGCCTCGTAGATGCCCTCGTCGGAAGCATTTTGGAGGGTGAGCCGCATGGGCGTCCCCCGGTAGTCCATGATGGGCACGCCCTGCGACTGGATGGGAATGCCCAGCGGATACACCTTGCCGGTGGTGATCGAGGCACTGGCCTCTTTCACCACCTCAGGTGTGAGCAGATTCAGCGCCCCCCGCTCATCCTCGTCGCCCCATCTTCCCCAGTTGTTCTCTGCCATGGCCGAGACTCTAGTGATGCCAGCGCTAGCCGGTCACCCCGGCGAGCGGGTCATCTGTTGGCTGTGGGCGGCGGGTTCATGCCGAGATCCTTCAGGCGCCGCTCAATCAAGGGCATCATGCCGGGAAAACCGGGGATGCGGCGCAGGCGGCGATCGAGAAAAAGGCCCACGCCCAATATCGTGGCTATGGATGCCCCCCAGTTGACCCCCAAGCGGATGAGGACGAACTTGTTGACCGAGGCGTTCTGTAGCAGCCAGGTGTCGAATCCGGCACTGGCAAACACGATCAGCGCCACTGCGACCGAGACCCGCCGGGTGGCGGCCCGGTATTCGGGGTGGGACTTGGTGTCCCGGTCGATCGGCACGAGATAGGGCAGGGCGTAGCCGGTTGCGTTGCGCCGCAGGGCTGCCGACACCAGCAGGGCCAGCGCGGCCAGCGCCTTGGCCGAGATCCCAATGCCGAAATACACATCCTCGCTGTCATAGATGATGCCGAAAGTGCCCCTGATCAGTAGGTACACCACGATGATGGGCATCACCCGACCGAGGGGCAGCCCCCGGCGATAGCGGCTGATTTGGGCCTTGACCGCCCACAGCGTCATGGCGACGATGGCGGGGATCAAGCCGAACGCGCTGTTGAGCACCAGGAACAGCACGATCGGCATGTACTGGTCGAACACATCGGCCCGGGTGGGGACCGACGGCATCGACGCCGGAGGGGATGATTCGTCGGCCATGGTCGGGTTGCTCGGCGGCTCTAGCGGGACAGGGCGAACCAGGCTCGGGCGGCGTCAGCGTCGCCGAAGGTCTCCACGCCGGGGCTGTCCAACCCGATCCGCTCCCACGACAGCAACAGCAAGTCGGTGCCGCTGGCCCGCACGGCGGCGTCGCCCTTGGCGTGCTCGAGGCTCATCTTGATACGACCGCCGTCGTTTACCAGCAGCCACTCCCCTTCTCCGTCGGTGCGGTGCAGGTGAAGGCTGGCATCGGGAAGGGTCATGTCCCAATTGGCCACCGCGAAGGGCAGCACCACCTCGAACAGCTCGCTTACCCCGTCGGCCCCCAGGTCGGAATCGATCAGGCCAGGTGCCCCAAAGGCCGCCTCGGCATCCCAGCGGTGTACCGCAGTCTCATGGGCCATGCGGCGGAAGTAGAAGGCCATCGTGTTCTGACCGGCCCAGCT
>JAJEEH010000200.1 GCA_022821105.1 Acidimicrobiia bacterium
AGTACCAGAAGGAGTTCAGCCTGGAAGAGGTCATGGGCTCGCCCATGCAGAGCTACCCCAACACACTGCTGATGTGCTGCCCCACCGGCGACGGCGCTGCGGCCTGCGTGCTGGTGGGCGAGGAGCGCTTTGCCACCCTCAGCCGCGAGCAGCAGTCCCGGGCGGTGAAGATCTCCGCCTCGGTGCTCACCACCGACCCCTATGTGGAGTCCGGCGCCATGCAGCCCGACGTGAACACCCCCACCCGCAACGCGGCCCAAACTGCTTACGAGCAGGCCGGGGTGAGCCCCGAAGACCTCAGCCTGGTGGAGCTGCACGACTGCTTCGCCACCGCCGAGCTCATCCACTACGACAACCTGGGGCTGTGCGAGCCGGGCGGCGCGGGCGACTTCATCGACCGGGGCGCCCCGTGGCGCGACGGCGACACCCCGGTGAACGTGTCCGGCGGCCTCATCTCCAAGGGCCATCCCATCGGCGCCACCGGCGTGGCCAACGTGTACGAGGTGGCCACCCACCTGCGGGGCGAGGCCGGCGACCGCCAGATCGAAGGCGCCAACGTGGGCCTAGCCCATGTGATTGGCCTGGGCTCAAGCTGCGGCGTCCACATCCTGGAGAAGAGCGGGATCAGCTGAACCGGCTGACCTCGAGCCCCGAGAGGAGACCGCGATCATGAGCAGCACTTGTCGGGGCGTGGTCTTCAACGGCGACGGCACCTTCCAACTCAGGGACGACTTCCCGGTGCCCGAGCCGCCCTCTGGCGGCGGGGTGCTCAAGGTGGAGGCCGTGGGAATGTGCGGGAGCGACGTGGCCCAGCTCCACGGCCACAAGCACGTTCCCGGAGAGAAGTCGCCGCTGGTGCCCGGCCACGAGATCGTGGGCCGGGTACATGCCCTGGCCGACGACGCCAACCTGGGCGTGGCGGTGGGCGACCGGGTGGCGGTGGACCTGGTTGTGCGGGCCCCGGTTTCGGAGAACAACCCGTTTGGCCTGGGCGAGGTGTACGGCTACACGATGGGCCTGGAAGACGGCCACGGGCTGTGGGGTGGCTACGGGGAGTACATGGGCGTGTTGCCCGGTACCCATCTGGTGAAGCTGACCGACGACGTCGATGCCGCCGAGCTGACCCTGTTCGAGCCGCTGGCCAACGTGTGCAACTGGTTCAGCCGAATGCCGGTGGGCGAGGGCGAGACCGTGGTGGTGCAGGGTCCGGGCCACATGGGGCTGGTGTATGCCGCGGAGGCCAAGCGCCGAGGCGCGGAGACGGTGATCGTCACCGGCACCGGCGCCGATGCCCTGCGTCTGGAGGTGGCCCGCGAGGTGGGCGCCGATGTGACCGTAGACGTCACTGCCACCGACCTTGAGGCGTTTGTGGCCGAGATAACCGGCGGGGCCATGGCCGATATGGCCGTGGATCTGGCCGATACCACCGTCACCGTGCCCCTGTGTCTGAGCCTGGTTCGCCAAGGGGGCAAGGTGCAGCTGGCCGGATTGAAGAACTTGGCGCCGGTGGAGATGATCACCGACCTGATCGTGCTCAAGGGTCTAACGGTCCAGGGAGGCAGCGGCTCCACCCCCAGCTCCATGCGGGAGGCAGTGGCCATCTTGAACAGCGGGGAGTTCCCCACTGCGCCGCTTTTGGGCGAAGTGTTCGGCCTCGACCAGATCGACCAGGCCATGGCCTTGCTCCAGCGCACCGCCGACCACGACGCAGTGCGGGTCGGCCTCCGGCACAGCTAGCGGTAGCGGCCCTGTGAACATCGAGATTGAGCGGCTGACGGTGGCATTGAGGCGATGAGCGTAGAGATCGACCACTCCGGCAAGGTGGCGTTGGTCACCGGGGCGGGGGCGGGCATTGGCCGCGAGATCGCCCGGTGGATGGGGCGGGCCGGCGCATCGGTGGCGGTGAACGACCTCCACTCCACGACTGCCGAGGAAACCGTGGCCCTCATTGCCGAGGAGGGGGGCACCGCGGCGGCTTTTCCCGCCGACCTGCGCGACGACGCCGCCATCGAGGCCCTAGTGGCCGATGTGGTGGCTTGGGGCGGGAGTCTGGATATTGCCGTCAACAACGTCGGCATGATGGCGGGCCGATCGCCCACTCGGTTTGTGGACATGGACGGGGAGTTCTGGCGGGATCTTGTAGATCAGAACCTGGTGCTGACCGCGTTGTGCGGGCGGGCTCAGGCCCTGGTCATGATGGAGCAGGGCGGCGGCGTAATCATCAACGTGAGCTCGGGCGAGACCACCCGGCCGTCGCCCATGATGTCGAGCTACGCCGCGGCCAAGGCGGCCATCAACCACCTGACCTGGTCTATGGCCGTAGAGCTTGGCCCCCACAACATCCGAGTCAACGCAATCGCCCCCGGCACCACCCCCACCGAATTGATAAGGGAAGCATTCCCGCCCGAGCACTACAACGCCATCGTGGCCGCTACGCCGCTGCGCCGGGAGACCCTGCCCGAGGAGCTGGGCCGACTGTCGGTATACCTGGCATCCGATCTGGCCCGCTGCACCACCGGCCAGCTAATCCTGGCCGACGCCGGCGCTTTCCTATCTAGAACCCGACCCCCAAACCTCGGCCAAGACACCAGCTAGGAGCAACTGAGATGGATCAAGCTCTTCTTGACGAGGCCGTCGGCGAACTGAAGTCCCTAGTAGCCCTAGACGGCGGCGATGTGGAACTTGTCTCAGCCACCGGCAACACCGTGGCTCTCCGCCTAATCCTTGAAGGCGCCGAATGCCGCGAGTGCGTCATGCCCAAGGAGTTCCTGGAGCAGATCGCCCTCGACATGGTGACCACCCGCCTCGGCGAAGTAAGCGCCGTCACCATCGACGATCCCCGCGAAGCTGGCTAGACGTTCCTGCGCGCGATCTCGCAGTGGTTAGCGCTTGTCCGGCGGTGCGGCGGGTCCAGTCCCGGCCCAGCC
>JAJEEH010000150.1 GCA_022821105.1 Acidimicrobiia bacterium
GTATCGGACCCCGGCCCAGGTGGCCGAGATGTGGAACCACCCCGGCCTGCTCTTCAGCCACCCCGACTTCGGCGTGTTCCCGGTGTACGGCCCCGAAGACCTCGGCCGCACGTACCCTCACCCCGCGCTGTACCTGTATTCGGCGTTCCTCATGCCCCAGGCGTTCGAAGACGGGTTCCCTGCCGACGACCACATCCCTCACGGCAACCCCTACGCCGACTCCTTCGTGGACCACTTCCCCGACTACCGGGCCCGCCCCGCCGGCAGCGGCCATTTCATCCCCGAAGAAGACCCCGAGCGCACCAACGAGGTGCTCTTGGCCTTTTTGGCTGGAGAAATCTGACGGAGCTGGCGCTAGCTCCGGAGGCGCAGACTGCTGGTGGCTGGTTTCCCTGCTCGCCGATAGATGCGAGTTGATGACCGGTTGAAGCGTCGCAGTCTTTGGCTGTTGGTGACGACGAACAGCGATGACGCCACCATGGCTACGGCGGCGAAGATGGGCTCCAATATTCCGGCAGCAGCCAGGGGAATGGCTGCAATGTTGTAGATGAAGGCCCAGAACAGATTCCCCCGGATGGTGTTCATGGTTCGACGGCTCAGAGCGATGGCGTCGGCCACCACGCTCAGATCAGACGACATGATGGTGATGTCGGCGGCCTCGGTAGCCACATCGGCCCCCGTGCCGATGGCGATGCCGATGTCGGCCTGGCTGAGAGCGGGAGCGTCGTTGATGCCGTCGCCCACCATGGCCACCCGGCGGCCTTCGGCCTGTAGGCGGGCAATCTCGTCGGCCTTGCCGTCGGGGCCGACACCGGGCACTACCCGGTCGATACCCAACTCGTCGCCCGCGGCCCGAGCCCGACGGGGATGGTCCCCAGTCAGCAGCACGGTGTCAAGTCCCAAAGACTTGAGCCCTGCCACCGCCGGCCCAGCGGAGTCCCGCAATCGGTCGTCCACGGTGATCACCGCTTCGGCCACCGACTCCCGGCCGACCAGCACCGCAACCCTGCCCATGGCCTCCACCTCGTCGGCGGCCCGGTCCACGGCTTCGGGAACCTGGTGGAATAACGCCCGCTTGCCCACCAAGACCTCAATTCCGTCAATTGTGGCTACGGCTCCCACACCGGGGTGATTCTGAAATCCGGTTACCGCCTGCCCATTTTCGGCCGAGTCGGCGATTGCCCGGCCGATGGGGTGCTCAGAACGCGACTCCACTGCCGCCGCCAAGGCCAGCAACGCGTCGGGGTCGTTGCCGGGAGCGATGACCTCCACTACCTCCATGCGGGCCTCAGTGACTGTTCCCGTCTTGTCGAACACCACGGTGTCGAGCAGTCGGGTGTCCTCCAACATCTCACCGCCCTTGATGATTATTCCGAGTTGGGAACCCCGCCCGGTGCCCACCATCACCGCCAGCGGAGTGGCCAGGCCCAACGCGCAAGGACAGGCCACAATTAATACCGCCACCGCCGCGGTGAACGCTTCGGAAGCCGGCTGTCCGGCCGCCAACCACCCGATCAGCGTGGCCACCGCGATCACTACCGCACTGGGCACGAACACCGAAGAGATTCGATCGGCCAGGCGCTGGATGCGGGTGCGGTTGGTCTGGGCCTCCTCTACCAACCGCATGATCCCTGCCAGCACAGTGTCGGTGCCCACCTTGGTGGCCTCCACTACCAGCGAGCCGTTGGCGTTGACCGAAGCTCCCAGCACGGCGTCGCCGGGAGCCACCTCAACAGGGACCGGTTCGCCGGTAACCAGAGAAATGTCCACCGCAGAGTGGCCGTCTACCACCACCCCGTCGGTGGCTATCTTCTCCCCGGGGCGCACCACGAACCGATTACCCACCTCCAAACTGGTCACCGGCACATCGGTGCCGTCCTCCAGGCGAGCCATCGGGGCAACGAGTTCGGCCATAGCCCGCAAGGCATCTCCCGAACGACGGCGAGCCTGGTATTCCAAGTGGCGACCGAGCAGTACCAGCACCACGATCACCGATCCGGTCTCGAAATACAGGTGACCGTCGCCGATCTGTGCCACCAGCACTACTGTGGACCAAACCCAGGATGCTGCCGTGCCCACCGAGATCAGCGTGTCCATGGTGGCGGTTCGGTGGTGGAGTTGTTTCCAGGCCCGATGGTGGAACCCCCATCCAAACCAGAAGACCACCGCAGCGCTCAAAACGGCGGCCAGCCAATCTGATGCCGAGAAACCCAAATCGAAGGACAGCGCGTCCACCATGGTCACCAGCAATACAACTGCGCCCATCAATGCGGAGATGGCCACCCGCTTGAGCTCAGGGGGCCGGGCGGCGAGCTCATCCTCGAGGCCGCGGGGCAGGCGTGCCCCGTAGCCCGCGTTGACCACTGCCGCCCGCAATTCCGAGTCGGCGACATCTTCATTACAAGCCACTGAAGCCCGGCCCGAGGCGTAGTTCACTCGGGCTTCGACAACGCCATCGACTGCGTTCAGGCTGCGCTCAATGCGCGACACGCAAGCCGAGCAGGTCATGCCATCGACAACGAGCGTCGCCCTTCGCATCGCCATGCACCCATTTTACGGGTCAGGCGACGAAACTATTCTTGGACCAGCTCGATCAGGGTGCCCAAGGCCCCTTTGGGGTGGATGAAAGCCACGGTGGTTCCCCGAGAGCCAGGACGGGGCTCGGCATCAATGGGAGTGGCCCCGGCGGCAACCATGGCCTCCAGCGCGGCGGCGCAGTCGTCCACCCTATAGCCGACATGGTGGATGCCCTCACCCCGCTTAGCCAGGAACTTGGCGATGGGCGAGTCCTCCCGAGTGGCCGTGGTGAGCTGAACATAGGAGTCGGCTACCTTGATCAGAGCCTCTTCCACCCCGTCATTCTCCACAATCTCGCGGTGCACGACCGAGGCGTCAAAGGCCTTCTCATAGAACGAGATGGCCTGCTCCAAGTCGTGGACTGCAATGGCAACGTGATCGATCTCGGTGAGAAGCATGGCCTGGTCAGTTTAGGCCCACCCTCGGACTATTCCTGCTGTTCGAGCCCCCTGTTCAGGCCACTTCGCGTAGGGCTGACTCGCCTTCCAGGGCCTCCCAGAGCTGGTCGCGTAGGACTTCGGCGTCGATGCCGTCCATCTGGTTGGCCGCAACCACGCCCTCGATCATGTCGGCCAGCACGGCTTCCCAAACACGGTTTCGAACCATCACCGAGACGGTCACTGAGCCGTCGTCATGACGGGCCAGCGTGCGGCGGCGACCAACCTCCCGAGGCGGGCTGCGAAAGCTGGGTAAAACCAGCTCTTGTCCACGCACCGCCATCCCCAGCTGGCGGGCTGCCTCGGCAAAAGCCAGACACCGGCCGGTTCTGCTCTCCTGTCGCTGATTGCCACCGCGGATGACTCGCATGCCTTGGACCTCGGCCGTCGTGTCCTCTCTCTCCTTGATTTCTCTCATGCATCCAGTATCCCGATAGGAGTGACAGTTTCTTCTTTGAGTACTAATTCAGATCGAGGACCTTGGTTCGGCCGCTGATCACCCACCACAAAGCGGTGGCAGCCAAGAGGACACCGGCCCCGCTTACGGCGACACGAGGGCCGATCACGTCGGCCAGAAAACCCTGAAGCTGAGCACCCAGAGGCAGCCCGGCCAGAAGGGTGATGAGGTATAGGGCCAACACCTTGGCCCTTAGAGCCTCCTCCACCTGAAGCTGAATAACGGTGTTGAGGGTGGCGGCAGTGGCAATGTGCGATGCCCCCAATACGGCCAGAGCCACAACCGCCAACCAGTAGTAAGGCGACACCGCGAATCCCAGCAGCGCGATGCCATAAATCGGCCATCCGAATCCCACGAGACGGCTGCGGGGTATGCGACTTCCCCTGCCAGCCACGAAGGGAGTGTTGAGCATCGCCCCCACCCCGGTGGCCGCGGCCAGAATGCCGTACTGGGTCTCGCCCACCTTGAACACATCATTGGCAAAGATCACCACCAGGTGGATGATCGGCTGTCCGAAAAAGGCAATTACGCCGGCGACCAGGATGGACAAGCGAATGCCTGGATTATCGGCGGCGTAGCGCACCGCGGCGGCGGCATCTTTGAATACATTGGGTCTGTCGCCGTCCGCCGGAGCCAGTCGGGGCACCCGGATTAGCACCAGAGCGAAGATCGCGGGCACATACGTCAGCGAATTGGTGAAGAAGCACCAGCCTGGACCTCCTACCGCCAGCACGATCCCACCGATCATGGGCCCCACTGCTCGAGAGGCGTTGAACTGGGCCGAGTTCAAGGTGACGGCGTTCAAGAGAGCGCCGCGGGGCACCAACTCGCTGACGAAGGCCTGCCAGGCGGGGAGCTGTATGCCGTTCAGACACCCGTTCACCACCCCGAGGGCGATGTAGGCCAACGGCCGGTCGACGCCTGCGGCCCACATGGCCGCGAAACCCAGCGCGATCAGCGCTTGGGCCGAGTTCGTGAAAGTCAGCATTATCCGCCGGGGGAAGCGGTCGGCCAGTGCCCCGCCAAGCATCCCCAAGAACACCGCTGGCAGTGTCTGCATCATGGCGGCCAACCCCACCCAGGTCCCGCTGTCGGTGAGGTCTTCGATTACAAAGGCCAGCGCGATCATCTGCACCCAAACACCGGAGTTCGAGATGAGGGCCCCGGAGATGAACAGGCGATAATTCCGGTACGACAGCGCTTGCCGCGCGCGGCGGGGCTGTCGGGATTCGGTCACTGCGCCAACTTATTCGCTGCACCCCTATTGTCATGGCATGGCTCTTGTGCTCTGCGAGATCGAAGACGGCGTTGCCACCGTGACCCTCAACCACCCAGAGGTGCGTAATGCGGTCAGCTTGGAGATGAACGGGGAGCTAGACGCGGTGTTCGACAGCTTGGAGGCCGATGAGTCGGTGGGAGCGGTTGTGCTCACCGGCACGCCTCCGGCGTTTTCGGCGGGTGCCAACCTCGATGAGCTGCTGGCTGCTGACGACCCCAAGCGCCTGAGCTCCATCTATGCCGGTTTCTTGCGGGTAGCCCACACCCCGCTGCCCACCGTGGCCGCAGTGAACGGTGCCGCAGTGGGAGCAGGAATGAATTTCGCTTTGGCCTGCGATGTGATTCTGGCCGGACACAGTGCGATGTTCGAAAGCCGGTTCCTCCAGATCGCCATCCATCCTGGCGGCGGCCACACCTGGCGTTTGCGCAACATCTGCGACCGCCAGACGGCCATGGCCATGGTGCTGTTCGGCGAGCGGCTCGACGGACCGAGGGCCGCCGAGATCGGACTGGCTTGGAAATGCGTGGGCGACGAGGCCCTGCTGGATGAGGCCCACCGATTGGCCCGACGTCCGGCCCGGGCCCCCCGAGGGCTCACCAAGGCCATGAAGCAGACCATCCTCGATATGGGCGGGGTCACCGACAGTGCGGCGGCGGTAGCCCGTGAAGTCGATCCCCAGGCGTGGTCGATGGCTCAGCCCGAATTCAAAGAGCGGGTGGCGGCCCTCAAGGAGGCCATAAGCAAGTCGGACTAGCCGACTAGCTCATCCAGCCGGCCACCAACTCCGGTCCCCGCACCTGCCACTCCTCTGCGGTGATGCCGTAGCGAACATGGTCTTCCCAACAGCCGTTGATCTCCAGGTAGCGCAGAGCGATGCCCTCATTGCGGATGCCCAGCT
>JAJEEH010000268.1 GCA_022821105.1 Acidimicrobiia bacterium
ACTATTATTCTTTTGATGGTGCAAAGGTCATTGGACACCAGTTTCTCGCGCCGGTCGCGGCGTGGTGGTTTTGCTGGGCTTGTAGCCGCTGAAACCCCTGTTTCAGGGGGGGGGGGGGTATGCGCCGGATAGCGGTGCTGCTCCTCGTTGTTTTTGTTTTGGGCGCGGGGTTGGCTGTGGCGTCGTCGGGGCCGGCGCTGGCTTTTGGGAGGCAGTCTCCGGTTAGGCCGGGCGGGGGGACGCTGCCGCCGGGCCAGCCCGCTGGGTTGAGCGTTGATGTGGCGCCGGGCTCTTTGGTTGTGGTGGTGGATTGGGATGATGTGGCGGGCGCGGATTCCTATGTGGTGCGCTGGCGGCTGGGTGTGCGGGGCACGAAGCTGAACGAGGGCGTGTCGGTGAACGTGTCGCAGGCCGAAGTCGAGGTGGATGACTTCGGCGAGTGGGTGGCGAAGGTGTTCGCGTGCCGGGGCGAGGTGTGCGGGCGGGGCAAGTCGATCCGGTTCCAGGTAGAGCCCGCCCCCGAGCCAGCATCTGAGCCGACGCCGGAGCCGACGCCCGAGGCAACGCCAGAGCCGACGCCGGAGCCGACGCCCGAGGCCACGCCGGAGCCGACGCCGGAGCCGACGCCTGTTGCGCCTCCGGGTATGGCTTTGGGGCTGTCGGCGGACACCGCTGCGGGTTCGCTGGATGTGGATGTGGACTGGGGCGATGTGGACGGCGCCGACGACTACTTGGTGCAGTGGCGCAAGCACGGCCCGGGCCAGGCCCTGAACGACGGGGTGCGCCCCACCTCGTCGAGCGCGCAGATCACCGTCGCCGACTACGGCCGGTGGGTGGTGCGGGTGCAGGCCTGCAACAAAGCTGGCTGCGGCCTTCCCGTCGCGTTGGGGTTCACCGCCGAAGCCGCCCCGGAGCCGCCCGGCGTGCCCGAAGACTTCGAGATCAACGCCGCCGACGGCAGCTTCGACGTGGAAGCCAGCTGGGGCGACATCGATGGCGCCACCACCTACAAGCTGACTTGGCGCCACTCACCCGCCGCAGCCGGTGCCAAATCGGCACGAGACAGCGGCCTTCCCGGCGACTCGCTGCAAACCGCCCTCGCCACCGCCACCGCGACCGTCGCGGGATCGGGTCAGTGGCTTTTCACCCTCACCGCCTGCAACAACAACGGCTGCGGCGATCCCGCAGTGCGCACCGTCACCGTGCGCAACACCACCGACTACGACAGCGACAACGACGGGCTTATCGAGGTCGACAGTGTGGCGAAGCTCAACGCGCTGCGTTGGGACCTCGACGGCAACGGCACACCGGCTACCGGGAAAGCGACCGACTATGCCGCCGCGTTCCCTAACCGCAGGCCCGACATGGGCTGCGGCGATACCGACAGCGACAACAGCCCCGGCCCGTGTGTCGGTTATGAGTTGTCGGAGGATGTTGATCTGGACGTAGCGCCGCACAACTCGGGGGATGGTTGGTTGCCGATCGGGGATGGTTCCAGTCCGTATGCGGCGACGTTCGATGGTGGTGGCCATGTGGTTGAGGGGCTGTTCATCAACAGGGGCCGCGACTACATCGGGCTGTTCGGTGCTTTGGGTGCTACGGCGCGGGTGCGGAATGTGGGTGTGACGGATGTGGATATCACGGTCAAGCGTCCTTCCGACTCCAAACTCGATCACGAAAGCATTGGGGCTTTGGCGGGCCAGAACGCGGGGTTGGTGGCGGGCTCATTTTCCAGCGGCACCATCGCTGCGGCGTCGGGGGCGAGTCACGAGGTTTCCAGCATCGGCGGGCTCGTGGGTGCCAATGAGGGCGCGTCGGCGAAGGTCTGGGCCAGTTCTTCGAGCGTGTCCCAAGCGTCGGGGGACGTGTGGTTTGTCGGGGGACTGGCGGGCAGGAATTCTCGCGGCGGTGAGATCAAGGCCAGCTTCGCGTCCGGCGATGTCTACGCGGACCATTCGGTGGGCGGCCTGGTCGGCGTCAACGGCGGCGGATCGACGATCGTCGCGAGCTATGCGGTGGGCGCAGTCTCCTATAAGGGTGAGGACACCCTGCAACGAGTGGGCGGTCTGGTCGGTTGGCGCGCTGGCACCGTCACCGACAGCTATTACAACAGCGACACCTCAGGCCAAACCGACACCGGCCACGGCACCCCCAAGACCACCATCGAACTGGTCGCCCCCACCAGCTACACCGGCATCTACGCCAACTGGAACCTCGACCTCGACTCCAACGGCACCAAAGACACCCCCTGGGACTTCGGCACCAACCGACAACTCCCAGCCAACACCACGGGGCGGCCGGCGGTGGAGGTGAACCTGCCGCTGGTGAGCAATCGCGGGAGGGCGGGGTGGACAACTGTTACCCCGAAATTTGATTGGGATTACTCGCAGGGATTCACCACGGGGGCCAATGTGGGCGGCTATTCGCTCAGCGCGGTGCAGCTCGACTTGCTGGCCCACACCGGGACGACTGCGCCGGTGTTCACCGTGTCGATCCACGAGGGGTCCCCCGTTGATGGGGATCCAATGTTCTTGCTGCCGGGCGACAAGGTGGGAGATCTGGTGAACCCGGCTTCGCTGGCTGCTGGGTCCAACACGTTCACCGCGCCCGGCACGGGCATCCACCTCGACCCCGGCACCACCTATGTGGTGTTCATCGACGCGACCTCCCCAGCGGGCACCGTTACTTACACCCACCGGCTGAGCTGGACAGCCGAAGACGCCGAGGATGCCGGCGCGGCGGCGGGCTGGAGCATCGCAAACGTGTCGGCCACTAGGGCGTCGGCTCTCAGCAATTGGAACCCAGGGGTGAGGCTTAGGCGCCCGGCGGCCCTCCAACTCGCCATCGACGGCGAGGCCAAGCCCGCGCCGCTGGTCAGCAATCGGGGGAAGGCGGAGTACACAACCATTACCGCGGGGTTCAATTGGGATTATTCGCAGGCGTTCACCACTGGTGCCAATGTGGGTGGCTATTCGCTGAGCGCGGTGCAGCTCGACATGCTGGCCCAGACCGGCAAGACCTCGCCAGTGTTCACCGTGTCGGTCCACGAGGCGACCCCCGATGTTGTATTTCCCAGTTATTTGCTGCCGGGCACGAAGGTTGGTGATCTGACGAACCCGGATTCGCTGGCTGCTGGGCCCAATGTGTTCACCGCCCCCGACACGGGCATCGACCTGGAGGCCGACACGACCTATGTGGTGTTCATCGATGAGACCCCCCCAGCGGGCACCGTTACTTATACCCACCGGCTGAGTTGGACCGCCGACGACGCCGAGGATGCCGGCGCGGCCGCAGGCTGGAGCATCGGAAACACCATGGTCACTAGGGTTTCGGCGGCAGGCGGCTGGATTTCGCCAACCTTCCAAGGGGCGGTACTCCAACTCGCCATCGACGGCACCGCGAAGACCCCTCCGCCGAGCGGTCTTTCGGCGGTGCCTGGCGATTCTCAGGTGTCGCTGAGTTGGACTGACCCCGGTGATTCGTCGGTTTCGGGGTACCAGGTGAGGGTCAGCGACGACAGGGGGATCACCTGGAACCCTAACTGGACTGACATTGAAAGCAGCGATGCGAACACCACCACGCACACCGTGACGGGTCTGCTCAACGGCGTCAGCTACCAGATCGAACTGCGCGAGACCAGGGGGAACGCTTTCAGCGCGGCAAGCAGCGTGACCGCCACGCCGGTGGGGACGCTTGTCGGCAACATCTGGCAGCGGACAGACGGCACTTCGCTGGTCTCCGTGCGGCGCGCCCAGGCGTTCACGGTCGGCAGCAACCCCGGGGGCTACAAGCTGACCGGCGTGGTTGTGCCGGTCGCTCAGGGCACACAGCCGAGCAGCTACTCGATTCGCATCCACTCGGTGAGCTCGAACGATCCCGGCACCAATCTCGGCACGCTCTCTTTCGCGTCCAGCACGGCGTCCGAAGCGATTTGGAGCGCGCCGGGCTCGGGGGTCGACCTCGAACCCGGTGAGACGTATTTCGTCGTGTGGGCCACGCTCGATGCCCATGGGGCGGGGGATTACAAGAGAACGGAGTCCAACAGCGAGGACGCGGGGGGTGCCGCGGGGTGGAGCATTTCGAACGACAGCAGTTGGAGAAACTCCGACACAGTCTCCTGGCAGACGTCGACCTCCTCTTGGAAGATCGCCATCAGGGGCTACACAAAGAACGCCCCGGCCGGCTTGAAGGCCACTCCTGGCGACGGCGAGGTTTCGCTGAGCTGGACGAATCCCAATAACGCATCGATCAGCAAGTACCAGGTGCGCCAGCGGGCCGGCAGCGAGGGCTGGTCCAGTTGGTCCGACATCGCCAACAGCGGCAAGGACACCGTGTCGCACACCGTGATGGGTCTGACCAACGCCACGAGGTACACGTTCGATCTGCGGGCGGTGATCGGAACCGACAACGGCGAGATCTCCAGCGCCAGCGCCACGCCCGCGGGGCAGATGATCAAGAATCTGAACCAGCTGGGCGAGCCCATCGGCAGCGGCACGAATATTGTGGCGAATGACGCGGCTCAGGCGTTCACGACGGGGTCGAGCAAAGCCGGCTACAGGTTTTCCTCGGTGATCTTGGGAATCGGCTTCAACGTCGGCAGCCCTGTTGCGCCGACTGGTTATAGCGTGAGCATTCAGGGTTCCAACTCCTCCGACGAGCCGGATGGGACCGACATCGGCACGCTGGTCAACCCGTCGGCGCTGGTCGGCGGCGGCAACGACCGGTTTATCGCGGAGGGCGAGGGCATCGAGTTGAGCGCGGACACCACATATTGGGTGGTGTTCGACTCCCAGAGCGGCGGCAGCGGCGTTGTGGAGATCAGGCGGACCGCGGATGATGGCGAGGATCCCGATGGGGCCGCAGGCTGGGAAATCGGCAACAACGGGCTGAGCAGGTCCAGAACCGCCACGGCGTGGACCAGCGGCAGCAATCCGCACAAGATGGGGGTGTACGGGTTCGCGCATCCGGTGGACTACGACAGCGACGATGACGGGCGGATCGAGATTGACAGCGCGGCGGGTCTGAATGCGCTGCGCTGGGACCTCGACGGCGACGGCTCGGTGGCCACCGGGGACCAGGCCAACTACGCCGCCGCGTTCCCCAACGCGGTGGCCAGGATGGGCTGTCCTGATACGGGCTGTATCGGTTATGAGCTGACGGCCGATATCGACTTGGACGTGAGCCCATATAACACCGGCGAGGGCTGGGAGCCGATCGGCGACAGCACCGGCCGCTATACCGCCACGTTCGAGGGAAACGGCAACGTCATCGACGGGTTGATGATCAACCGGGGCCACGACTACATCGGTCTCTTCGGCGCTCTCGGTGCTGGTGCCAGGGTGCGCAATCTGGGGCTCACCGATGTGGACATCACCGTCCAGCGTCCGGCCTCGGGAAGTCACCGCAGAATTGGCTCCTTGGCCGGGGAGAACAGGGGCTGGGTGGACGCTGTGTATGCCCGCGGCAGCATCGGCGTGGGGCCGGGGACAACTACGGTGGCATTCGTCGGCGGGCTGGTCGGCTCGAATACCCAATGGTCCGGCCAGATCCGGAACAGTTCCGCTGGCGTGGATCTGAAGCAAACAGGGACCGACGGGAATGTGTCGGGCGTGGGCGGGTTGGTGGGCAGCAGTGGCTCTCTTGCCGCCATCAGGGCCAGTTTCGCGACGGGCGATGTCACTATGGCCAGCTCTAGCGCCGGCGGCCTGGTGGGCCAGAACAATCCGCTAGGCACCATTGTCGCCAGCTACTCGGTGGGCGCGGTGGCGTTGACCTCCCCGAGTTCGACCTTGCCGGTGGGCGGATTGGTGGGCACGAACAATGGGACGGTGACCGACAGCTACTACGACCGCGCCGCCTCCGGCCAGAGCGACACCGGCAAGGGGACGCCTAAGTCCACCAGCGAGTTGAAGTCGCCTACGGGTTATTCGGGCATCTACGAGAACTGGAACATCGACCTTGACGGCGATGGCACCGGCGACGATCCGTGGGATTTCGGCAACGCGCGGCAGTATCCGGCCAACGCCACCGGGCGGCCGCTGATTCCCGTGGTGCTCCAGGCGTTCGGCGATCCCTCGCCGTCGGTTGATGCCGATGTGGACGGCTCCGTCGATACCTACGTGAAAGACGACTCGTTCAGCGTGCAGTTGGAGTTCGACACCGACGTGACCGTCGCCAATGAGGGCGCCAATGGCCAAAACGTGCAGATCGTGGTGGCTGTGGGTAGCACCGACTACACGCTGAGCTACCTGAGCACCGACGGCGCCACCGTCAAGTTCGGCACCCACACGGTGGTAGCGGCCGATGCCGACGCCGACGGCATCACCGTCAAGCGGGACTCCTCGGGCAAATTGGTGCGGCTGTCGGGCACCGCTGCGATCCAGGGCGGCACCGGCTTCGACGCGATCCTGGGCGCCGACGCCGACCTGGCGATCCGGGCCGCTGCGGACTCGGCGGTGACCGCGGTGAGGGTGCGCGGCACCAACGCGGCGCCTAGCGGTGCGGACTTCACCGCAACCACCGGCAAGGGCCGCGACCTGGTCCTGGCCAGGGCCGATTTCGGCCACACCGACTCAGACGGCGACCTGCTCAAGGAGCTGCGGATCACGAGCCTGCCCGCGGGCACGGCGGGGGTGCTCAAGCTGGACGGCACGGCCATCCCGTCGGGCAGCCTGCCCAAGGCGGTGACCCGCGCCGAGCTGGACCAGCACAAGCTGGTCTTCGACCCGGCGGCCGGATACATCGGCGACGCCAGCTTCACGTTCAAGGTGGTGGACTCCTTCGGCGTAGAGTCGGCTAGCGCCAACACCGCCACGATCACGGTGCTGCCGGGGCCGCCGCTGGTGGCCGCGGTGGCCAACGCCAGGTCCCTGGCGCTGGTCTACGAGGAGGCGCTGGACGAGAACTCGGTTCCCGCGGCCGGCGACTTCACGGTGAGGGTGGGCGGCAGCGGGGTAGCCCTGGCCAGCACCAACCCGGTGAGGGTTAGCGGCACCACGGTGACGCTCGCTTTGGCGTCGGCGATCACCACAGGCCAACGGGTGACCGTGAGCTACACCAAGGGCGCCAACCCCATCCGCAGCTCGACGGGCAACGACGCCGTCGATTTGGTGAACCGGGCGGTGGGCACCAAGGCGCTGAGGGTGCAGCGGGCCCTCATCAACCGCGCCGGCACCACGGCCACCATCGAGCTGACCGAGACTCACCTCAAAGGCGCCCCGGCCCGCACCGCTTGGACCTACACAGTGGACGGCGTTTACAAGGGCAATCCCGCAGCCGCCGCGTTCGACACCGAGACTGGAACGGTCACGCTCACCTTTTCCCCCGCGGTGGACGTGGAGGCCAAAGTGGGCGGGCCGCAGGTCGCGGTGAGCTACCGCCGCCCCAGCGCCGCCGCAGCCAGGATCGGCGACCACGCCGGCGAGCAGCTCCCCAACATCAACGCACTGCAACTGCGCTGGCACATCCCCAACGCGGCGTGTACCAAGGGCCCCGGCCCCGACCGGCGCAACCCCGCAAGCCCGTGCGGCACCGGCCCCTGGGACCGGCCGGAGAACTACAAGTCCATCGGCGACATGATCGACCCGAACGATCCGAGCAGACTCGCCGCGCGATACATCGACCCGCCCACGCCGGGGGGCGTGCGGTTTGTGGACAGCGTCTCCAACGCCGATTGCGCCGCGGGCGCTACCGCATGCCGGATCGGCTGGAACCACATCGACAGCTTCGCCGGTATCTACAGGATCTACCTGTGGGCCGACCTGGAACAAGACCCCGCAAACGACACCGTATGCGACACCCGCAGCAAGCTGATCAGAACACTCGGACCGGGCAAACCCCAAGACCTCCCAATCACCGCAGGAACCGTTAGCTTCGCCACCCCCAGCGACCTGCCAGCCGGCTGCAAAGTAGAAGAATGGGTGGCATCAGTGGTAGCGGAGACCAACGACACCGCCCTGGGCACCAAACACAGCGGTTCCGCCCTCGCCTACCGCGACCCCTGATCTACGGCGAAGG
>JAJEEH010000033.1 GCA_022821105.1 Acidimicrobiia bacterium
CCCACCATTCCCACAACAGTAGAACATTGAACTCAAAATGTTAAGTGAAAATAACTACTTATTGTCCAAAAGAATTAAGCCTCCATAATCACGGAGAGCGGGCCAGCCACGAGAACACCCCATAGGCACCGCCAGCCACTACGACAGCGAAGGGGGCGAGGAGCCACTGTTGGTTGTCGAACAGCTTGTCGACGGCCTCAACCGGCCAGGAGGCGGCCACCAGGCCTATTGCGACGGCGAGGACGTTTACCACCACATGTCGCCTGGTTGCTGCCATCTCGATGCGTCCGAAGCAGCCGCAGGGTTCTGCTGAACCTGAGCGCACCATGGCGGCGGCCACCACCGCGAACCCGGCGTAGAGCGCGGCGAGGGCGGTGGCGGGTGCGACGCCCCCCACGATGAAGGCGCTGACCGCCACTATGAGCTCTACCAGGCCCAGGAGCCGCACCGCCCACTGACGGTGGTAGAGCCCTAGTCGGGCCAGCGCGGCCGACGCCGGCTCGGGGGTGACTGCCTTTGAGGCGCCTGCCGCGCCCAGCAGGACCGCGGCCATCAGATGGACCGCAGCCACGTACTCCATGGGCTAACCCTCCTCCGCGGGCTGAGGCATCTTTGGGGACTTACCGCGTGAATCGGCGCAGGGCGTGGCGGCGGCGCTCATCGTTGAGGGCGGCGCGGTCTTCGGCGCTGAGCTGGGGAGTGTCGGGGTGCAGGCAGGCTTCCACCTCTGATACCGCCATGAGCTTCAGCGTGGGCACCGGCGCGACCTCGGCGTTGTTCCAGCGGTAGGTGATGGCGCCCTGGGGGCAGCCGCCCAGTGCGATCCAGTTCTGGATGCCGGGGTCTTGGTGCGAGATCACCACCCGCAAAACGCCGTCGGGGTCGAGGCGGGCTTGGGAGTCGTTCATGGTGGTGGGGAGGTTGATGTAGTCGAGGCTCTGGTACCAGGTGTCGCCCACTTGGATGTTCCAGTACAGGCAGTCGGGCGGGGTCACCTCCAACAGCAAGGCCTCGTCGGGGGCCACCTCATACCAGCACTGCCCGTAGGACTGCTTCTCGCTTCCCCCCTGGGCGCTCTGGCTCACCTTGTGGGCGGGAACATGGTCGAACGAGTTGATCTGGCCCCGGTCGCGCTGGCCCCCGGCGAAGTCGGTCCAGAACTTGGGCACGGTGTCCACCTCCCGGGCCAGCTCGTCGAACAGCTCGCAGGTCCGCACCGCATCGAGCCGGCCGGGCGGGCCCGAAGGGTCGAGGCATTCGAAGTAGAGCTCGGCTTGGCCTTCGGCGGCCCAGTCGGAGAAGAACTGGCGCACGAACAGCCGGCTCTCGCGCGGCTCCACCTGGAACCAGTCGCCGGTGTGGTCGCCGGGGTCGGGGTCGGGGCTGAAGACCACGTTGATGCGGCCATCGCCTATGTCGGTGAGGTCGGGGCTGCCCACGTCGACGAGCTGGATGATGCGCCCCCGGCCGAAGGTGTGGTCCATCAGCGAAATCCCCAGGTAGCGCAGCGTGTCGATGCGGCCGGTTAGGCGGTAGGTGTGGCTCAGGTCGACCGGTGCGGTCATGTACATGGCATCGGGATTGTCCTGGCCTACCTTGAAGGGGTACACCCAGCCCAGCTCGGGGTGTTCGGGGTCGTTGTTCTCCACGATCCGGTCATAGGCCCAGAACAGCATCCTCAGGTGGTGGCGCAGGCCCTCGGCCTGCTCAGAGGGGTCTGCCCCCCGGTCCGGGTCGAACACGTAGTCGGCCGACTGCTTGAGGCCGTCGCACAGCCGGTCCCAGGCAGCCTTCAGTTCATTGTCCACGCTGTATGTCTAGCGTCTTGCCCCTCAGGCTGCGGACTTCGGAACCGAGTAGTAGGAGGTGTGGGTGCGCTGGAGGTGGGCTGGCAATCGGCTGAGCTGGGCGTTGTTCAGCGGGGGCAGCCGGCGCCTGACGGCGTAGCCGGCGTGGCCCTCCGAGGCCAGGCGGAACATCACCAGGCGGTGCAGGGTGCGGTGCAGCCCACCCCGGGGCCCCGCCTTGGGGCTGATACCCAGTTGCAGGGCGATAGGGGCTACCGACAGCTCGAACCCGTCAGGCGAGTTGTCAAACTCGTGGGCCACATGGCGCAGGAGCCAGGCGGCGGTGGGGCCGATGACCCCCAGCCAGAACTGCTCCGCATACCTCGATCGGGGATCGTGCCCGCTTTCCTCGGTGACCGAGTCTCGCCAAGGCTCGATCCAAAGAGAAGAGTGCATGAAGGGGGGCGTCATGAGAGGATCGTTTCTGCCAGCTAGTGCTTTGCCAGATACAAGGAGGAAGCTTTAGATGTATCTTGCATACTTTCATGTAATGCTGTCAAGGCTTGGTTAGGGAATTGATGCGTCCCATCGAAGAACTATCCGATGAGATCGCCACAGCCCGAGCGGTGCTGTCCGCTGGGGTGAGAATTGTGGTGCTCACCGGGGCAGGAATCTCCACCGACAGCGGCATTCCCGACTTCCGGGGGCCCGAGGGGCTG
>JAJEEH010000199.1 GCA_022821105.1 Acidimicrobiia bacterium
CTTCGACCGCTCCCACCCGTTCCAGCCGCTAGACGTGTTCTGCACGGCCACGCCCGATCCGGATTCGCCACCCCAGGCCACCGACGTGGGCATCACAGAGGACTCCATCACCATCGTCCACCTCCGCACCAAGCTGGAGGAGCTGGAGGGCATCGGCTTTGCCGTACCGGTCGGCGACCCCATCGACATGTTCGAGGCATTCACCAAGGCGATCAACGAGGGTTGCAACGGGATCTGGGGCCGCCAGATCGACCTCCGCCTCGTGGAGGTGTCTGCGCTGGGCGGCGGTGGCGAGGACATCGACACGCTGCGCAACCAAGCCTGTATCGAAGCCACCGAGGATCACAACGCGGTGATCGTGACCAACACCACCGGCTTCCAGGGCAGCGCGATCTTGTGCATCGCGGCCGACCACGACACCCTGTTCCTCACCACTCAGGGCAACCCCCGCGAATTCCACGATCAGGCCAACGGCCTGCTGTACTCGCTTAGCCCCGTGGCCGAGGATTCGGTGGTCAACATGACCCAGGCGATCATCGACACCGGCGCCCTGGACGGCAAGACCATTGCGGTGATCTGGCCCGACACCCCCGGGCAACCCGAGACCGTGCAGGCCGGGATCATCGATGTCATAGAGGCCGCGGGCTACGAGATTGCCGTTGCCGAGCAGATCGGCTGCGGCGGGGCCACCACCTGCCGCGAGGGCAACGACATCGCGGTGGAACGGATGCTGGAGGAGGGCGTCGACGTGGTCTTCCCCGGCCTCAACGTGCTCAGCCTGCCCCAGTTCATCAATGAGATGGTCAACCAGGGCTACGCCCCCGGGGACGTGCAGTTCTACAACTCCGACTTCAACAGCCAAGCCGGTGACCTGGTGTCGGGCAAGGTGGCACAGTTCGGCGGAGACGCCGCCGCGGAGATGTACAACGGCACCATCATCATCGACGATGCCCCCACCGGGAACTTCCGCTCCGACGACCCGGTGCTCAGCTTCAACGCACCGCTGAACATCATGTGCAACGAGACCTATGCGGCCAACAGCGCCATCGGCGCCAGCCACACCCGGGAGATCTACGGGAGCTACGACAGCGCCTACGGCATGACATCCACGGTGTGCACCGAGATGCGCATGGTGGCCCGGGCCATCTACGACGCCGGTCCCAACCCCACTCGCCAGGACATCTACACCGCCTTCCAGAACCTGGGTTCGGTGGATATCCAGCACCAGCTTCCCGCCACCTTCGGCCCCAACAAGTTTGGTGCCCCCGACGTGGTGACCGAGTTGGTGTTCAACTTCCCATGTTCCGGCGATCCCGACATTCCCACTTGCGTCCAGCAAACCGCTCCCTACCGGCCACTCGGTTAGCGATTCGACGGCCCCCGATAGCTGTCGCTGCTGCCATTCCCAAGGCGCGGCGATAGCATCGGGAGGGTGAGAAATCGATCCCTCTGGCCTGGCTACCGGACCAGTGGGTTTGCCGCTGCCATGGCTATGGCGCTGGCATTGAGCCTGGTCGCCACCGCCTGCGGGAGTTCCGAGACTTCGGAGACCGACAACGCCGCAGCGACGGCCGCTCCCACCGCGGGATCCACCGTCGCGGAGTCAGACCAGCAAGCGGCGCTGGATCCGACACCCGCCGAGACCGCGTCCGCCGAGGCACCGACAGAGCCGAGTGCCGACCAGGACAGCATGGGAGCATCTCCCGACATACCCGAGCCAGACGAGGCTCCAGTTCCCGATCCGACCGAATCCGCAGTCACCAGCGCTCCCACTGAGCCGGCAGCCGCTCCCGAGTCGACTTCCGCTCCCGAGCCGGCAGCTACCGCCGCCCCAGCGGCCACCTCGGCCCCGCAGGCGACTCCGGCTCCGACGTCTGCCCCCGCCTCCACGCCGACGGAGCCACCACCCACGCCAGAACCGACTCCCGAGCCGACCCCGGAGCCCACGTCCCGGCCCACTCCACCTCCCACGCCAGAACCGACTCCCGAGCCGACCCCGGAGCCCACGCCAGTGCCCGATTCAGACCTGCCTTCGGTGCAGATGGTGAACGTGGCCACTGGGGCCACCGTAAACCTGGCCAGCTTCGCCCCGTCGGATCGGCCCATCGTGCTGTGGTTCTGGGCGCCCCATTGACCCACTTGCCGCCGGGAAGCCCCCGGCCTCGAGCAGTTGGCTCGAGACAACACCGACAAGTTCACCATGATCGGGGTGGGCGCCCGAGACACTCTGGGACAGGCCGAGGACTTCGTGCGCCGCACTGGATCGGGAAATTCGCTCCTGATGCTCTGGGATTCGTCCGGAGCATCCTGGAACGGGCTGGGAATCACCAGCCAGCACCGGATAATCGTCCTCAACCGGTTCGGACAGGAAATCGACATGCGGGCCAACCCGTCGCACAGCTGGATCCTGGACAAGGTAGCCAGCATTGGAACGGCCTGAGGTGGAGGCAACCATGAGTTCGAAGGTCAAGGTTCTCGCCATTGCCGTCGGCTTGGCCCTCACAGCAGCCGCTTGCGGAGACAGCAGCGACGGCCCTGTAACTGCCCCACCTGAGGCGCCACCCCCGACTGAGGCGCCGGCCGCTCAGGCGCCCGCACCCGAACCGGCCACCGAGACCGACGTCCCAGTTCCGGCATCTGATCTGCCCTCGGTTGAGCTGGTCAACGTGGCCACCGGAGCCTCTGTGAACCTGGCCAGCTTCGCCCCCGCGGACCAGCCCCTCGTTCTTTGGTTCTGGGCGCCCCATTGAACCATCTGCCGCCGGGAAGCCCCCAGCGTCGAGCAGTTCGCTCGAAGCAATTCAGACAAGCTCACAGTGATCGGAGTGGGAACCCAAGACAACCTCGGTTTGGCTGAGAGCTTCGTGCAATCCACCGGAACCACATTCACCATGCTCTGGGATCCGACATTCGAGTCTTGGCGTCAACTGGGAATCTCCAGCCAGCCCGCAGGGATGCTGCTGGACAGCAACGGAACAATCCTGACCTCGTGGCGGGGTGGAATCCCCCAGAGCCGAGTGCTCGAGGCTATAGACGCCGCGTAACTCCCTAGACGAACGGGAGCTTGACCACGGTGGCAGGCGTGGGGGTGCCCCGCATGTCCACGGCCAGCTCGTCTCCGATGTCAGCGTCGGGAGGGACAAAGGCCAGAGCGATACCGGTCTCCAGCATGGGTGAGAAGTTGCCCGACGTGACCTCCCCCACGGCCTCGCCGTCCCGCAGCACAGCTTGACCCTCCCGGGGCGGACGTCGGCCCTCCACGCGCAATCCCCGAAGACGACGGTGAATACCCCTCTCCCGCTCCGCGGCCAGCGCGTCCCGACCCTGGAACGACGGCTTGTCCCAGCGCACCACCCAGCCCAATCCGGCTTGCAGTGGAGTGATGCCCGGTCCCAATTCGTGGCCGTGCAGCGGCAGGCCCTTCTCCAGGCGAAGGGTGTCCCGAGCCCCCAGGCCAGCGGGAATGACTCCCACCGCGGTCACCGCATCCCAGAGCCGCTCGGCCGCAGCCACGGGCACCGCGATCTCCACTCCGTCCTCCCCGGTGTAGCCGGTGCCGGCCACGGTCAGCGCGGTGCCCTCCCACTCCACCGGTGCAACGCAGTTTCGGGGCACCTCCGACGCACCAGGCGACACCTCGGCCAGCAGGCCACGAGCTTCGGGACCCTGCACGGCCAGCACCGCTCGACTGGCGGTAACGTCCTCGGCCCGAAAACCGGCATCGGACTCGGAGCCGCCCAAGGCGTCGCGCACCCGGTCGGTGTTGGAGGCGTTGGGCATGACGTCGAAACTCTCCGGCTGAGTCCACCAGACGATGATGTCGTCCAGCACCGAGGCGTCCTCGTCCAGAAGGTGGGTGTATTGAGTGCGGCCCGGGCCAATCCGGGCCAGATCGTTGGTGAACGCCTGCTGAAGCCGATCGAGGGATTCGGGTCCTGACACGCGAAGCGTCCCCAGATGGCTCACATCGAACACCACTGCTTCGGTTCGACAGGCCCGATGCTCGGCCAGCGTGCCCGACGGATACGAGAGCGGCATCTCCCAGCCGCCGAAAGGAACCAACTTGGCTCCCAGCGCCCGGTGCCGACTCTCCAGCGGAGAGGAACGCACGTCGACCCCTCTTTCCGGCTAGCCGGTTCCCGCGCCGGCGCCAGTGTGGGTTAGATCGCCATCCATTCCGGTGACATCGTCGAAGCCGTACTTGCTCAGCAGGCTGTGATAGTCCCGCTGGCACAATACGACGACATCAATGCCGGGATAGCGCTCCCGCAAACGGCGAACCTTGCCGTTCTTGCGGGTGATGTACTTCTGGCGCGCCGTGGTGATCTCCACGTAGCGGTCGAATTGGGGCAGGTAGAAATCGGGCGTGAACGCCTCGGTCACCTCGCCTGACTCGTTGCGTGAGAGCACGAAAGTCTCCGGCTCATATCGCCACTCGACCCCGTAGAAATCGAGCAATTCGGCGAATTGCCGCTCGGAATCGTGGGCGAACACGCTTTCGGCGGCCTCCCTAAGAGCCGGTTTGGGCCGTGCTGGCACCGGTTTGGGGCTCAGCAGTATCCACAGGCAGAGGCTCTTCCACGGGCAGTTCTCTTACGGCGGCCTCTACCTCTTCGATCAGGCCTTCCATGCGAAGGTAAAGAGCGCCCTGGCCTTGGCGCAGCGCATCCAGAATCTGCTCATCGGTGCGGACCAGAAGCGACTGGTTGCCGTTGATCACCAAATCGGCGCTGGCCACTTCCTCGCCCAGCTCGTCGCGCAGGTAGTCGAACACCTCGCGCACCCGTTGGAGGGCGATTCCCTCGTCCAAAAGCCGCTTGATCAGCTTTAACTCCAGCAGATCATTGTAGGAGTACCGGCGGCGGCTGCCGCTTCCCTCGGCACCCTGCGCGGTAGAGGTCACCAATCCGGTGCGTGTCCAGTAGTCCAGCTGGCGGTAGGTGATCCCAACAATCTCGATGGTTTGGGGGGAACTGAAGTCGCTGGCTACTTGTCCGTGCTCGCTCATCTGACTCTCCAGTGCCGGGGCGCGCTCCCAATTCGGCATATTACACCGGGGAAACTACGCCAATGGATTTCCACAGGGTAAACGTCGGTCTGTGGATTGTCAAGAACGGATTTTGAGGCGAAAAGGCGTCAGCCGTTGAAGTCGTCCGGGGTTACTTGGTCCAAAAACTCCCTGAATTGGTCAAGAACTTCCTCGGCCGGGGGCTCATCCCCTTCGGGCTCATCTGGCTCCACAGTGTGCCCGGCGGCCTCCAGCACCGACTCGTCGGCGAAGATCGGGGCGCCAGTGCGCACGGCCAAAGCCACCGCATCGGAGGGGCGGCTGGAGATTCGCCGAGCCCCGTTTCCTCCCGCCAACTCCAACTCCGCATAGAAGGTCCGATCCCGCAGCTCGGTAACCACGATGCGCTCGATCCGCACCCCCAGGTCGTCGAGCACGTTCTTGAACAGGTCGTGGGTCATGGGGCGAGGGGTCTCCACCTCCTCCATGGCCAAAGCAATGGCCTGGGCCTCTGCTCCTCCGATGAAGATGGGCAGGAGCCGGCAATCGCCTTCGGTCTCCCGCAGCAGCACAATCGGGGCATTGGACGGAAGTTCGATCCGAACCCCGATCAGCTCCATCTCCTTCATTGACTCCACGTTAGTAGAGGATACGGACGTAGGCGTCGGGATCGTCGGCCAATAGACCAGGATCTCCGATTACCAATCGGTCCAGGTTCCGGTACCGGCCGTCCCAGTCAAGGCCGTACCCCAAGAAGAACTCGTCGGGGGCCTCGAACCCCACATAGTCGGGCTCCAGCGGCAAGATGCGCCGCGCGCTGCGGTTCAACAATGCAGCCACCCCCACCGATGCAGCCGACCGGCGGCGCAGCTCTCCCATCAGATAGCCGAGGCTCAACCCGGTGTCCACTATGTCCTCCACCAGCACCACCTCGCGCCCGCCCACATCGCAGTCCAGGTCCTTGACCAGCCGGACGCGGCCCGAGTCGGCGGCGAATCGGGACAGCGCCAAGAAATCCACCTCTACCTCGATGTCCACCGCCCGGACCAGATCGGCGAGGAACGGCAGGCTCCCCTTCAGCACCGACACCAGCACCACCCCGTCTGAGCACTGCTGGGAGATCTCAGCGGCGACGCGCCCAACGGCCTGCTTGATGGCCTCCCGGCTGGCGAATAACTCGGGGTCGGCGCGGTTCACGCCGCTATTTGCGATTCCCGGTGTGGTTGGCCAAGGCCCCCCGAAGCAGCGAGAGCCGCAGCTCCGAGCCGAGGTTGATCAGCTCCACCAAAACGTCTTGGGACTGCTTGCGAGACTTGGGCGTTCGCTGCATCACCAGCGGCATGATCCGCTGCTCCAGAAGTCCTGCCTCCCGCTCGGCGGCCGATTTGTAGGCCCGAAGATGGCGGGGCTCCAGCCCGTGGGCCAAGAACCCGGCGGCCACTTTGGCCACGATGACCGCTTCCGCGCCGTATTGCGAGAGCGCTCCGTCGTCCAGAGGCTCGATGAGGCCGAATTTCTCCAGTTCAACGATTTTGGACGGGCTCAGCCCACTGGCCGACGCCAGCTCGTCAAGGGTCAGCGATACCGAGACCGCCCCCGCGTCCAATGGGTTCGGTCCCCCAGCCTTCCTGGTGCGATGGACAGCCTCGCCGTCGCCAGCCTCGCCGTGTCCGTCCCCATCGTCGAAGGCCTCGCCGTCGATGCGCTCCTTGATGACTTTGAGGGGCAGGAAATGATCTCGCTGTTGCTCCAGAATCCACCTCAGTCGGTTGATATCGGATTCGGTGAACTTCCGGTAGCCGGACTGGTTGCGCTCGGGGTCGATCAAGCCCTGGCTCTCCAGAAAGCGGATCTTGGAGATGCTGATGTCGGAGAACTCATCCTTCAGCAAATCCAAGACTTGACCGATCGACCGGTGCTGAGCGGTCATTCGCTGGTCCCGTCGTAGAACACCAGCTTGAATCGGCCTACCTGGAGCTGGTCGCCGTTCTTCAGGCCGGCATCCTCCACCCGCCGACTGTTCAGATAGGTGCCGTTCAGCGAGCCCATGTCTTTGACGTGCTGTACCAGGCCGTCCCGATAGACCTCGGCGTGCCGCCGCGACACCGTGATGTCGTCCAAGAAGATGTCAGAGTCGGGATGGCG
>JAJEEH010000084.1 GCA_022821105.1 Acidimicrobiia bacterium
CAAGATCAGCCCGCCCCGCACTCGGGTGGCTATCAACCACCGGGTGTGCGAGGGGTGCGGCCACTGCGCCGAAGTCTCCAACTGCCTGTCGGTGCAGCCCTTCGACACCCCGTTCGGCCGCAAGACCACCATCGACCAGGACAGCTGCAACATTGACTTGTCGTGCCTGGAGGGCGACTGCCCCGCGTTCATCACCATCACCAAACCCAAGCGCTCCCGCGGCAGCCGTGCCTCGAGCCCATACCAATTGCCGGTGCCGCCCACCCCCATCCCTGCGCCGCCGGAGCCGCCCAACTCCGACGTGAGCATCCACATCACCGGCATCGGCGGAACCGGGGTGGTGACCACCGGCCAGCTCATCTGCACTGCGGCCATGCTCGACGGTTCCAATGTGCAGGGGCTCGACCAGATCGGCCTGTCCCAGAAGGCTGGCCCGGTGGTCAGCGATCTGCGGATTACCCGAAACGGCCGCTCGGGCAGCAACCGGCTGGGCGACCGCCAGGCCGACCTGCTGCTGGCCTTCGACCTGCTGGTGGCCGCGTCGGCCACCGGCCTCGACGCAGCCGACCCGGCCCGCACCTCGGTGGTGGGATCGCTCGACGTGGTGCCCCCCGGCGCCAAGACCGCCCACCCCGAGATCGACATGCCCACTGCCGAAGAGCTGCTGGAGCGGGTGCGGGCCGAAACCCGGCCCGACGCCCACTTCTGGGCCAGCGCATCCGACTTGGCCCAAGTGCTGGTGGGCGATGCGGTGGGGGCCAACGTGTTCGTGGTGGGCATGGCCACCCAAACCGGACTGCTGCCGGTGTCGGCCGAGGCGCTGGAAACCGCCATCGAGCTCAACGGGGTAGCCGTAGAGCTGAACACCGCCGCCTTCCGCTGGGGCCGCTGGTGGGTGGCCGACCAGGCGATGGTGGAGACCACCGCGGCGGGGCGGCCGACGCCGGTGCCCGACGACGCTCGGGCGCTGGAGTACGACCACGCCACCGTGCTGGGCCCCAAGCTGAGCGGCCGCATCGAGGAGCTGTCGGAAGGCGACGCCGTTTTGGCCGCCGCCCTGGAGCTGTTCGCCGCCGAGTTGGTGCGCTTCCAGAACCGGGCTTTGGCCGCCCGCTATCTCGACGGGGTAGCCGAATTCGCCGCCGTTGAGCGCCGGGTGAATCCCGGCTCGGCGGCGCTGACTGCGGCGGTGGCCGCGGGCCTGTTCAAGCTCACGGCCTACAAAGACGAATACGAAGTGGCCCGCCTGATGCTCGACCCCGACGGCCATGCCCCGGCAATGGCCGTTGCTGAGCCCGGCGACCGGATGGCCTGGCGGCTGCACCCGCCCACCCTGCGGGCTATGGGCCGCAAGAAGAAGATCGCCCTGTCGACCGCACGCTGGCGTCCGCTCATGGCCCTATTGGCCAAGGGCAAGCGCCTCCGGGGCACCCCCTTCGACCCCTTCGGCCGGGCCGAAGTCCGCCGAGAGGAGCGCCGCCTGCCCGCGGAGTACCTAACCGCCCTCCGCAAAGCAGTCGAAGGGGCCGCCGCCCCCCAAGACCTGCAAACCGCCCAAGCCATAGCCGAGGCCGCTGACCTCGTTCGCGGCTACGAGCACATCAAGCTCGCCAACATCGAGCGCTTCCGCGCCGCGATCAGCCGATAGACCTACCTAGATCTGGGCTTCGCGGGGGTCCCAGCGCTCGCGGGCCTTGTCGCCCACTCGGTTGAGGGCGAACACGGTCATGAACATCACAATGCCGGGCACGAACACCAAGTGGGGATGGTCCTTGTAGTTCTCCTGGCCCGCCTCGATCATGTTGCCCCACGTGGGCTCGGGGGGCTGGATGCCCACGCCCAGGAAGCTGAGGGAGGCCTCAGCCACTATCAGCACCGCGGTCACCAAGAAGGCATACGAAACCATGGGCAGCGCCACGTTGGGCATCAGCTCCCGAAAAATGACGCGCCGGTCCCCCGACCCCATGGACTTGGCGGCCAAAACAAACTCCCGCTGGGCGAAGGTCAATGTGTTGGCCCGAGCCAATCGGATGTAGGTCGGGATGCCCAAGAGCGACAGTTCCAGCGCCATGGTCCATTGGTTCTGGGTGAAAATCGTGGCCATCGCCACCAGCAGGATCAGCGGCGGGAAGGCCAGCAGGGAGTCGGCCATAATCCCGACCCCGCTGTCAAAGGGGCCCCGGTAATAGCCGGCCGCGATTCCGATAATCCCCCCGATCAACAAGCCGATGGCCACCGCCCCCAGGCTGATGATCAGCGACGTGCGCGCCCCCCACATCACCCCGCCCAATATGTCGAGCGCTTGGGAATTGGTTCCGAGGGGATGTTCAGAGAAGAGATCGGGCCGAAGGCGCGGGGTGTCGCCAATCGTGTTCTTCACCAACTTGGACTCTTGCAGCGGCAGCCAAGCCACAGTTATGGCCGAAAGCCCAATGAGTACCAACCAGAACCCCGACAGCCACGCCGAGGTGTCAAAGCTCGATCCCCAGCGCCACTGACAAAGCGCGTCTAGGCCGAAGTATCCGCCCACGATCCCCGCCAGCACCAGGGCGACCCTGATCTCGGCGGTCACATCGTTGAGCACCATGGTGCCCACGAAAATCACCGCAATGCCGATGGGCAGCAGCGGCCAGAGCCAGAAAGGCCGAGGCTCGGCGCTGCGAGCTCGAACCTCAGCCTCGCCTAGGGCGATCGTGTCATTCGTCGTCTCAGACACGGCCCCGCCTGATTCTCGGATCGAGGTACTGGTAGGAGATGTCGATGATGGCGTTCAGCATCACGTAGCCCACGGCCAGCACCAGCACACCGCCTTGCACGATGGTGTAGTTCTTGGGGATCACCCCGGTGCCCACGATCAGCTTGCCCAGCCCCTCTAAGCCGAAGATGGTCTCGATGATGACCGTCCCGCCGATGAGCCGGCCCAGCGTGATTCCGGCCACGGTGATGAGAGAGAACGACGACGGGCGCAGCGCGTCGCGGAACAAGATCCGCCACGTGGGCATGCCCTTGGCCCGGGCGGACAGCACGAATTGCTCTTGAAGGGTCGACAGCATGTCGGCCCTCAACAGCCGGGTGAAAACGGCGATCTCGCTCAAGGCCAGGGCCAACGCGGGCAGGAACAGCGAGCGAATCTGCTCGCGCCAGTTGTCGTCGTAGCGGTGAGAGGCGGTGCGGGGGAAGTCGGGCCACTGGACGAACACCCACATCATGAGACCGGCCACCACCAGCGTGGCAATGGCATATCCGAACCACCCGGAGAAGTGGGCGCGGTCTTCGGCCAGTCGGCTGATGGCCAGATAAAGCAGCCGCAGAACGATCAGTCCCATGCCGATGACCCACAGCCAGCGGGGGATGGATTCGCGGAACACGAAGAAGAAGATGAACAGAAGGCCGGCCAAGAACGTGGGGACCGAGATGAAGCCGAACATGGTGCCGCTCACCAACCGGTCGACCCGAGTTCCAGCCGCCTGAGCCGACCAGACCCCCAAGAAGATGGCGATGGTGAACGACATTCCCAATGCCATGGCCGACAAGCGCAGCGTGGGCCCAACGCTGCGCTGGATCAGGTCGGTGACCGGCTCATTGGGAGACCGCAACGACAGACCCAAATCGCCGCTCAGCGCACCGCTCAGCCAGTCCACGTAGCGGTCGGTGATCGGCTTGTCCAGGCCCAGCGACTTTCTGACCGCCTCTAAATCCTCAATTGTGGCGTCAGTGCCCAGCATGTTGGCGGCCGGGTCGCCGGGAATCAGATCGACCAAGAAGAAGGTGGCCAATGAAACGAGGAAGAGCACCGGTACGAGCCGGACCAGCTTCAAGCCGATCACCCGTAACACGGTGCTCTTCCTCGCTTTAGAGCTTCAGTTGCTCAGAATTGCTCCTTTTGAGCTCAGTTCTCGATGTAGGCGTTCCCGAACAGGAAGATGGTGGCGCCAGCTCGCTGGACGCCCTTGATGTTCGGGGCGAGGGCCAAGCCCTCCTCGGTCACCGAGTAGACCATGGCGGGCAGCTGCTCCGACCACACGCACTGCACGGCCGCAATTGCGGCCCGCTGGTCATCCACGTTCGCCGCTCCGTAGAGCTCGCCCAGCGCGGCGTCCATGTCCGGGTGGGAGAAAGCCATCCGGTTGGAGCCGCTGGTGGACAGGAGGTTGTCGTTGAGCGACGCCACCCAAGTGGCACCGTCGGCGTTGAAGCCCCAACCGGCCATCTCGTAGTCGGCCTGGATGATGACCCTGGGAATCAGCACGGTTGTGACGGGACCGAGGTCCACCTCAATATCGAAGCCGGCGGCCTCCAGCATTCCCTCTACCGCCTGGGCGATCTCGGGTCCGGGATCGGTGTCGGCGTGGACCAGCAACATGGAGCCGTCCCAGCCAGTGTCAGCCTTCACCTCTTCAACCAGCGCCGCGGCGGCATCGGGATCGTAGCTCGGTGCCTGATCGGCGCATTCCTGCAACTCGGGCGACCACAGCAAGGTGCCCTCAGCAGCAATGGCGTTGGTGGTCTTGAGCTTGCCCTCGAAGGCCCGCTCGTTGATGATGTCCCGGTTGATGGCGTGGTGGATGGCCCGGCGGATCCTGATGTCCTTGCCGATGACCTCGGCACCACGGACGCCCTGGTTGAACAGGAACAGCCCGCCGATGTTCTGATCCTCAGAACTCAGTACGGCACCGGCCTCCCGAGCGTCGGCGAACACCCGGGGATCACGCAGGAAGGCGGCGTTGAAGTCGCCGGCCTGGAATGCCTCCCAGTTGGCCACCGAGCTGCCCGGGAAGGTGAACTCGATCTCCTCGATGCACACCGGGCCGCCCCAGTAGTTGTCTCGGGCCCGCAGCACGGTTCGCACGTTGGGCTCCACCTCGGCCACCTCATAGGGACCGAAGCTGGCTGCGTTGACCAGGTCGGGAGTTACCGCCATCCGGTTGCGAACCAGTCGGGCTGCGCTGGTTTCCTCGGTGGCGTTGGCCGCCTCTTCATCCAGAAGCTGGGCGATGATGCGCGGGTTCACGATCATGCCGGGCTCGTCGCCCAACAGCGTATGGAAGGTGCTCCAACCCCTGTGGAGTCGGAATATCACGGTGCTGTCATCGGGGACTTCGGTGTTGTCGAAATCGATGAGGGCCACCGATCCAGCCGCCCGGTTAGTCATGCCGTCGCCGCGGGAATCGAAGAAGCGGAGCATCGAGTCGACCACGTCTTGGGCAATGAACGCATCGCCGTTGCCGTAGGTGATGCCCGAGCGGATCTTCAGCGTCCACTCCGTGAAGTCGTCGTTGGGGGTCAGCGACTCAGCGGCCTGGCCGTTGGATACGCCAGCCGCGGGGTCGAACGCCATCAACACGTCCCACACGTTCACAATCTGGGTTCCGCCTACCAAGGCGCCGCTGCTGCCGGTCGGATCCATGTTGGCGTTGGGCGAGAACACCGCGTAGTTGATCTTGGTGCCCGGAACGGTGGCCTCGCAGCCATCCATCATCACCTCTTCGGCGGGAGCCTCCTCGCCGTCGTCAGCGGGCTCCGCTGCCGGCTCATCGTCCCCGTCGTCGGCTGGCGCGGGCGCATCGTCACCGTCGTCAGAGGGCTCAGCCGGCGCAGGCTCATCCGGCCCGGTGGTCACCCCGTCATCGTCGTCGTTGCCGCAGGCCGCGGCCACCAAGCCGAAAACCATTAGCAGCGCCAATAGCTTGAAAAGCCAGGAACGCATGTCACTTCCCCCTCATGGTTTGTGGTGCCGACACTCTAGGAAAACTCGGCTGAAGGGGCAACCGTACCCACTTCCAAAATCGCCGGCTGTCGGAGCAACCGAACCCACGTCCAAGATCACCGGCGGGCGATGCTGAGCGCTAGAGATTCGCCTGGCGGGGGTCCCAGAGCTCGCGGGCCTTCTCGCCCACTCGGTTGAGCGCGAACACGGTGAGGAACATGGCGATGCCGGGCGCGAAAACAAGGTGGGGGTGGCGGTCGAAGTCGTCTTGTCCGGCCGCGATCATGTTGCCCCAGG
>JAJEEH010000167.1 GCA_022821105.1 Acidimicrobiia bacterium
CGTGCCTTCCAACATGGCGGTTATCGCCGTCGGCGACCTCTCCGTGGACGCGCTTGAGGACTTGGTCGAGGATTATTTCTGCGACATTTCGGCTGGTGAAGCGGTTTCCGCTCCCGATAACTGGTCGGCACTGAATCCGGAGGCAACCTTCGACATCGCCACTTCGCCAGAGCAGGGGTACTCCTATCTGTCATTGATGTCCGCCTGCCGTCATGGGATCCCAACACCACTGATGGCGACCGTGAGCTCTGGAACGAGGAAATCATCAGCATCATGGTGGGGAACCGCTTGCAGGACGGCTACGAGCAGGGGTTCCTGTCCCAGATCGACCCGACGCACTGGATCTCGTTCTCCCACACTCGAGGTTTGCGCTACTACGGCACCAACCTTCGAGCTGTTGACTTTTCGGCGGCCCTTACCGACTACTGGTCACTGCTGTTGAGCCTCGGAGAGCATGGATTCAGCGATGCTGATCTGGAACGCGCCGCAAAATCGATCAGGGCCGACCTGGAGTCGGCGATCCAAGCCGAGCCCACCACCCAGGACGCCCAATATGCCGATCTGTACGCGGGCCACTTCCTCGGCGGTGCCGATATCGGAACGATGGCTGAGACGGCCGAGAGGGTTAACGCTCTGCTCGGCGAGCTGCAAGTGGATGACCTCAGCAATCGTTACCGAGAGATCCTGGCTGAGAGCGGCCTGATCCTAATCGCGGTGGGTGCTGACCCGGCCGACGTTCCCACCGTCGAGGAGATGGAGACTGCTCTCGAAGCAGCCGTGCCGGGCGAGTTGCCGCAGTTGATAGCGGAAGCCGACGAGCTTCTTGCCGTCCCTGATCCGGTGGACCCCGAGGGCGCCGGGCCCATTGAGGCCGTTGAAGACGAGTTGGACGATGCCTACGAGTGGACGTTTGCCAACGGTGCCCGGGTCATGTACGCGTACTCCGACATTGCCGAGAACCAGGTTGACCTCCAGGCCATGTCTTGGGGGGGCTGGTCGGCTCTTGAGGAAGGGGATCGGCCTCTGGCTCAGATTCTGGCCACTCGCGCGGTCCGCAACAGCGGACTGGGCGACCTGAGCCCCGCGCAGATTTCCCGTTACCTCGATGGACGCAACGCCCAGGCGCAGCCGTTCATCCTAGAGACCACTGAAGGTGTCGCGGGCACCTCTGACACCGGCGATGTTGAGACGATGTTCCAGCTCATGCACCTGTACATGACCGAGGCACGAGTGAATGACCAGGCGTTCGGTGAGGCGGTCAACGTCGGGGAGATCATTCTCTCTCTGGCGGTTTCCGATCCTGATTGGCAAGGAGAGGTGGCCTATACCGATGCTCGCTACGGGGAAGCGAATGGCTGGTTTGACTTGGTGGCCCCTCAGGAGACATTGGACTCTTTGACCCCTGATTCCCTGCTCGACATCTACCAGCACCGCATCGAGGGAGTTGATGATCTGGTGGTGGTGGTCGTGGGCGATGTGGACCGCGACACAGTAGAGCGAATGGCCCGCACCTATGTGGGAACGCTGCCCGCCGGGGAAGCAGACAGTTTCGAGAATCGCCGGACCCCCGAACCCGACGGCGTAGTGCGCCGCGAGGTGGTGCTAGGTCCCGACGTCCAAGCCACTGCGGCGATCTACTACTACGAGGCACAAGTGGATGTGAGTCCCGCCAATCAGGCGGCAGCTGATGTACTCCAGGTGATCGTCAGCGATCTTCTAGTCGAAGACGTCCGGGAAGACCTTGGTGACAGTTACGCAGTGTTCGCAGGGCTCGGTTTGACCAACACACCCGAGCCCTTGATCCGGTCTGAGGTAGTGGCCTCAGGCGATCCCGACCAGATGGCCATCATCGAGGAAGAGATGGCCCGCATTTTGGCCGAGGTGTTCGCCGGTGAGATTTCCGAGGAAGACTTCGAGCACGGCCGCTCAGTGGTGCGCGACGACTACGAGTTGATTGGCAACTCTGATCTGATCAATGTACTGCTGCGCCGGGCTTATGCCGGTGACGATGACCTGCCCACTCCCCAGCGGCTCATCGACGAGTTGGATGCGTTGGAGCTTGCCGATGTTCAGGCGCTGGCCGCGCTGCTGTTCGATCCCGACCAGCACATTCAGATCGTCCGGGTACTGCCCTAAAGAGTGCTCTGGCTGGCGGCGAGTTGGACCCGCCGCCAGAATCAGACCTGGCGCTCCTCGTCGGCCCAGTGAGGGTCGCGTAGCTCCCGCTTGAGGATTTTGCCCGTCGGGGCCTTGGGCAGCTCATCCACGAAGGCCACCGACCTTGGCTTTTGGTATGAGGCCAAGTTCTGGCGGGCGGCGTCGATGATCTCGTCCTCGGTGGCGGACATGCCCGGCTTGAGCACCACGTAGGCCATCACAGACTCACCCCAGGTGTCGTCGGGCACGCCGATCACTGCGGTCTCCAGCACGGCCTCGTGGGTGGCGATGGCTTCTTCGACCTGCACCGAGTAGATGTTCTCGCCGCCGGAGATGATCATGTCTTTGGCCCGGTCCACGATGAATACGTAGCGCTCGTCGTCCCAGGTGGCGATGTCGCCGGTCCACATCCACCCGTCTTTGATGGTGTCGGCGGTGAGGTCGGGGCGGCGGAAGTAGCCCAGCATGTTGGCCTCCGACTTCACGATGATTTGGCCGGGCGTCTTGCCGTCGCAGGGAACGTCCACGCCGTCGGCATCCACCACCCGAACCGAGGTGACGAACCCCTCCCGGCCGCACGACCGGAGCCGCTCGGGGCGGTGGTCGTCGCGGATGGCCCGGATGTGGTCCTCCTGGGCCAGGAAGCACATGGTGGTGCCCTCGGTCTGGCCGTAGCCCTGGATCAGGGTGCAGGGGAACTTGTCCATGGCTTCGGTGATCACCCGCGACGGCATGGGGCCGCCCCCGTATTGGATGTTGCGCAGGCTGGAGATGTCGTAGTTGTCGAACCCCTCTACCGCCATCATCCAGTTCAACATGGTGGTGACGCCCAAAAAGGCCGACACCTTCTCAGCCTGAATCAACTCCAGGGCCAAGGTGGCGTCGAAGTTCATCAGCACCAGCGGGCAGCCGTGGGCCAGGTAGTTCATGGCCAGCACCACCGGGATGTGGAACATCTGCCCGGTGAGCATGTACACGTCGCTGGGGACGATGCGCTCGGCCACCGTCTGGTTGAGCATCCCGAAGTAGACGCTGCGGTGGCTGTGCAGGGCGCCCTTGGACTCCCCGGTTGTGCCCCCGGTGTAGAGGATGAACAGGGGATCGGTATCGCCTACCTCGGACGACGCCGCTGGTTCGGCGTCCGACGCGGAGGCCACGAGTTTCTCGTAGGAGCCATCGCCGCCCTCGCCGTACTGGAGCCAGTGTTCAACTGAGCTCACTAAGCCGGAAAGCTCAGCCGATTCAGCGGCATAGGCCCCCTGGGTTATGTAGGCCCGGGGCTCACCGTTGTTGACGATCTTGGCCAGCTCCGGGGCTGACAGCCGCCAGTTCATTGGCTGGGCCACCAGGCCTGAGCGCCCGCAGGCAAAGTACAGCGCGGCGTATTCCACCGAGTTCTGGCTCAAGATGCCGACCCGGTCGCCCTTTTCCAGGCCCAGGCCGACCAGCCCGTTGGCCAGACGGCGGACGTGTTCGTCGAAGGCCGCGAACGTGACCCGCTGGCCGGTGGTGGAGTCGATGATCGCCTCGCGGTTCGGCGTCTGCCGGGCCCACTTGGCGGGGATCTGGCCGATGTTCATCTGCGGCTCCTTTCTAGAGACCGGTGGCGATGCTCATGGCCGCTTATGGCCGACTGTGCCTAGTAGGGCAGATCGAGAGCCAAGAAGCGCTTTTGGATCTTCCAGTCGTCGCCCACTCGCACGCAGTCGTCGGTGTACACGCCGCTGGAGAGGACGGTCAGCTGGCCGTTCTCCACGGTGATGAGCACCAGATAGCTGATGGCGGTGATGGAGTCCTCGGTCTCGTTCTCGAAGTAGAGGTTGGTCACCACGTGGCGGCGCTGGTCGGTCTGCTCCTCCATGGCCCCGCTGAACAGCCCGGCGATGGCCTCCGACCCCTCGAAAGTGATCGGGTCGCCGCCGGCGATGGTCATCGCGAACACGGGGTTGTCGGGAGCGAACATCCCGATGAGGAAGTCGCTGTCGCCCACGTCGTAGGCCACCCCGGCGTGGTTCAAAAGCTCGGTTACTGCTTGCTTGTCTGCCATTGGATTACTCCATTCCCAGTTGCTCTACCGTGCCTCGCCACGCAAGCGAGCCACCGTCGATCAAAATGTACGCGCCGTTGATGAAGCCGGCCTCTCGGCTGGCCAAGAAGCACACCAACTCGCCCACCTCCGACGGAAGTCCCAAGCGGGGGATGAGCGAAGTGTTTATGAGCGCCTTCTCGAATGCCGCCGGGTCGTCGGCCTGCTTCACGAAGTCGGTGACCATGTCGGTGGCAATGGCGGTGGGGCCGTAGCAGTTGACCCTGATTCCCAGCGGGGCCAGATCCACGGCCAGGTTCTGGGTTTGCAGCCGGATACCGCCCTTGGATGTTCCGTAGGCCGAGTTGTTCGGATAGGCCGACTGGGCTCCGGTGGACGCCGCGTTAACGATCGATGGCCAGTCGCTCTCCTTGAGATAGGGGAGCGCGGCCTTGGAGCAGATCCATGGGGCTACGGCGTTGACCTCCACCACCTTCCGGAACACGTCGAGGGACATCTGCTCCAGATTGCACTGGTCGGCGGGGGCCAGCCCGCTCTCGTGGATGCCGGCGTTGTTGTGGAGCACGTCTATGCCGCCGAAGGCCTCGGCGGCGGCCGCCATCAGCGCCTCTACCTGGCCGGTATCGGTCACATCGCAGTGCTGGTATGCCGCGGTGCCGCCTGATGCGTTGATCTCGTCGGCGACCGCCTGTCCCTGTTCGTCGCTCAGATCGGACACCATCACTTTGGCGCCCTTGCTGGCCGCGACCCTGGCGGTGGCCGCCCCGATGCCGGTGGCCGATCCGGTGATGACGAATCGCAGTCCTTCGATGCCCATTAATGCCCCCTTGTGCGAGATACGGCCCGCAGCGTAGGCGGCAGGGCTAGGGGCTGTAAAACAAAGGCTCGGAGCGGGAGGCGAATGCAGGGTGGAAGTGGTCTCTTGGTAGGTTTAGCCGGTGCCCACCGTCTCTACGACCCCGCCGGAGCGAACGGGGTCTGACCCTCGGCCCGAGCTGGTGCTCGGCGATGGCCACGTCGAGTTGGCTGGCAGCCGTTGCCGAGAATGCCGCCATCCCATGACCACGTTGCCGCCCCGTTGCCCAGTTTGCAGTCAAGACTCTATGGAGGCGGCCACCTTCGGCCCAAAGGGCACAGTATTCAGCTCGACGGTGTTGAGGATTCCTGTGCCTGGTCGCACCCCGCCGTTCACATTGGCCTATGTCGACGTGGATGACGGCCCCCGCATTCTTGCCCATGTGGTGGGCCCCGATGAGGCCCTGGTTCCCGGCAGCCGGGTAGTGCTCTCGGGTTGGAATGGTCACGGTGACCCGGTGGTGCAGAGGTCCGGTCCATGACGGGTCGGAGCGCAGCCATCTGGGGGGTCGGTACCTCGGCGTTCGGCAAGCAAACATCGTTGGGAGGACCCCGGTTGGCGTGGCAGGCAACGACAGAGGCGCTCGACGACGCAGGGTTGAGAGCCGCTGACATTGAGGCGGTGTATGCCGGCTCAGTGTTCGGCGATCCTGGGACCGTCACGCGCAGCCTCCAGCAGATCGGCATAGTGGAGGTTCCGGTAATCACCATCGAGAACGCCTGCGCCAGCGGCACTTCAGCGTTCCATGAAGCCCGCATGGCGGTGGATACCGGTCGCTTCGAGCGGGTATTGGCCTTTGGCATCGAAACCATGACATCCCATTTCGAGGGGGCCATCAGCCCCATTGCCTCCGACCCCGACGGGGCCCAGGGCTATGCCATGCCCAGCATCTACGGCATGTCGGCAACCAGGTATCAATATGAGTTCGGGGTAACCAACGAGCAGATGGCTGCGGTAGCGGTGAAGAACCGCCGCCACGCGGTGGGCAATCCCCGAGCCCAGCATCGCAAGACCGTCACCCTCAAGCAGGTGCTGGGCAGCCGCATGGTGGCCGACCCGATCACTCTTTTCCAGTGCTGCTCCATCGCCGATGACGCGGCCGCCGCGGTGGTGGGACCCCTGGGCGGCTCTGGTGAGCCGGCCCAGGAGGTGGCCATCCGTTCCAGCGCACTGCGCTCGGGCCGTCTGTGGGACCACACCACCGACAAAGTGTGGGGCTGGGACATCGTGGCCGACACGGCGGCCCGGGCCTATGACGAGGCCGGGGTGAGCGTTGGCGACATCGACGTATTCGAGGTTCACGATGCCTTCACCATCGGAGAGATCATCACCACCGAGGCGTTGGGGCTGTGCGAGCTGGGTGAAGGCGGCCGGTTGGTGGAGTCGGGTCATACCTCGTTGGGTGGGGCCCAGCCAGTCAACCCATCGGGCGGGCTCTTGTCACGAGGCCATCCGTTGGGAGCTACCGGTCTGGCTCAGATCGCCGAGATCGTGTGGCAGCTCCGCGGCATGGCCGCTGATCGCCAAGTACCCGATGCCCGCATGGGCGCGGTGGAGACCATGGGCGGTGGCACCGCAGGAATCGATGGCAACGCCTGCGTGGTGACCGTGTTGGAGCAGGTGGGATGACTCAATGAGCGAGGGGCAAATTTTGGCCATCGACGATGAAGTCCTATCGCCGGAGCGGATCGCCGATCCCCACTCCTATTTCTCTGTGCTCCGCGAGCACGATTCGGTCCATTGGAATGAGAAGTACCGGGCGTGGTTCATCCACCGCTACGACGATGTGCTCGACGCGTTGCGAGACCCGCGTTTCTCCTCCGAGCGCATCGGCGCGGCCTACGACCGTCTGACCGACGAGCAGAAGGCCCAGCGCCAGCCCACCTACGACATCTTGATGGACTGGCTGGTGTTCCGGGATCCCCCCGACCACACCCGGCTGCGGCGGCTGGTTAGCCGGGCCTTCACCCCTCGAGCAGTGGAAGCTTGGCGGGACCGGATCAACGGCGTGGTCGACGATCTGATCGACGGCTTGTCCGACAAGGAGCACTTCGACCTGATCGAGGACTTCGCCTATCCCATCCCCGCGGTGGTCATCGCCGAGATGATGGGAGTGCCCGCCGAAGACCGCGACCGGTTCAAGGACTGGTCCGACGACGTGATGATCCTGGTGTTCGGCGCCAGGGGAGTGGGAGACCGGCGGGCCCGGGCCCAGCAGGGGCTGATCGAGTTGGCTGCCTATCTGGGCGATTTGGTGGCCCACTACCGCCAGCATCCAGCCGACAACATCATCTCCAACCTGGTGGAGGCCTCAGAGGGCGACGACAGCCTGGAAGACCCCGAGATCGTGGCCAACTGCGTGCTCTTCTTGTTCGGCGGCCACGAGACCACCACCAACTTGATCGGCAACGGCATCCGGGTGCTGCTCAACCATCCCGACCAGCTCCAGAAACTGCGGGACAACCCCTCACTGATCAAACCGGCGGTGGAGGAGATCCTGCGCTTCGACGGGCCGTCCAAGATGGAGGTCCGCACCCTGGCCGACGAGGTGGAGATGGGGGACAAGACGCTCCCCGTCGGCGACATGGTGTATTTGGTGCAACACGCTGCCAACCGGGATCCCGAAGCCTTCGACCAGCCCGACCGATTCGACATCACCCGCGACCCCAACAACCACATCGGCTTCGGCTTCGGGCTGCACTTCTGCCTGGGAGCGTCGGTAGCTCGCCTTGAGGGGACGATTGCCTTGGAGGCATTGGTACGCCGCCTGCCCAATTTGGAGCTGGGACCTGAGCCTGAAGTGTGGGTGCCCACCATGCTGAGCCGGGGACTGGAGCACTTGCCGGTGAGCCTGGCATGAGCTCAGCGCGGCCCCTGGAAGGCTTGGGCGCAGTGGTCACCGGAGCCACCGGCGACATCGGTGGGGCCATTGCCCGGGTGCTGGCCGACCAGGGGGCCCGAGTCGGGCTAATTGCTCGCCGGGCCGAGCGGCTGGAGGAGCTGGCTCAAGAATTAGAGGGCAGCGGCGCCAGTGTGGCGGTCGCGCCCTGCGATGTAACCGATGCCGACGCGGTGTCAGCCGCCGCCACGACCATCGGCGATGCCATTGGCCCCGTAGACATCCTCATCAACAACGCGGGCGGCGCCCGCTTTACCGCTCCGGTGCTGGACATCAACGAACCGGGATGGTCCAAGACCGTGGCCCTCAACCTGACGGCGCCGTTCTTGGTGTCGCAGGCCTTCGGCCGTTCGATGATCGAGCGGGGCGGGGGCAGCATTGTCAACGTGGGCTCGCTGTCTGGCCTGCGCCATCTGCCCGGCATGGCGGCCTACTCGGCGGCCAAGGGCGGCCTGTTCCAGCAGACCAAGGCCCTGGCCCGGGAGTGGGCCCCCCACGGTGTGCGGGTGAATGCGGTGGCTCCTGGCTTCGTGGACACCAGCGGCTGGGACAGCTACGACAAAGACGCGGTGGTGGCTGAGGCCGGCATCGGAATCCCCCTGGGCCGCTGGGCCACCGCCGAAGAAGTGGCCCTGCCGGTGGCTTTCTTGGCCTCTCCGGCAGCCTCCTATATCACCGGCGCAGTGCTGGTGATCGACGGAGGAATGCTGGCCTAGTTGCTGGTCAGCCGGAGCCCGGCGTCCAGGCGCACCACTTCACCGTTGAGGAACACGTTCTCCATGAAGTGAACGACGAGGTTCCCAACATCTGAAGGAGTGCCCAGTCGGTGGGGGAACACGTTGTCTTCCACCAGCTTGGCGATGAACTCCTCGTTGAGGGTGGCCAGCATGGGGGTGTCCATGGTGCCCGGGGCGATGGTCATCACCCGGATGCCCCACACGGCCAGGTCGCGGGCCATGGGCAGGGTCAGGCCGATCACCCCGGCCTTGGACGATCCGTAGGCCGACTGGCCCACTTGGCCCTCATAGCCGGCAATGGAGGCGATGTTCACGATGAGGCCCCGCTCGCCGTCGGCATTGGGCTCGTTGGCCGACATGGCGGAAACCGCATGGCGGGCCACGTCGAACAGCCCGATCAGATTCACCTCGATGTGCTGTCGGAAGTGGTCCAAGGAGTTGGGGGTGCCGTCGCGGGAGACCACCCGCTGCCCGGAACTGATCCCCGCGCAGCTCACCAGCACGTCCACCCGGCCGTGAGCTTCGGCCGCGGCGGTCACGGCCTGTCCGACGTCATCAGAGTCAGTGACATTGACGGGGACGAAGGCCACCGCGTCGCCCATGCCGTCGGCCATGGCCTCCCCAGCCGAGGAGGGCAGGTCCAAGATCACCGCCCGGCCGCCCTTGTCCACCAAGGTCTTGACCACCCCGGCACCCAGACCGGAGGCGCCGCCAGTGA
>JAJEEH010000001.1 GCA_022821105.1 Acidimicrobiia bacterium
GTCCGGGTTCAGTCAAGGCAAGGAGGGCTGACTACGCGGTGGCCGTCCATGAGGGGATCACCCGCGGGTTGTTCAAGATTGGGGACAACTGGATCCAGCGTGATGACGGCCGATGGGCCTTCGATGTGGAGTCAATAGCTAGCGGTGAGGTGTTTGACAGCTGGGTCGGTCCGCTCGGACGCAGCGTCCGCGATCACTTCTCCAAGTACAGCCAAACCCCGATTCGGTACTACCCCTAGCTAGCGCGGGGGGATGAAGCCTCCGTCGACGATTATGCATTGGCCGGTGATGTAGCTGCCGGCGTCGGAGGCGAGGAGGAGGGCGGCGCCTACTAACTCGTCGGGGTGGCCGATGCGGCCGATGTGGCTGAGGTCGGACATGCGGGCCATGGCTTCGGGGCCGGTGTTGCGGGTCATGGTGGTGTCGACGGTGCCGGGGGCGATGGCGTTCACCCGCACGCCGTGGGGGGAGTACTCGCCAGCCATCGACCGGGTGAACGACAGCAGGCCAGCCTTGGCGGCCGAGTACATGGAGGTGTTGCCTGCCGGTATGTAGGCGCCCACCGAGATCACGTTGATGACCGAGGCGTGGTCGGATTCCAGCAGCGACGGCAAACAGCGCTGGAACAAGAAGAACGGTCCCCGCAGGTTCACGGTGAACGAGCTCTCCCACGCCTTGGGGGTGATGTCGGTCATGGGCAGGCCCAGCGGGTTGGCGGCGTTGTTCACCAGGATGTCGATCTGGCCGTAGTGCTCCAGGGTGGCGTCAGCCAGCCGGTTCACGCTGTCGAGGTCGCCCATGTGGGCGGGTATGGCCAGCGCCTCGCCGCCAGCCTCGGTGATCTCGGCCACGGCCCGGTCGCAGGCGTCGGCCTTGCGGCTGGCCACCACCACTTTTGCTCCCTGGGTGGCGAAGCCGTGGGCGATGGACAGGCCGATGCCCCGGCTGCCCCCGGTGACGATGGCCACCCGCCCCGACAGGTCGAACATCTGGGCGGCGTCTAACGATCCCGAGTCGGGACGGGGAGCAAACTTCGGGTCGGTGGTGGGATCAGCGGCGGGGGAGTCGGCCATGGCCGCACCATAGAGCGAGAACTGAATCGACCTAGAAGTGATAGGGGAACTGGGAAAAATCAGCCGGGCGCTTCTCGAGGAACGAGTCCCGCCCCTCAGCGGCCTCGTCGGTGCCATAGGCCAGGCGGGTGGCCTCCCCGGCGAACACCTGTTGGCCCACCAGGCCGTCGTCGATGAGGTTGAAGGCGAACTTCAGCATGCGCTGAGCGGTGGGGCTCTTGTCGTTCACCGCCGCAGCCCACTCCAACGCCACCTGCTCCAGCTCGGCATGGGGCACCACCGCGTTGACCATGCCCATCTCGTAGGCCTCGGCTGCGGTGTAGGCCTTGCCCACGAAGAACACCTCTCGGGCCCGCTTCTGGCCCACTTGGCGGGCCAGGTAGGCCGATCCGAAGCCGCCGTCGAAGCTGGCCACATCGGCGTCGGTCTGCTTGAACATGGCGTGCTCGGCCGACGCCAGGGTCATATCGCTCACCACGTGCAGGCTGTGGCCCCCGCCGGCCGCCCACCCCGGCACCACCGCAATCACCACCTTGGGCATGAACCGGATGAGCCGCTGAACCTCCAAGATGTGCAGGCGCCCGGTGCGGGCATCGTCCACCGTTTCGGCGGTGTCCCCGCTGGCGTACTGGTAGCCGTCGGCCCCTCGGATGCGCTGGTCGCCGCCCGAGCTGAAGGCCCAGCCGCCGTCGGTGGGCGACGGCCCGTTCCCGGTGAGCAGCACGGTGCCCACATCGGGGGTCATGCGGGCGTGGTCCAGCGTGCGATACAGCTCGTCCACCGTGTGGGGGCGGAAGGCGTTGCGCACCTCGGGGCGGTCGAAGGCGATCCGCACCGTGGCCTGTTTGACGGCGCGGTGGTAGGTCACGTCGGTGAGGTCGAACCCCTCCACCGGTTTCCACAATTCGGCGTCGAACAACTCCGAGACCATGCCCAAAGACTACGGGCGAGACGGTGGAGGGAGGTACTCGAATCCGGCCGGCGAGTCGTCCCGCCAGTCTTGATAGGTGTCCTTGGCCTTGGCCGTCGCTCTCTTGCGAACGGTCTTGGCCACCTTCTTCTTGGCCTTATCCGCCGATTGGGTGATGGTGTAGTACTGCATCTCCTTGAACGCCCGGCGGCGGCCCATCTCCACCATCGCCCGAGCCGCGCTCAGCGTTTTGCCCGAACCCAAAGGCATTGCCACCCGCCCGGCGAACATCAGCGCCGAGCGCCAGTCACCCTGGCTCAGCGCATACAGCGCCCTGGTGGTGTCCACGATCTCGCCCACCACCGGCAGCACCCCGGCGGCCTCCATGGCCCAGAACCCCACGTCGTCCCAGCCGAAACCATCCTTGCGGTGGTAGGCCCCGTGGGCAATCACCGCGGCGGCCGCTGCCCGCACCTCCGGCGGCAGGCTGGCATCGGCGGCGATGGCTTCGAAGTCGGCCTTGGACAAGAACCGGTCGGCCTTGGTGGGATCGCCCTGGGCCGCGGTGTCGATGGCGGCCAGGTAGGGCAAGAGCGTGGTGTAGGCCGACATCTTGGCCTCAAAGGCGTCGAGGTCTTCGAGGCTGATACGCCCGTCCCCGCCGCTGGCCGAGAACCCCTCGGTGGGGTCGGACAGGTAGTCGCGGTTGTTGCTAGCCGTGTCCACCATGGTGAAAAGGCTGGGGTTGGTGAGCAGGATCCTGGCCGCCTCGCCCAATTCGTCGGTGCGGGTGACAAGGCCCTCCAAGTCACCCCGCGACACGATGTGGTCGCCGCCCCACGCCTCAGGTGTGTCCCGCAGAACCTCGATAGCCCACAGGGCCAGGTTCAGCCCTTCGGGGCCCAGCAGGATCATCTGGGCTCTCTGGGAGATGTCCCCCGAGTCGATGCGAAGCTGCTGGGCGATCCCGCCCAGCGACAGATCCACCGGGTACTGCTCACCCCCCAGCCAGTACTCAACCTCGGCCACCACCGCGGCCCACCGCTGACGCCGCAGGTCGATCTCATCGGCGGCGGCCAGGTAGTCGATGGCTAAGTCAAAGGCCGCCTCGGCATCCATTCCCACAGTGGGCATACATGGAATATAGGGAAATTATTTGAAACTAGCTATAGGCAAATGGTCAAGCGGCCTTGCCGGGGCCAGTTCCGCCGTTGCGAGAGAAGGGCCGCGGCGGGCGACGGAGCAGATTCACGGCCATGGCCGACGCCCGCGTGGACCAAGGCACGCACTCGCCCTGCTCGTTTACCGGGACGCCTTCTCGGGCCACGATCCGCCACCCGGTGTACACCACTACCACCGCATGAGCGCCCACCAGCACCAGAAAGAAGGTCCAGGGGGCGGTCAAGGACATGACCACCCCGCCTACCACCGGTCCGATGATCGACCCCACCCCGGCAGTTCGCACGAGCGCCGCGCTGGCGCCGTTCAACTGCGACAACGGCACCCAGTCACCGGTCAGGGCAATGGCTAGCGAATAGAGCGGGAAGGTGGCGCCGCCGAAGCAGAAAACAAGCACCAGCGACAGCGCCGATCCCGGTTCGATCAAGGGCAGTATTCCCGCGATGGCCGCGGCCGCAGCCGCAGCCGCGAAGATCACCGCCCGACGAGACACCCGATCGGAAATCGACCCCACGGGCCATTGGAAGGCGATGGCCCCGGCGGTGGCCGATACCAGGAACAGCGCGATCCGGCTCGTGGGCAAACCCTCGTAGGCGGCGTACACCGCGCCCACTCCCAACAGCGCCCCGTGGCTTATGCCGGCGCAGAAGGCGGTAACCACCCCGGTGGGGGCCAAGGATATGAGCTGACGCAGCGACAGCGGCTCGGGCACGGTCAGCGGGGGAGCACTAGTGGCCGACAGCGTGATGGGAACCAGGGCGGCGGAGATGAGCACCGAGGAGATCACAAACAGCTCGAAGCTCTCGGGATCGCCTCCGTTGAGCAGCAACTGGCCGAGCGTGAGCCCGCCCATCGACGACACCATGTACATGGAAAGCAGGCGCCCTCTGGTGTTGTTGGTGGCCATGTCGTTGAGCCACGACTCCACAACCACCAAGACGCCGGCGATGCACAGCCCGAACAGCATCCGCAGCAGAGCCCAGGCGGCGGCGTTGATCCACAGCAGATGCAGGATCGACACGCCGGAGGCCATAGAGGCCAGCGCCGCGAACACCCGGATGTGGCCCACCGCGGCGAGAAAATGCTCGGCCAGACGCGTGCCGATCAAGAACCCCAAGAAGAAGCTGGCCATGACGATGCCGCTGACCGCGAGGCCAAACCCCTCCGACTCGGTTCGCACGCCCAGCAGCACTCCCTGGAGACCGCCGCCCACCTGAATGAACAGCATTCCCACCAGCAAGGCCCGGGCCGCGCCCAGGCCGCGACTCGTGGGCCCGGTCTCGATTAAGGGACCGCCGACGACTCCGCCGTCGTCATCCTTTAGCCACCCGACGGCGTTCTCGGCCACTGCCGTTTAGCCTACCGAACCACCGGCTGATTCCAGTGCGAATTATCGTCGCTGCATCGCCATAGCCCATAACGTAATAATTAGATGAATTA
>JAJEEH010000262.1 GCA_022821105.1 Acidimicrobiia bacterium
GTGAGGGTAATCGCCATCGACGGTCCGGCTGGATCGGGCAAGTCCACGGTGGCCCGGAGGCTGGCCGAGAGACTGGGACTGGAATATCTGGACACCGGTGCGATGTATCGATCGGTGGCCTTTGCCGCTATGGCTCGGGAGGTCGACCTGGCCGATGCCGACGCCATTGTCGAGGTGGCTCGCAACAGCGACATCCAGGTTGACGACGCCTCGGTCATAGTCGACGGTGTGGACGCCACCACCCAGATCAGAGGCCCGGAGGTGACCCGGTCGGTGAGCACGGTTGCGGCCATTTCCGGTGTTCGAGACGTGTTGCGGGTGCGCCAGCGAGCTTGGGTAATGGAACGGGGCGGCGGCGTTCTGGAGGGTCGGGACATCGGGACGGTGGTGTTTCCCGACGCCGAGTTGAAGGTTTATCTGAGCGCGTCTGCCATGGTCCGGGCCGAGCGACGGGCCGGAGAGGTGAGCGCGCTCGACTATGAGACGGTGGCTGCCGATCTGGCGGCCAGAGACGCAGCGGATTCCTCCCGTCAGCACGATCCGCTCATTCAGGCCCCCGACGCCGTTCACATCGACACCACCGACCTCACAGTCGACCAAGTAGTTGACGAGTTGATCGCCCGATTGGGATGAACCAAGTCGAGCTCCACCCCGAGGAATTGGAGGCCAGGTGAACCAGGTCGAGCTCCACCCCGAGGAATTGGAGGCCAAGGGGCGGGTGGTCGGGGTGGTTTTCCACTTCTTTGTGCAGCGGCTGGCTCGAGCAGTATTCGGGGCCTACTTCCGCTGCTACACGCGAGGTCGGCGCAATATGCCCCGCCGGGGAGGGGTGATTGTCGCCCCCACCCATCGCTCCAATTTGGACACCCCGCTCATCGGGGCATCGGCGGGCCGGCCGCTCCGCTATTTCGCCAAGAGCGGACTCTTCCGCGGTCCGATCACCACTTGGATCCTGGTGACCATGGGGGCCTTTCCCGTGAGGCGCGACACCATCGACCGCAGCGCCCTCAAGGCCGCGCTAACGGTGCTTGAGGGCGGGCAGCCGCTGGTGGTGTTTCCCGAAGGGGAGCGAAAGTCGGGCACCCGCATCTACCCGCTGCTGGATGGGGTGGCCTGGCTGGCGGCCAAGTCGCAGGTGCCCGTAGTGCCGGTGGCTATCGGCGGCACAGAGCGGGCCATGGGCATCGGCGTCCGGATGCCCCGGCCCCGCACAGTGCGGCTTGTTTGGGGCGAACCGCTGGCCCCGCCCGAGGTCGACGAACGGGGGCGGGTGAGCCGGGAGGCCTTAACCCAGTATTCCGACGAATTGCGGGAGATCCTCCAGAACATGTTCGACGGGGTTCAACAGGAACTGGGAATCCCCGTTTGGGATCGCCGAGACTCGGATTAGGGCTCCCGGCCCCGGTCAGCGGCTGGCGATGAGGCCGTCGAGCACGTCGCTGGCCGCCACCTTGCGATCCACGATAGGGGTGGGCGACGGGGGCCCACCCAGGCTGAAAGAAGCCAGCGAGCCGGAGGCCTCTATGAGGTCGCGGAGGTTGCGGGGCGGGGGAAAGTACTCGTCCTCATCGGTGAACGAGACCTCCTCGATGCCCTCGGCTGGGGCGAGCCGGTCGAGCACCTCGTTGATCAGCTCCTCGGGGGCCGAAGCCCCGGCGGTGAGCCCCACCACTCCGGAGATATCGTCGGGCAGCTCGGAGGCACGGTTCACCCGGAACACCCGCTCGCAGCCCAGCTCTCGGGCCAGCTTCTCCAGCGCCATGGTGTTGGAGGAGTTGGCCGAACCCACAATCACCACGGTGCCGCACTGTTCGGCGATGGCGGTCAGCGCCGCCTGCCGATTGGTGGTGGCGAAGCAGAGGTCGCTTCGTCCCGGGGTCCACATGTCGGGGAATCGGTCGCGGGCCGCGTGCATCACGCCCTCCCAGTCGCGATGCGACAGCGTGGTCTGGGCCAGCAGGGCCACCGGGTCGTCGAAATTCGGCAGCGCCTCCACATCGTCGATGCTCTCCACCGGGTGGATGGCCTCCGGGGCCACCGCCATGGTGCCCACCGCCTCCTCGTGGTCTTCGTGGCCGACGTACACGATGCGGTAACCCTTGCCGGCTCGCACCTTCACCTCGTGGTGGACCTTGGTGACCAGCGGGCACACCGCGTCGACCATGTAGCTGGCCTGCTCGGTGGCCGCCTCCACCACCTCGGGGGCCGAACCATGGGCCGACAGCATTATGGGATGCCCCGGAGGAACCTCGGAAATGTCGTCCACAAACACCACGCCGAGTTTCTCGAAGCGGCGGACCACCAGCTTGTTGTGCACGATCTCGTGGTAGCAGTACACGGGGGCTTCGAAGGTGCGGACCAGCCAGGCCAGTGCCTTGATGGCCATCTCCACACCGGCGCAGAATCCCCGGGGAGCGGCCAAGATCACCTTGTCGACGTCCACAAGGTCAATTTAGTGGTCGGCTGGGGCATTCTTGGCCTCGTATCATTTTTGCCATGTCCGCTCCCCGGGTGACAGCGGTCGCCGATGGGTCGGTGGCTCAGCAATACGGCTTGAAGGCCGGCGACGAGCTGCTGGCCGTCAATGGCTCCGTCCCCAAGGACGTGATCGAGTATCAGCAGCTAGTGGATGAGCCCGAGCTGAGCCTGGACATTCGCCGCGACGGGGTGGTGCTGGAGCTGGAGGTGCTCAAGCGGGCCGGGGAGCCGTTGGGCGCCCAGGTGGACTCGGCGCTGTTCGACCGGGTGCGGACCTGCGACAACCACTGCGAATTCTGCTTCATCTACCAACTTCCGCCGGGATTGCGCCCCAGCCTGTATCTGAAGGACGACGACTACCGGCTCTCATTCCTCTACGGCAACTTCACCACCCTGACCCGCTTTACCGAAGCCGACATGGAGCGGGTGGTGACCGAGCGGTTGTCGCCGCTGAACGTGAGCATCCACGCCACCGATCCAGACGTGAGGGCCGACATGCTCCGGAACCGCCGGGGGGCCACCAGCCTGCGCTGGCTGCGGGCGCTGCTCGACCACGGCATCGAGGTACACGGCCAGGTGGTGGTGTGCCCCGATGTCAACGATGGAGATGTGCTGGAGGACACCCTTGCCGGTGTGGCCGACGAATACCCCGAGCTGGCCAGCGTGTGCGTGGTGCCCCTGGGGGTGTCGCGGCACACGTCAGAACCCCGGCTGAGGCCCCACACGACCGCCGAGGCGGTTGCGGTTGTCGAGGCGGTACACGAGTGGCAGGAGATCAACCGGCAGGTGCTGGGCCGCCGCCTGGTGTTCGCCGCCGACGAGTACTACCTGCTGGCCGGGATCGAATTCCCCGACCCGGAAGCCTACGAGGGATTTCCCATGCACGAGGACGGGGTGGGCATGGCGGCCACGCTTCAAACAGAGTTCTCGGGCCAGACCGAAGAAGTGGCCGGAACCCGTCCCGGATTCTTCGCCTGGGTGGAAGGGGCGCCCGCCGAGGGCTACCGGGCGCCGAGAAGCGATGGCTCGACGCCGATCGGCCTGCGGCCCCGCATGGGCGCTCCAGTGGGAGTGGTCACAGGGGAGTACGGAGCCGCGGTGCTGGGGCCGCTGGTGGCTTCGCTGGACCGCGGGGATGTGCGGGTGGTTCCGGTGGAGAACCGGTTCTTCGGCGGGACCACCGCAGTGGCCGGGCTGCTGGTGGGCGAGGACATAGCCCGCACGCTGGCCGGCCAACCCGAGGGCCAT
>JAJEEH010000225.1 GCA_022821105.1 Acidimicrobiia bacterium
GTCGGCTAGTTCCAGGTCACGTCCAACGGCAGGTGCTCGTGGCGGCGGACGAAGACGCTCTTCTCCCACCGGGGCGGGTCGTCGTCGGCCAAGGAGAACCAAGAGGTCTCTTGCAGCAGCCGCTCCAACGAGCACAGGGTCTCGAGGCGGGCCAGCGGTGCCCCCACGCAGTGGTGGATTCCCCGGCCAAAGGCCAGATGGCTGCGGGGGATGCGGCGGTCCAACACCACCTCGTCGGGCCGGTCGTGCTCCGCGGGGTCGCGATTGGCCGAAGACCACAGCAAGAACGCGGTGGTGCCGGCCTTGAGGAGCACCCCTCCCAGCTCGCAGTCGCGCTTGACCTGGCGATAGTGGCCCCGGAATGGAGACTCCAGCCGCACGGCTTCCTCGATGAAGTTCTCCAGCAGGCTGTGGTCGGCCCGAATCCGCTCTTGGAGGGCGGGATCGTCGGCCAGCATTCGCACCGCGTTGCCGATCAGAGAGGCAGTGGACTCACCGCCGGCGCCCAGCAGGACCGTGAGGGTGCCGATGGCATGCGACACGTCCAATTCGCCGTTGGCCACCGCCTTGGCGCACACCCCCACCAGGTCGTCACCGGGATCTTCGCCGGCCTCAATCAGCTTCTCGAAGAGAAACCCGCCGGCCCCGATCGTCTCCTCGGTGACGGCCGCTATGGACTCCCGAGTGATGAAGCCGGCCAACAGCAGACCGCCGTGAAGCGCCCACTTCATCACATTGGGCCAGTCTTCATCAGGCAGCCCGATCAGCCGTCCGATGACCCGGGCGGGCACGGGATGGGCCACGGTATACGCCCACTCCACCCGGCTCCCCTGGGAGCGAGCCACCGCGAATTGCTCGTCGATGAACGCCTCTATCTCAGGCCGCATGGCCTCCATGCGCCGGGCCACCAGCTCGGGAAATACCACGCTGCGGTGAACGGTGTGCTCAGGCGGGTCGGCGGTGGCCAGGGTGGTCGTGCCGTCGCCGAATTGATCGGTGCGGAACAGCGCGGGTTTGCCGTCGTCATCGGTGATCAACAAAACGTCGAGGTGATTGGAGAAATCGTCGATCCGGCGGAGGGCATCCACGATCAGGTCATGAGTGGCCACAAAAGCCAAGTCGAGCCCCGGCACCAGCCACACCGGATGCTCTCGGCGGAGCCGCTCGTAGAACGGGTAGGGGTCGGCCCACACATCTGGATCGATGATCGTCTGAGCTTCCAACGAAACAGCCGAAGACGCAGCAGCGCTCATGGCAAATACTGACACAACCTCAGCAAAGGCGGCGGCTCGCCTCGGCTGATCGGCTGGCCTTTTGGGAAAGTAGGGCCATGACCGACTTCTTCTACGAGCAGGACGCAGACCTCGCCGCCCTAGCCGGCCAGCAGGTTGCGGTGGTGGGCTACGGCAACCAGGGGAGGCCGTGGGCGCTCAACCTGCGGGACTCGGGCCTGTCGGTGTCGGTGCACGTGCGGGCCGACGAGACCCGCGAGCAGGCCGTCGACGACGGATTCGACGCCGGAGACATCGCCGATGCCTCGTCGGCCGATGTCATCTGCGTGCTGATTCCCGACGACTCCATCCCCGGTCTGGGCCTGACCCCTCGGCCAGAGGCGCTCACCATCGTGGCCAGCGGGTACACCCTGGCTTTCGACCGGTTCACACCCGACGGCGACATCGCCATGGTGGCCCCCCGGATGCTGGGTCCCGAAGTGCGGCGCTGCTACGAGGAGGGAGTGGGCTTCATCACCGCGGTGGGCGTACACCGAGACGCCACCGGCACCGCTGAGGCCCGCATGCTGGCGGTGGCCAAGGCCATCGGCGGACTGCGCCAAGGGGCCATTGCCATGACGCCCCAACAAGAGGCGGTGCTGGATTTGGCGGTGGAGCAGCTTTTGTCGCCGGTGCTGACCCATGTGAACACCAATTTCGTGCTGGTGATGCTGGAACTGGGCATCCCGCTGGAGGCCATCACCACCGAGCTGTTCTATTCAGGCGAAGTCGAGCGCAACTACCGACTGCTGCGGGAGATCGGCTTCGTGGCCCAGCTCGACCACCACTCTCCGGCCAGCCAGTACGGACAGCTCTCCCGGCGGGGCCGGTTCGACCACGTGGACGTGGCCACCACCATGCGGGAGCTGGTGGAGGACATCACCTCGGGCCGGTTCGCCGACGAATGGGACGCCGAGGCGGGCGCGGGCGCTCCCCGGCTAGCCGAGCTGCGCGATGAGCACGCCGGAGAGCTGATCAAGGCCGTGGAGGCTGATCTGCGGTCCAAGCTGGGGCCCACCGCCAGTCCTGCGACCGGGGGGTGAGCCCCGAACCCCAACAAACCGGCCGCCGTCAGCGGTTTCAGGATTGGCCCAACTACCGCTGGGCGGTGCTCGGCCTCACCATGGCCGGCATCGCCTCCACCAGCTTTCCCATCACGGTGCTGTCGGCATCGCTGCCGATAATCGCCGACGACCTCCAGACATCGGAGAGCGCGGTGAGCTGGGTGCAGACTGCCCCGTTGATCGCCATGGCGGTTGGCACCCCCATAGCCGGCAAGCTCGGCGATCTGTACGGCCACCGGCGGCTGTACCTGTGGGGGTACGCCCTGGCCACCGTGTTCATGTTGTTAACCGCCATGGCGTGGAACGTGGGCGCGCTGGTGGCCATGCGCACCCTCGGCTCGCTCATTGGGGCGGCCACCCTCCCCGCGTCGATGGCCATCATCATGACGGTGTTCGCCCGCCGGGAGCGGGCGCTGGCCCTGGGCTACTGGTCGGCGGTCACCGCCATGTCGCCGGCCATCGGGGTGGCATTCGGCGGGTTCATGGTGGACGCCTTCGGCTGGCGGACCATCTTCTTCATCCAAGCGGTGCCGTCGCTGATCGCGCTGTTGGCGGCCATTCCGCTGCTGCCCGACACCGCCCGCAAGCCCGAGGTGCGCTTCGATGTCGGCGGGGCGGTCAGCTTGGGACTGGCGGTGACCGGCCTGCTCATGGCCATCAACCGGGGCCCGGAATGGGGCTGGGGCCACCCGCTCGTCGTGGCTGGATTGGCGATCAGTCCCGTGGCCCTGGCGGTGTTCGCCGTTGTGGAGCGCCAGACCGCCGATCCGCTCTTCCCACTGGAATTCCTGGCCCGGCGCGGGTTCGTGATCCCCAACCTGGTCACGTTCTTGGGCCACATGGCCTACATGGGCACGTTTGTGGTGGCCCCATTCATGTTGGAGCGCTCGTTCGGTATCACCGAGGTGAGCCGGATATCGGCGGCGCTCATCGCCCGGCCCGTGGGGTTCAGCTTGGGGGCGTGGTACGCCGGACGGGTGGAGTCGCGCCTGGGTGGCAGGACGATCATGATCGCCGGCGCGCTGACCATGTCAGCAGCATTGGCCGCAACCGGGGCTTTCGCCTTGGCCGGCTCGCTGGTCGGGGTGATCGTGCTGTTGTTTGTGGCCGGTGTTGGTCAAGGGGCCATCCGGACCCCCGCGGTGGCCGGGGTGGCCAACTCTGTGGACGATGCCGACTTGGGTGTGGCCACCGGATCGCTACAGATGATCGGCCATATCGGGGCGGCCACCGGTATCACCGTCATGATCACCGTGCTCGGACCAAGCGAGTCTTCGGAGCGATTCTTCGCCATCTTCTTGTTGGCGGCGGTCATCGCCTCGGCGTCGGCCTTCTCGGCCCGGTGGTAGCCCGCGTTGGGGGCTGCTAGGTCAGCGAGGGGAGGTCGCCGGGGGTGAAAGGCTGCTAGGTCAGCGGGGGAAGGTCGCCGAAGTCGATGGTGAAGGGCATATCGGGTTCGGGCTCGTCGTCTTCCTGCTGGATCTCCACCCGGGTTTTCTCCGGCTCCAAGATCTCACCCAATGCCACCATGGCTGCGCCGATCGCGGAGCCGCCCGCCGAGCCGGTGACCTTTTGGATGATCCCCTCCGGCGGCTGGTAGTCCCGGGGATCAGTCCACTGGAACTCCAGATCCTCGGATTCGGACGGCACGGGCATCTCTCCAGTTTACCGTTCTAGGCCGTGGCTGCCTCGGGGAGGGCGCCGCTGAGGATCTCGTAGGCAACCCGCTCGGCCTTGAACCGGGCCCGGCCGCCGGTGAGCGACCGCAGCTCGATGGCGTAGCGCACCAGCTCGGCTTCGGGGACGATGGCGTGGATCACCTGCTCGCCCCACGGCCCGGCATCGGTGCCCTGCACCTGACCCCGACGAGACGACAGGTCGCCCA
>JAJEEH010000064.1 GCA_022821105.1 Acidimicrobiia bacterium
AGTCGACGATGAACATGGACAGCCCCCGGTGCTTGGGCTGGGCGGGGTCGGTGCGGGCCACGCACAGCCCGTATTCGCAGTACTGGGCCCCAGAAGTCCAAACCTTCTGGCCGTTCAGCACCCACTCATCGCCATCGCGCACCGCTCGAGTGGCCAGTGAGGCCACATCGGAGCCGGCACCGGGCTCAGAGAACATCTGGCACCAGAGGTCTTCGCAGCGGATGATCCGGGATTGGAAGCGCGCCTTCTGCTCTCGGGTGCCGAAGTCGTTCATCACCGGTAGGCACATACCGTGGGAGATGGCCGCGGGGACTAGCGGTGCCTGGTATCGGGCCAGCTCCTGGTTGAACACCTCGGTGTAGCCCTTGTCCAAGCCCTGCCCCCCGTACTCCACCGGGTAGGTGATGCCTCCTAGCCCGGCGTCGGCCAGTGCGCCGTGAAACCGTCGGCACTCGGCAACCAGCGTTTCCTCAGTCCACTCCACGGGAGGCTCGCTGCGGGGAACGGCGTTCTCCGCGAGGAACTCCTGGGCTTGCTGGCGAAACTCCTCAAGGGTCACGGTCATGGTTCAGAGACTAGGACTCTCGACAAACATCCAAAGAGCGGGAAGGCGAATCTATGCCGCGGGGCGGACCGCCTCGGCCGGATCCATTCGGGACGCCCTCCACGAGGGGTACATGCCGGCCACCAGCCCAACTCCAACGGTCACGGCCAGACCGATCACGATGAAGGAGAACTCGATGGTGAAGGGCCAGTCCAGAATCTGGGTGACCACGGCCACCACCGCCAGGCCGAGCACGATGCCCATCAGGCCGCCGAACAGCGTCAACAGCACCGACTCGATGAGGAACTGGGCCGCGATGTGGGACTTCTTGGCCCCCAATGCCCGGCGCACTCCGATCTCCCCCCGGCGCTCCAGCACCGAGATCAGCATGATGTTGCCCACCCCGATGGCGCCCACCACGATGATCACCACCACCAGCAGGCTGAGCAGGGATTCAAAGTTCTCGCTGATGATCTCGCGGGCTTCCAGGTCGAGCGATGACACTGACACCTCGCCGGGGGCCTCGGGATTGGCCTGGCGGGGGAGCAGCTCCCTGACCTGTTCGATCACATCCAGGTCGGCCTGTACCCAGATGCGCTCGGGGTTGGCGTCGGCGTCGTAGAGATGCTCGGCCACGGGGAAGCCGATGAGCGCGGCCCGGTTCAAGGTCAGGCCCTGGCTGATGGTGAATGGGTCGAGGATGCCGATAACGGCGAACTCGTGTCCGGAGATGTGAACGGTGGGGTTGGCGTACAGCTCATCGAAGCCCAAAACACCGGCGGTGTCGGACCCCAATACCACAGTGGGCAATTGCACGGTGGCTGCGTCGTGGAACCGGCCGGCGGCTACTCCTCCCCGCAGGGGAATGAGCAGGTCCAAGTCGTCTTCTTCCACCGCGAACAGGCGGATGCCCCCGGTCTCGACTTCGGGAATCAAGTCGGTCTTGCGCATGGTGGCGGGCACCCGGCGGATGGAAGCCACCACGTCGACGTCTTTCATGTGGGTGTCGATGGCCGCGGCCGCACCGGGCAGGAGCTCCGGTTCTTCGGCGAACGAGGTGCCCGGAGTCAGCTCCAGCACATCGATTCCCTGCTCCAGCAGGTCGCGTTGGGCGTCGGCCTCTCCCGAGTTGATGATGCCGACCAGTGCGATCAAAGCGGCCACGCCGATGGCGATGCCGATGGCGGCCATGGCAGTGCGGCCCTTGCGGGTACGCAGTCCCAGCGTGCCCAGGGAGATGGCATCGCGGGAGCGGAGCCGGCTGCCGGGTGTGTCAGGCATGGGACCGGTGATGGCGCTTGCTGCGGGACACCTCAGGTACCCGCTGTGTCGTGGCTGATCTGGCCGTCGAGGATCGACACCGATCGGGGCATCCGGGCGGCCAGTTCCCGGTCGTGGGTGATGATCACGATGGTGGACCCCGCTCGGTTCAGCTCCAAGAAGAGGCTGATGATCTCCTCGGTGGTCTGGGAGTCGAGATTTCCGGTGGGCTCGTCGGCCAGCACAATTGCGGGGTCGCCCAGCAGCGCCCGGGCGATGGCCACCCTCTGGCGCTCACCACCGGACAGCTTTCCCGGCCGGTGGTCGATGCGGTGGCCGAGGCCCACTCGCTCCAACACCTCGCGAGCCATCTGCCGGCGCCACCGGAGGCTGCTTCCCTGATACAAGGCGCCGGTGGCCACATTGTCGAGCGCCGACAGTCCCTCCAGCAGGTGGAATTGCTGGAACACAAACCCGATGCGGCTCCCTCGCACTCCGGCCACCTCGGGGTCGTTCAACGTCGAGAGATCCTCGCCGTCTATCACCACGTTGCCCGATGTAGGTCGGTCCAGGGCGCCCATTATGTTCAACATGGTGCTCTTTCCCGAACCGGAGGGACCGACCACCGCGACCAGCTCCCCGGAGCGAATCGTCAGGTCGACGCCGTTGAGGGCCGGCACCGGAGGCGACCCCGGGTAGTGCTTGACCACCTGGTGGAGTTCCAGCACCTTCCGGGGCTCGATCACCATGAGCGCTTTTCCTGGATCGGTTCTCGGCTCGGGGCCGGACGGCTAGGGGATGCGCACTCGGTCGCCCACTTGGAGGTTTCCGGCAGTGATTTGCACGAACGCATCGACGAACGTGCCTACTTCAACCGGGACCAAGGTGGTCGATCCGTCATGTACCACCTCGACCGAAAAACCGCCGTCAATGGTGGCGATGAGGGCCGAGGCCGGGACCACCAGCGCATTGGGGGTCACCTCTTTGGTGATGGTCCAATCGACCGGGGCCGCGTCGAAACGGGATGAGGCCTCTCCGTCCAGCAGGACGATGATGACCTCGATTGTGGGATCTCCCGCCGCCCCGGTCTGCGCATTGGTCAGGCGAGTGGCCACCCGGGCCACTTCAGCCACGGCGCCCGGGGCAATCCGGCCATCGGGCAGCTCGACTTCCACCCGGTCCAGACGGTTCACGATCTCGGCATCGGCGGGATCGAGGTTGCTGACTATCTCCTGGTGCTGTCCCGTAATGGTGAAGGCAGCCGCCTGGGCGGAGATCGTCTGGCCCTCGATCACGTTGACCGACGAGATGCGGATGGGCTCGGTGATGAATACCACGAAGCCCATGTCGATGACGCCGGTCTCGTCCACTCCCAGGCGGTTCTGCCATTCCTCGACCACATCTTCGGTGACTCGGGTGAAGTTCTCGTCGACGGTCATGTCCTCGTAGCCGGGAATCCTCATGTCGGCAAGGGCTTGTTCGAGCTGCTCCACGTCGGGACCGTCTTCCATGTTCCGCTCGAAGGGCCGGTACATGGGCCTTTCTCCTTGCAGCAGCACAACGGGGTAGCTGTTCACCTCGAAGAGGACATCGCCGACATCGAGGACCTCGCCCTCTTCCGGCAGACGGCCGGTGACGATTCCCGAGGTATTGGTGTGCAGCGATTCAGGGTCGCCGAAGCCGAGGGTGCCCGAGAACTCCTCGGTGTCGATCAAGTCGCGTCGCACCACATCGGCGGTGTTCAGATCCTCGGTATCCCGCAGAATGCTGGGGCTCACTGTGGGGCCCGGCAAAGGTGTCGAAGTCTCTGCTTGGGCTTGAGGCGCTTGAGTGGCCGTGCTGGGCGTTTGGGTGCTGGTGCTGGGTGCCTGAGCGGGTTCGAGGCTCTGCGGGGTGCTCGCCAAGACCTGGGCCTCGGGCGCTGGGTCGTCAGACGGAGTCGGGGCAGCGGCCAGATTCGGCTCCGCTCCCCCAATGACGGGCAGGCACACTCTCAGCGCTGCCTGGGTATCGGGATTTAGCCCGCCGCCGCCATCGCCGGCTCCGGGAAAGCCGGTATTGGGGTACTGGGCGAAATCTGGGTCAGGGAATTCATCTAGCCCCTGGTCACGCATGCACTCGGAGAACTCCAGTGTGTTCTCCTCCCGCTCAACCTGCTGGACGTTGGTGTCCTGTTGCGGCGCGAGTGCGATCAACTCGCTGAAGACGCTGGCGCAGGTCTGGAGGGCTGGGGCCAAACCGGGCTGGGTGAAGCTCACCCCGGCCTCCTGCAAGGCGGCAATGAACGAGGCCTGGTCGACGATCTGCGAGCTGTCGATATCGGGGAAGTCGGGGAATCCCTCCTCGCGGATGCAGCGGGAGAAGTCCACGAACGCCTCGTCGCGCATTCTCAGCAGCTCTTCTTCCGACAGCTCTCCCTCGGAGTCGGCCTGGGCGGGGACGAGGGTCTGGAATTCCTCTTCTGTCTCCGGGTCGGCCGGGGGATTGGCGATCTGCTCGGACGATTCTTCCTGTCCGTCTTGAGGATTCGGGTCGGCCGGGGGATTGTTGATGCGGTCCAGCGCATCGAACAGGCCGTCGGGCAGCACCTCGCTCAGGTCAGTGGTGACCACGTTCTCGTTGTCGCTGCCCGTCGGGGTGCCGCACGCGGTGGCGATCAGCGCCAGAGCCATCGAGGCGATGGCCGTGCGAGCAAGTCTTGATTGTGTTCGCAGGAATCTCATGATGTCTCCAATCCGAACATTCTCCGGGCGTTGTCCCCGGCTATTGCCACCTTGTCGTCGTCAGGCAGGTCCGACTCCAGGAGTTGTCCGAGGATGTGGCTGACGCGCTGGCCGAGGGGCCATGAGTAGAGATCGGTTCCATAGACATAGCGGTGAGTGCCGTGCTGGCGGACATGGTTCGCAATGAAATCGAAATTGTACGAAAGACTGCAATCAAACACCAGATTGGGATAAGTGGCGGCCAGGTGTCCGCAGTGTTTGGTGCCCTCGTGGGTGGAGTAGCCGTCGAGCACCAGCATGGTCAGATCTGGGTGGCGAGAGGCCAGCTGTCCCACCTTCCACAGAGACTCCTCTGCGCTCTCGTCCAGGGCGTGGACCACCGGCAGCAGGCCTAATTCGCCCATGGCCCCGACATAAGTGGTCACCCAGTGGTTGTCGATGCTCACCCCTTGGAAGCGGGTGTGGAAGCTAATCCCAGCCAGCCCCAGTGGCCCGGCGGCCCGCTCCAACTCGGCCAGGCTTAATTCGCCGTCTCGGGGTTCCACGATGCCGATGGCCACCGGGAAGCGATCCGGATTGGCGTCTCGGTAGGCCGCGATTTTGTCGTTCTCGGCCTGGGTGTCGGCATGGCCGTTGGGTCGCAGATACCCGTGGCCGGGAATCACCGCGGCCTGCTCGATTCCGCCGCTGTCCATGATCTCGAGACGCTTGGCCAGTTCCAATACGGCATACGCCTCGGGATCGGGAGCCTCCTCGGGCGGCAGGCCCAGGGCCCCCGAGGCGTCGCCAACGTGGTGGTGGACGTCGAAAACCGATATGCCCGAGGTAGCGCCCACCGCTATCTCCGCTTGAACTCGGGCTTTCGCTTCTGGCTGAAGGCCAGCGGCCCCTCTTTGGCGTCATCGCTCTGGAACACCTTCCAGCCGTATTCGAACTCGTGGGCTAGGGCCTCTTCCTCGGTCATGCCGTCTGTCTCGTGCAGGGTGCGCAATATGGCCTCCACGGCCAGAGGACCGTTCTCGCAGATGACAGCGGCGATCTCTTTGGCCTTGTCCAAAGCCTCGCCGTCGGGCACCACATGGCCGATCAAGCCGATGTCCTTGGCCTCAGCGGCGGTGATGTGCTTGCCGGTTAGCAGGATCTCCGCGGCGACGGTGTAGGGGATTTGGCGGCGCAGCCGCACCGCGGACCCACCCATCGGGTACAGCGACCAACGGGCCTCCGACACTCCGAACCGGGCGCTCTCTCCGGCCACGCGAATGTCCATGGCCTGGAGGATCTCGGTGCCGCCAGCTATGGCCACGCCTTCCACCGCAGCGATAATCGGCTTGGTGGGCCGGTAACTGCGCAGCAGTGCCTTCCAGTGGAGTTCAGGATCGGCGGCCTGGCGGGCAGCTACATCGATCTCGGGGTCGGCGTTGCCTGCATCCCCGCTCATGGCCTTAAGATCGGCCCCCGAGCTGAAGTTGCCTCCTGCGCCAGTAACGATGATGCAGCGGATGTCGTCGTTGTTGTCGGCCTCCTCGTAAGCGTCCAACATCCGCACCATCATCGCCCCCGACAGGGCGTTGTAGCGCTCGGGGCGGTTCATGGTAATGATGATTGATTGGCCGTCACGTTCCACGATGGCGTCGGGCACCGGCTGGTCTCCTTTGTTTCAGGCCGCAAATCTGGCAGCCCCCGAAAACTAGTGGGCCGGTGGGTTCTGGGGCGAAACGGCTGCGGGCCTACGAGGCGGGTTCCTGGAACTCCTCGATGGGCGGGCAGGCGCAGAAAACGTTCTTGTCACCGTGGGCCCCGTCGATGCGCCCGATCGGGGGCCAGTACTTTCGGTCCCGGAAACCGGGAAGCCCGAACGCGGCCTGCTCTCGGGAATAGGGACGGTCCCAGGCGCTACTAGTGATGGCGTCAGCGGTGTGAGGCGCCCGCCGGAGCGGGCTGTCCTCCATGGTGATCAGCCCGTCGGCCACCTGGTCGATCTCAGCCCGGATGGCGGCCATGGCCGCAACGAAGCGGTCGAGCTCGACCTTGGACTCCGACTCGGTGGGCTCGACCATCAGCGTTCCCGCCACCGGGAATGAAACGGTGGGAGCGTGGAAGCCGAAATCGATGAGCCGTTTGGCTACGTCTTCTACCGTGACTCCGGTCTGGGCGTGGAGGGGCCGCAGGTCGATGATGCACTCATGGGCCACCAGGCCGTTCTCGCCGGTGTAGAGCACCGGAAACATCCCGTCGAGGTGTTTAGCCAGATAGTTGGCGCTTAGCAGGGCCACACCCGTGGCCTCGGTTAGCCCTTCGCCGCCCATGGCGGTGATGTAGGCCCAGGAGATGGGCAGAATGCCCGCGGAGCCCCAAGGAGCGGCTGAAATCGCCCCCACACCCGTTGACGGGCCGGCTTCGGCCACCACCGGGTGGTTGGGCAGGTGTGGGGCGAGATGGGGGCCGACCGCCACTGGACCCACCCCGGGTCCGCCGCCGCCGTGGGGAATGCAGAACGTCTTGTGGAGGTTCAGGTGGGAAACATCGGCCCCGAACTGGCCGGGTTGGGCCACCCCCACCAGTGCATTCAGGTTTGCCCCGTCCAGATACACCTGCCCCCCATAAGCGTGGATCAGGTCGCATACCTCGGTCACAGTGGCCTCGTATACGCCGTGCGTGGACGGGTAGGTGATCATCAGAGCGCTGAGGCGGTCGTCGTGCTCAACCACCTTGGACTTGAGATCTTCCATGTCCACGTTGCCGTTGTCGTCGCATTTGACCACCACCACCTTCATCCCGGCCATGACTGCGCTGGCCGCATTGGTGCCGTGGGCCGAGGCTGGGATCAAACAAATGTCCCGCTGTGTTTCGCCTCGGGCCGTGTGGTAGCCCCGAATGGCCAGCAACCCAGCCAACTCTCCTTGCGACCCGGCGTTGGGTTGGAGTGACACCGCGGCATATCCGGTGATGGTCACCAACATCTGTTCCAGCTCGTGGATCATTTCCCGGTATCCCACGGTCTGGTCGGCCGGGGCAAAGGGATGCATGGCGGCGAACTCGGGCCAGCTAACCGGCTCCATCTGAGTGGTGGCGTTCAGCTTCATGGTGCACGACCCCAGCGGGATCATGGTGCGGTCCAGGGCCAGGTCCTTGGAGGCCAAATGGCGCAGATAGCGCAGCATCTCAGTCTCGCTGTGATATCGGTGGAAAGTTGGATGGGTCAGGTACTCGCTGGCGCGGATGCTGTCGGGAGCCAGGGCGTCGGGAGTGGTCGCGTCAAGGTCGTCGATGTCGTGGGGATCAGCGGCAATCCCAAAGGCCCGCCACAAGGAGACCACCGTGCTTCGGGTGGAGGTCTCGTCCAAAGAGAATCCCACGGTGTCGTCGTCAACTGGGCGCAGGTTGAGCCCCTCGGCCAATGCCGCGGCCACAATCTCCGAGGCTTGGCCGGGCACTCGGACGGTAACGGTGTCGAAGAAGTGCTCGGCGGCCAACTCGAAGCCGGCCTGGCGCAACCCGTGGGCGGAAATGGCGGTCAGGCGGTGGACCCGCTGGGCGATGCGAGCCAGACCTTCGGGGCCGTGGTACACGGCGTACATGGCGGCCATAACCGCCAACAGCACCTGCGCGGTGCAGATGTTGCTGGTGGCCCGCTCTCGGCGGATGTGCTGCTCTCGAGTCTGGAGGGTGAGCCGGTAGGCCACCGCGCCGGCGTCGTCGATCGATACCCCGGCCAATCGGCCAGGAAGCGATCGCATGGCGGACTCGGGCACGGATATGAACCCGGCGTGAGGGCCGCCGAAGCCCAGCGGCACCCCGAACCGCTGTGAGGAGCCCACCACCACGTCGGCGCCCAGTTCCCCAGGCGGGGTCAGCAGGCACAGCGCCAACAGATCGGTGGCCACTGCTACCAGGGCATTGACGTTGTGCGCGGCGGCAATGATCCCGCTCAGGTCGCCGATGCGCCCCGAACTGCCGGGATACGACACCAGCATTCCAAACGCCCCGTCAGCCAACTCCTCGATGTCGGCCTGCTCCAGATCGGCGACCACCACCTCGATGCCCAGCGGTTCGGCGCGGGTGGCCACAACGTCGATGGTCTGGGGATGGGTGTCGGCATCCACGATGAACCGGTCGTCGGGTGCCTTGCGGTTGAGCCTCCGCAGCAGCGTCATGGCCTCAGCCGCCGCGGTGCCCTCATCGAGCAGCGAGGCGTTGGCCATGCCCATGGCGCACAAATCGGTGACCAGGGTCTGGAAATTGATCAGCGCCTCCAGACGGCCCTGCGAGATCTCCGGCTGATACGGCGTGTAGGCGGTGTACCAGGCCGGATTCTCCAGGACATTGCGGCGGATCACCGGCGGGGTGATGGTGTCGTAATACCCCATTCCGATCAGCGATGTGACCACCGAATTGCGGTCGGCCAGCGCACGCAGCGCCTCGGTGGTGGCTGCCTCGGTCAGTCCCGGCGGCAACTCCAACAGATTGCCGGAGCGGATATTGGGCGGTACAGCGGCGTCCACCAGTGCCGAGAGGCTGTCGAAGCCCAGATCCGCCAGCATTGCCTTCTGGTCATCGGCGCTGGGGCCGATGTGGCGAGCCTGGAATTCGTCGGGGTTCTCCAGAGTCGCCAGGCTCGCGGAGGGGGTGGGTGCGGGGGGCTCAGTCGGCATTGACACGGTGGTACAGCCTACCTGTGCCGCTGCTGCCTACGGGGCCACGGCAGCCCCGTCGTTCAGGCCGTAGCCGGGGAACGGTCCGAAGAAGCCGTGCTCGTAGAGGCCGAATCCCTCCTTGCCCTCGTAGCTGAAACGGGCGACGTGGTCTACCACCCCGTATTGCCCGATGGGCTTTACCTCGGTATCCACGTCGTACACCTTGCCCTGAACTACCAGCTCGGGGCCCTGGTACATGCCATGGCGCCAGTCGGCGTCCATGCCGTAACCGGTGCCCACCGACACAAAGTTCACCAACAGGGGCTCGCAGTCGATCTCGAGGCCCGAATCGGGGAAGGAGATGGTGGAGTGAGACAGCACCCGGGTGCCGTACTCGAAGGTTTGATGTTGCTCGGGCCGGCCCAATTCCTCGTCGGGGCGCCCGTCGGCCCAAATGCGCTTGGCCTCAACGAGTTTCCGGCTCCCGTCGGGCTGCTCGTGGTTCATATAGAGCACGGCGTGGTCGTCGAACAGCATCGGGAAGTAGTTCCACATGCCGGCCATGACATTGGAGCCCTCGCGAATGCCGTCCGACTCGGCCTCGCCCACTGGGCGGATGCCCCACGAACGGTCGCGGGCGCCCCCCCATCGGTCGGGGGTTACCTGGAAGTCCTCGCCGCCCACCGACAGGGTGCCCTCCCAGCGGCCGAGCTGGGCAAAGCGCTGGGTATTGAACACCACGCGGCCCTCGTTGCGGATGTGCTGGTTGGGCTCGGCAATGGGTCGGATGGCCGCATTCCAGGTGACGTCCATGGCGATGGTGTGCTCGCTGGGCTCCACGATGACCCGCAGCTTCTTGAGGGGCTCGATCACCTCGATGCGAATGGGGCCGACCGTTTGATCCATGCGGTCGGTGAGCGGCCGAGACGCCCTCACTACGTGCTGCTTGGCCCCCCGTGCGACGCAGCAGAATGCGTCGTGGACGCCCAGATTGGGATATTGCCCCATTCCGAAGATGGCAAAGATCTCGCCGCTGGAGCTGTGCATGTTGAAGTAGTAGCGGTCGTAAAAGTTGCGGTCGGTGGTGGCCACGTGGCGGATCCAGTCGGGGGACTGGTGAACCGGGAAGTCGTCCCAAGAAGAGATGCTCATTACTGTCCTTTCAGTAACCGTTGCGCGGTGGCCTACCTTATGTCCTCGTAGCAACGGCAATAGAAAGCAGATGGCTATGAGCAACACGATGGAAGGCAAGGTGGCGCTGGTCACCGGTGGTGCCAGCGGGATCGGACAAGCCGCCGCGGTGCTGTTTGCCCGGAGGGGGGCGAGCGTCGCGGTGGCCGACCGCAATACGGAAGGTGGGGCTGAGACGGCGGCTCTGGTAGAGGCCGAAGGAGGTCAGGGCCAGTTCTTCGCCACGGATGTGACCGACGAAGACCAAGTAGCCGCCCTTGTGGCTTCGGTGGTGTCGGAATTCGGCCAGCTCGACTACGCCTTCAACAACGCGGGCATCACCCATCCTTCCCGCCTCTTCCACGAGCTCACGCTGGACCAGTGGGATGAGATGATCGCTGTGAACCTGACCTCGGTGTTCTTGTGCATGAAGCACGAGATCATCCAGATGCTGGCCCAGGGCGGAGGAGCCATCGTGAACACCGCGTCGGGGGCGGCGCTTATTCCCGCGCCCGGCCAGCCCCACTACACCGCAGCCAAGCGTGGTGTGCTGGGACTGACCACCTACGCGGCTGACGAGCTCAACAACAAGGGCATCCGGGTCAATGCCATCTGCCCGGGCATGATCGACACCCCGATGGTGGCATCGTGGCGGGAGTCGAGCCCGGAGATGGCCGAGGCGGTCATCCAGATGATGCCGGGGGGGCGCTTGGGGCTGCCCGTGGAGGTGGCTGAGGCTGCGGTGTGGCTGTGCAGCGACGAAGCCCGCTGGGTATCGGGCGACACCATGGTGGTCGACGGCGGAATGCTCAACCGGTAAGTGTGTCGCGCGCGTCCGGGCGGCGGGTCCTGTCACCTACGGCGGCTTGGCCGGCGGAGCGGCCAAGTCCGCCTACGGTGCCACCCACCGCCCTCTGGGGGTGCCTCCTGCTGGCCAGACCCCATAAGGTCTTGATGTGAATTCGAGAACGCAGGTGGCCGCGGTAGAGGGGTTGTTCACGCTGGGCGACGAGCCTCGGCTGATTGGGGGGCGGGCTCGGAGTCGGGGTTCATACTTTTTCCCTAAGTCGCTGGCTGGTTCCGATCCGGCTTGTTTGGGGGACGAGATTGAAGAGGTGCTGCTCAGCCGGACTGGCGAGCTTTGGTCGTACACCACCGGTGAGTACGCCCCGCCTGCGCCCTATGTGATTCCCGGCGATGAGTTCGAGCCATATGTGATTGCCGCGGTAAGGCTGGCCGAGGAGAACTTGGTGGTGCTGGGCCAGGTGGTGGATGGCGTTTCGGTGGAGGAACTCTCGGTGGGCATGAAGATGGAGTTGGTGATCGATGTGCTGTACTCCGACGACGAGCACGACTACCTGGTGTGGAAGTGGTCGCCAGTCGGTACGAGTGAAAATGGAGAACAGTGATGGATGACATCGCCATTTTGGGCGTGGGCATGCACCCGTGGGGCAAGTGGGGCCGCAACTTTGTGGAGTACGGGGAGAAGGCGGCTCGCGACGCGCTGGCCGACGCCGAGGTGGGCTGGGACGAGATCCAGTTCGTGTCCGGGGCCAACAGCGTGCGTTGCGGCTATCCCGGCTATGTGTCGGCGTCCACCTTCGCCAACGCCCTGGGGTTCACCGGCTGCCAGCTGGCCAGCTCGTACGCAGCGTGCGCCTCAGGGGCCACCGCGCTGAGCATCGCCCGGGCCCAGATCTTGTCCGGGGTGTGCGACGTGGCCTTGGTGGTGGGGGCGGAGTCCACCCCCAAGGGGTTCTTCGCCCCCAATGCCGGGGAGCGCCACGAAGACCCCGACTGGCTCCGGTTCCATTTGGTAGGGGCCACCAACCCCACGTACTTCGCCCTCTACGCCCGTCGGCGCATGGAACTATACGGCGACACCTCCGAGGACTTTGCCGCGGTGAAGGTCAAGAACTCCCGCCATGGGGTGTTCAACTCCAACGCCCGTTACACCAAGGAATACGACGTTGACGACATCGCCAACTCGCCAATGGTGGCCGACCCGCTTCGCCTGCTGGAGATCTGCGCCACCTCCGATGGGGGTGCCGCGCTGGTGGTGTCCAGCCTGGAATGGGCGGCTAGCCGGGGAATTGACAACCCGGTGCGGGTTTCGGGCATATCCACAGTGAGCCCCACCTATCCCAACAGCGTGATCGAACTGCCCTATCTGGCGTCGGACTCGTGGGCTGCGGTGGGCGACGAGACCATGACCTTCAAGGACAACATCGCGTCCCGGGCCTACGAGGAGGCCTCGGTGTCGCCCGAAGACTTGGACTTCGCCGAAGTGTATGACCTGTCGTCGGCCTACGAGCTCGACTGGTACGAGCACATCGGGCTGTGCGAGCGGGGCGACGCCGCCAAACTGCTTAGGGCGGGAGACACCGCGCTGGGCGGCCGCATCCCGGTGAACCCCTCGGGCGGGCTGGGCGCCTTCGGCGAGGCCGTTCCCGCCCAGGCCATCGCCCAGGTGTGCGAGATGGTCTGGCAGCTCCGAGGTGAGGCCGGGCATCGTCAGGTGGAGGGGGCCAAAGTGGGCCTGTCCATCAACCACGGCATGTTCGGGCACGGCTCCTCGGTGATCTGCACCCGCTGACCGGCTCGCCCGGTTCTCGGTACGGGGGAGTGCCCTATGGCTAGAGTGCCCGCCATGGCACCACCTGATCTGCTCAGCTCCGACGAAGATCGCTACGACGTGTACCGGGTGTACCGGGACGATTACCCCTGCTTCCACGATGAGGCGTCCGACACGTGGTTTGTGAGCCGCTACGCCGATGTGGAGCACGTGTTCAAGAACCCGGATTTCAGCACCGACATGTACGAGTGGATGATCGAGCCGGCCCACGGGCCGACGCTCTTGTCCAAGCACGGGGCCGAGCATTCCCGCTATCGCAACCTGGTGGCGCCTTTCTTCCGGGGGGCGTTGCTAGAGGCCGACTTCATGCCCATGATCGAGGCCCAGGCTCGCTCGATGATCGATCAATGGGTCGACGAAGGGAGCTGTGATCTAGTTGAGGGCTTGTCGAGGTACCTGCCCATCAAGGTGATCGTGGCCATGCTGGGCCTGCCCGATGAAGACCACCCCAAGTTTCAAGACTGGTACGAGTCGATCAACCGGTTTGTATCGAACATCAATCAGGACCCGGACATCATCGCCGAGGGGGAGCAAACCCGGGTTGAGTTCCAGGAGTACCTGATGCCGGTGATCGCCGAGCGTCGCCGCAATCCCGGCGACGACCTCCTTTCGAATTTGGTCACCGCCGAGATCGACGGCAGCGGCCTTTCGGACATCGAGGTCAAGTCATTCACCAGCCTGCTTTTGACCGCCGGGGGAGAGACCACCGACAAGGCCATTGCCAGCCTGTTCAAGAACTTGCTGGAGCACCCCGATCAGCTCGATCAGGTGCGCAATGACCGCTCCATGGTGACAATGGCGGTGGCGGAGACGTTGCGATACAGCCCACCGGCCCACTGGATACAGCGCTTGCCCCACGAGGAGGCAGAGCTTCCCTCAGGCACCGGCACCATTCCCGCTGGCGCCACGGTGACAGGCATAATCGGCGCGGCCAATCGGGACGAGCGCAAGTACACCCATACCGATCCCGAGCTGTTCGACATCAATCGCAAGGACCTCCCGGCATCCAGCGCCTTCGCCGCCAATGCCGAACACACCACTTTCTGCTTCGGCCGCCACCACTGTGTGGGCTCTTATCTGGCCAAGGCGGAGATCGAAGCTGCCCTCAACCTGGTGCTCGATAGCACCGAGAACCTCCGGTTGGCCGACGGCTTCGAGGCCAAGGAGGTTGGGGTGTTCCTTCGGGCTCCGGCAGAACTCCATGTGGAGTTCGATCCGGTTTAGGACGGGTTGCCACATAGGAAATTGATGTTGAATTTTGGTGGTGGTTAAACGGGTTTCCTACTATTGAGGCCTCAACCATTGGGCCGATTCTGAATCGTCCAGAGAGGGGACAACAATGAAACGCTCTTTGTGGAAGCTGCTGGCTGCATTGCTGGCGTTGACACTGATTGCCGCGGCATGCGGCAATGACGATGACGACGTCGCCGACGAGCCAGCGCCCGCCCCGGCCACCGAGGCACCGGCCCCGGCACCGACCGAGGCGCCCACTGAGGCTCCGGCCCCTGAGCCCGAGCCCACTGAGGAGATGGCTCCGGCGCTGCCCGACATCACAATCGGGTATCTCCAGTGGATCTACGCCGATGAGGCCGGCAAGCGCATTGAGGATGCCGCCAAAGAAGCGGTGGATTTCCTCGGCTGGGGCTATGAGACCTGCGATGCCGCCGGCGACCCGGCGCAAATGCCGGTCTGCGGAAACCAGCTGCTTGACGCCGACATCGACGTGATGCTCACCGACGGCATTCCCGAGGCATTCATCACCGACGTGCTTGAGCGAGCTGCGGCTGAAGGCGTGCCGGTGCTGTCCGCTGGCGGCGAGGTGGAGCCCCGCGACTTCTACATCGCCAGCTTCGCCTCCGATGACACCGACCTCGGCGTGCAGTTGGCAAACTATCTGGTGGATCAATTCCCCGATGGTGCTCGCATCATCGTGCAGTCGGTTCCGACCGCTTGGAGCGACAAGCGCATCACCGGCCTGAACTCGGTCATCGATGGCAACAACATCGAGATCGTCGACCAGTGGGAGGGCGACTTCGCCGACCTGGTGGCAGGCACTGAGGCCGATGTGACCACCAAGCTCCAGCAGTTCGAGGACATCGACGCGGTATGGATCAACTTCTCGGTGGCATCCATCGGTGCTGCCCAGGCCATCGGCGCCCTCTACGAGGCCGACGATCCTGATCGCCCGCAGTTGCTGACGTTCTACGCCAACCCGACCACCGTCAACGACATCCGCACTGGCCGGGTGGACGCCGCGGTGGACGAGAAGCTGGAGTGGCAGAGCTGGGCTCAGGTGGACGCGGTAGCTGAGCTGCTGGCCTTCGACACCCATCCGAGCCAGGAACGGGCCCCGGACTATGACGGCCGGAACTTCTCGGTGCGCCAGGTGGTCACCATCGACACCGTGAATGCGATGCCCGCCGACAGCACAGAGGTGCCCGCTCCAGATCCTCCAGGAGACTACGAGGAGTACTTCCGCAACAAGTGGTGCTCGCAGTTCAGCGGGATCGCCAACTGCGGCTAGAACACTGATCTTGCACCATTGGTGCAGGTGATCAAGATGATTGAGCCGGCGACAGGAGCGTCTGTCGCCGGCTCAATCGCGTCTAGCGGCTAGTTTCTTCCTCGGAGGTACACGAATGGCTGACACGAATACCGTCCCAGCGCCCCCACCAGAGTCATCGATGCCGGATTCGAGGGGCTCACGCCAGGGCCTCGACGTTCTGGGATTCATCTCCGCGTACGGAGTCTTCATCACCTTGGTGGCTTGCATCGTGATCTTCGCGGTGCTCGACAGTCGCTTCATCGAAATCGACAATCTGCGCACGCAGCTCGGGCTGGCCGCGCCGCTGCTCATGCTGTCGCTCGGTCTCACAGTCGTGCTGGCCATGGGCGATTTCGATCTGTCCATAGCCGGGTCGCTCTCGGCCAGCGCCGCCGCCATCGTTGTGCTGATCGTGAACCACGACTGGCCCTGGGGCCTGGCGGTGCTGGTCGGCATCTTGTTCGGCCTCGTTATAGGCACCGTCAACGGCCTGTTGGTGTCGTATGTGGAGATGCCGTCGTTCATCACCACCTTGGCCACCTTCTTGATATTGCTGGGCGTGGAATACATGATCAGCGACGGCCGCAACATCACCGGCGCGGCCGACATGCCCGACCTTTATAGGGATCTCGGAATCGGCAAGCCCGAACCGTGGACAGAGTTCACGTCGCCGGTGTGGATCGCCGCCGGGCTGGCCATCATCTTGTGGCTGTTGATGGCCAAGACCGAGTTGGGGCGGTACATGTACGCCATCGGCGGCAATCCGGAGGCGGCTCGGCTGTCGGGTATCAACGTCAAAGCCCTGCGAGCACTGGGCTTCGTGATCGTCGGCTTTGTGGCCGTAATCGCCGCTGTCTCGCAGACGGCTCGAACGGCATCTTCGATACCCCGAGTGGGCATCTCGCTACTGCTTTCAGCCTATGCAGCCGCCTTTTTGGGAGCTGCTGCATCTCGCAAGGGCCTGTTCAACGTGCCGGGCACTGTGCTCGGGGTGATCTTCTTGCAGGCAGTTCAGTCGGGCCTCACCATCCTGGGCTACGACCGCGACATCCTGGATATCTCACGGGGCTCCATCTTGGTGTTGGCCATGCTGCTCACCGCACTGGGAGCGCGGCGGCGATGACCGCGACCGCACCAGCGGCCTCGGCGCCGTTGCTCGAGGTCTCCGGCGTAACCAAGCGCTACCCCGGGGTCTTAGCGGTGGACGATGTGTCGCTGTCGCTGGAGGCCGGACAGATCGTCGGGCTGGTAGGCAAGAACGGGGCGGGCAAGAGCACGCTGATCAAGATAATTGCGGGGGCGGAGCACGCCGATGAAGGCCACCTGCAACTGAACGGCGAAGCGCTGGAGCTGCACCGCCCCCACGATGCCACCGATGCCGGGCTGGCCTTCGTCCACCAGGACTTGCAGGACGTGGGCGATCTGTCGGTAGCCGAGAACGTGATGATGGGTTTGGGCTATCCCCGCAAGATGGGTCTGTTCGTGGACTGGGCCGAGCTGTACCGCCGAGCCGCCGAACCCATAGTCCGGCTGGAGGCAGACATCGATCCTCGCGAGCCGGTGGGGGAGTTGAGCGTGGCCAAGCAGAGGCTGGTGATGATTGCCCGAGGCTTGGCCCAGCAGGCGCAGCTTCTGGTGCTGGACGAGCCCAGCGCGTCGCTGACTGATGAGGAGATCGAGCACCTTTTCGCCGTCGTCCGTCGTTTGCGAGACGACGGGATCACCGTGGTGTATGTATCGCACCGTCTGGAAGAGATATTTGAGCTCACCGAGCGGGTGATCGTGATGCGCAATGGGCAATTGGTGGCCGACGAGCCCACCGCATCGCT
>JAJEEH010000039.1 GCA_022821105.1 Acidimicrobiia bacterium
TTTCCTTGCGTCGAAGACCATATCCGCCGAACCAATGCGCTGGCAGACGAGTTCACCGCCATCTCAGCAGGCCGTTCCTATTCGTGCGGCATCCGAACGGACCGCACCGCCGCCTGCTGGGGCTGGAATGAACATGGCCAAGCCGATGCGCCCCCGGGCCAGTTCACGGCAATCACAGCAGGCCATTCTCATTCGTGCGGCATCCGAACGGACCGCACCGCCGCCTGCTGGGGCTCGAGCGGACATGGCCAAGCCGATGCGCCAGCAAGCGAGTTCACCGCCATCTCAGCTGGCGACCGCCACTCGTGCGGCATCCGAACCGACCGCACCATCAAATGCTGGGGCGACTACCCTGCCGGTACGCCTGAAGGCGAATTCACCGCCATCGCAGCAGGCCGTTACCACTCCTGCGGCATCCGAACCGACCGCACCATCAAATGCTGGGGTTTCCATGGGGACGGCCAAACAGAAGCGCCCGCAGGCGAGTTCACCGCCATCGCAACACGCCAAGATCATTCGTGCGCCATTCGAACCGACGCTACCGTCCTCTGCTGGGGCAACAACGAACACGGCCAAACAGAAGCGCCCGCAGGCAAGTTCACCGCCATCACCGCTGGCTGGGCTCATTCGTGCGGCATTCGAACCGACGCTACCGTCCTCTGCTGGGGCTCCAACACCGACGGCGCTTGGGGTTGGGGTGTGCCGTCGGGCGAATTCACCTCCTAAACCCACCAAAACTACAGCGGAATCGACTACACCTCGCTCACACCTGACACGTACCTAACTCAGAATATGGGCACGCAAACCACCCTCCCTCCTCCTGAAATATCCGCAAACCAGCGCATTTCTCGGGCGACCACCCCGACAACGGCCGAATGGCATCGCCCAGCTCGACCTCCAAAGTGAACACGACGGCACCCGGTTGACAACCTGACCTTAAGGCTGGTCGCCCCCGTAACATGGGCGGATGGTGGATCCGGGATCGCCTGAGGAGCGCTCTGCCCTCCCTCCCAAGGGGGCGCGGTGGCTGGCTTTCGCCTCGATTCTGGTGGGGGGGCTGTGCGGGGGGCTTATCGGGTTCGCCTACATCGACATCCAGTGCGAGGGCGACTGCGCTTTGTGGACCGGACTTGGGGCGTTGATCGGCGCGGTGGCCGGGGCAGTGGGCCTGGCCGTGGTGGCCATATTGACGTTGCGGGCCATGGAGGAGTGGCGCCTGTTCGGCGGCCGCCGCCGAGACCGCGATCAGTACTAGCTAGCCCGGTGCTGAGGCAAGGGCCTCTACTGCCCGATCAATGTCGGCGTCGTCCACGTCCAGATGGGTGACAAACCGGACGATGCCCGGGGCCAGAAGCCCAGCCCGGATGCCGGCTTGGCTGAGATGATCCAGCAGTCCCAGAGAATCCGAATGGCGAAATGCCACCACGTTGGTGTGCGGACGCCCGCAGGCAGCCTCGGCCTCGCCGAGGCGAGTGCCGGGCCACCGCTCGGCCACCACGTCGCCTAAGCGCTGGGCCCGGGCGTGGTCGTCGGCCAGCCGATCAATGTGATGGTCCAGAGCGTGGAGACCGCCCGCAGCGATCACCCCGGCCTGCCGCATGGCCCCACCCAGTCGCCGCCGGTGCAGCCGGGCCTCGGCGATCAGGTCGGACGGCCCGGCCAGCAGAGATCCCACCGGCGCCCCCAGACCCTTGGACACACACGACATGACCGTGGTGGCGGCGCCGGCCAACTCCTCGGCGGTGGTCTCCAAGGCAATGGCGGCATTGAACAGGCGAGCACCGTCCAGGTGTACAGGCGGCCCCAATGCGGCAGCCGCGGCCAGTTCATCACCGCCGATGGCCAGGCCACCAGAGGAGAGATGGGTGTTCTCCAAACAGACCAGCGACACCGGGGGCCAAAAGCCCCCGCTCCCGGCGGCCACCGCCTCGGCCGCGGCCTCAATGTCGACCACTCCGCCCGCGTCGTCCACCGCGTAGATCTGAAAGGCGTTGTTCAACCCGGCCGCGCCGCTCTCATAGGACATCAAATGCTGGCGGCGACCCACCACCACGTTGCTGCCTGCGGTTCCCTGCAACCGCAGGGCGATCTGGTTGCCCATCGTGCCCGACGGCACGTACATGGCGGACGGTTTTCCCACCAGGTGGGCAAAACGCTCCTCCAAGCGGTTGACCGTAGGGTCTTCCCCGTAGCGGTCGTCGCCCACCAGCGCCGAGGCCATGGCCTGCCGCATGGCATCGGTGGGCTGCGTCAGCGTGTCCGACCGAAGATCGACTACTCCGCGAGATCCCACGTTGACCAGCGTAGAGTCTCCGGCCCGGCCCCGGACTTATTGGCCTTATCCCCCGGCATCAACCACCTAGGGTTTCATCTGTGCCAGAAACCGAACCCTCTTCAGCGCCGGCGGCGCAAACTTGGGACCACCTGGAGAAGCTCGCCGCTGAGGCCGCCGAAGTGGCGGCTTCTCTGTTGAAGGCCCAAACCGGGGCCCAACTCCAGATCTCGGCCAAGTCGTCGCGTACCGACTTGGTGACCGACATGGACGTGGCCTGCGAGGCCGCCATCGTTGATTTTCTCACCTCCCACCGGCCCGATGACGCGGTGATGGGCGAAGAGGGCACGGGCCGCGACGGCACCAGCGGCGTGCGCTGGATCATCGATCCCATCGACGGCACGGTGAACTTCGTCTACGGCCATGTCGGCTTCGGGGTGTCGGTGGCAGCGGAGGCCGGTGGCCAGATCGTCGCGGGAGCGGTGGTCGACCCGGTGCTGGGCGAGACGTTCACCGCGCGCCGGGGCGGCGGTGCTCGCCTCAACGGCCGTCCGACCCATGTCCGACCCGACGGCGACCCCGCGCTGGCCCTGGTGGCCACCGGGTTCTCGTACGCCCACGACCGGCGACCCCGCCAGGCCGAGGTGCTCAAAGAGCTGCTTCCCCTCATCGGGGACATCCGGCGAGTGGGCGGGGCCGCTGTCGATCTGTGCTCAGTGGCTTGCGGCCGGGTGGACGCTTTTTTCGAAGTAGGGCTGAACCCGTGGGACTATGCCGCGGGAACCCTCATTTGCGAAGAGGCCGGCGCAATCGTCCAAGACCTGAACGGCGGGCCTCCCAGCAGCGCTTTTGTGTTCGCCGCTGCCCCCGCGGTGGCCGAGACTCTGCTGAAACTGCTGCAAAACGCCGAAGCCGACCGACTATGAGTTCCCCTGCCACGCATTTGGGCTGAAAATCGGGCACCATTTCAGGGTGGGAACTCGCATCCTGGCCATTGAGGACGACGAGAGGATCCGCACCGCGGTCCGTCTCGCCCTCGAAGACGAGGGCTGGGACGTTGCGGAAGCGGCCAACGGACAAGATGCCTTCGACGCCTTCTCGGAGGCTCCGGCCGACGTTGTCCTCATCGACATAATGCTCCCCGACATCGACGGCTTCGAGGTGTGCCGCACCATTCGCCGCACCAGCGACGTTCCCATCATCATGGTCACGGCCCGCGCCGACACCCACGATGTGGTGGCCGGGCTGGAGGCGGGCGCCGACGACTACCTCACCAAGCCGTTCGCGCCCAAAGAGCTCTCCGCTCGAATCCGCGCCCTATTGCGCCGGGTGCGAACCACCGACACCACCATGACCGAAATGCGCTTCGGGCGGCTGGAGATCATGCCCGAGCAGGGCGTGGTGACCGTCGATGGCGAAGAGGCCCACCTCACCAAAACGGAGTTCCGCCTCCTGGTCGAGTTGGCCTCCAACTCCGGCAAGGTGCTCAGCCGAGAAGTGCTCCTCGAGCGGGTTTGGGATCTCGGATATTTCGGAGACGGCCGACTGGTGGACGTCCACATCCGACGGCTGCGCACCAAGATCGAGACCGACCCGGCCAACCCGCGTTACGTGGTCACCGTTCGCGGCCTGGGATACAAGCTCCAAGCCTAGGAACCAGGGGCAACGCGCCAATGACCTGGTCGGAAACGGGTGCCGCGGCCCCAAACCAGGGGCTTGTCTCCCAAATCTGGCACCGGGCGGGATCGCGGGCTCGCCGGCTGAGGCTCCGCACCCGCATCATCCTGGCCCTGGTGCTGACCACGCTGCTGCTGTCGGCGCTGCTCAGCGTGACCGTGTTCGCGCTGACCCGCCAGAACCTGCTCAACGGGCGGGAGAACGACGCCCTGGCCACGGTGGGGTTCAACGCCTCGGTGGTCAACCGCCGCCTCAGCCCCGATATCGAGTCGGAAGCTCTCCAGAACCTGGTCAGCACGCTGGCCACCCCCGAGGGCTCCCGTCCGGTGCTCAGAGTGGGCAGCGACTGGTTCCAGCCGTCGTTCGAATTCGAGCAGGGCGACATCGACGAGCGGCTCCGCCGAACGGTGGAGGGCGGCACACCGGCGCGCATGCGCTACCGGGTGAGGGACAAGCCCTTCTTGGTAATCGGCATCCCCATTCCCGGCCACAACGCCTCCTATTACGAGGCCACGCCGCTGGATGAGATCGAGGACACGCTGGGCTCGCTGGGGATCATCCTCGCCAGTGCCGGCGGGGGTGTGACCCTGGCGTCGGCCGGGGTCGGATTCTGGGCCAGCCGCCGCCTGCTGCGCCCGCTGGTGGAAATCGGCACCGCAGCCCAGTCCATCGCCCACGGCGACCTGAGCACCCGGCTGGAGGCCGGAGCCGCCCGGGAGCTGGTTGCGCTCACCGACTCGTTCAACGACATGGTGGGCGCGCTCCAAGACCGGATCGCTCGCGACGAGCGGTTCGCGTCCGAGGTCAGCCATGAGCTGCGATCGCCGCTGATGACCCTGTCGGCCTCCTTGGAGGTTATGAACACCCGCCGGGCCGAGTTGCCCGAGCGGGCCCGGACCGCGCTCGACCTGCTCACCGAGGACGTCAACCGGTTCGAGCACCTGGTAGAGGACTTGCTGGAGATCTCCCGATTCGATGTGGGCACCGCCGAGCTCGACTTGGACGTGTTCAACCTGCTCGAGTTTGTGGAGAATGCGGTGTCGGCCACCAGCCCGGTGGAGATACCCATTGTCTGCGACCTGGTCACCGCCCGAACCAGGGTGCGGGCCGACAAGCGCCGGCTGGTGCAGGTGATCGACAACCTCCTGAGCAATGCTCAGAAATACGCGGGTGGAGCCACCAGGATCACCCTCGGCCACCACATGAAGGAGGTCGTGATCGCGGTAGACGACGCCGGTCCCGGTGTGGCCGACGACGAGAAGGAGCACATTTTCGACCGGTTCTCCCGTGGCCGACAGACGGTCGAGCGGGGAACCACAACCGGGGTGGGACTGGGACTCGCGCTGGTGTCCGAGCACGTCGCCCTCCACGAAGGCCGCGTCTGGTGCGAAGACCGACCCGACGGGCAGCGGGGCACCCGATTCGTCGTCCAACTACCCATCGTCGTGTCATGACTGGGCAGGCCACTCTGCGACGCTTGGGGGCAGCATTGGCCGCCGCGCTACTGGCGGCCACCGCTTGCTCGGTGCCCGAAGACGGCCGCCCTCGCACTGTGGACTACTCACGGCTCCCCGAAGACTTGGCCGCGCCAACCGAATCGCCCGAGCCAACGCCGCTGATAACCCAAGAAGTGCTCATCTACTTGATCGACGAGAACAACCTGCTCTCCCCCGTGGTGCGCAACGTGGCCAGCCCGGCCCGGCCCAACGCCGTGTTGGAGGCCCTGTTCTCGGCCCCCAACGAGGCTGAGTCCGAACAGGCTCTGTCCACCGCCCTGCCGGCCGATGTCGATGTGGTGGCGGTCAACGTCAACCCGGCCAACGATCTGGTGACCGTGGCGCTGGAGTCCGAGGTGTTCGAAGAGCGCTTGGAGGGCGAGAATCGCCAGCTCGCGGTGGCCCAGCTGGTGTTCACCGCCATCGAGAACACCAACGCCAACCGCTTCTCGCTGATGCTCAACGACAATCCCGTGCCGCTGCCCACCGACAGCGGGGAGAGCGATCTGCCCGTGACCAGAAACGACTTCTACTCGGTTGACCCCGAATACCAGCCCGAGCCCACCCCAGAGCCCACACCGGCCGCCACCCTCGCACCCACTCCACCGGCCGAGACGCCCACGGCGCCGCCGGAGACGCCAACCCCTGAGCCACCGGTCACCCCCACCGCCGTGGCGACCCCGACCCCTGAGCCCACTCCCACCCTGCCGCCCGGAATGCCCCCGGACTTCACCCTGGACTTCTAGGGAGACAACATCGACATCGCCGAGCGGTCGCCGGCAGCTGCTAGGGGAAGAACGTGCGGGCCACGTCGTAGAGCGCGGGGCTGACCGGTTTCAGCTCGGATACCGCGTCAGCCAACTTCACCCGGGTCATTTCGCCGTTTTGGAAGGCCACCATCGACCCCCAGGCGCTGTCGTGAACGGCGTCGATGGCCGCAATGCCGTACCACGAGCACAGAACTCGGTCGAACGCGGAGGGAGTGCCGCCCCTCTGGATATGGCCCAACACCGTGACCCTGGTGTCGAAGCCGGTTCGGGCCTCGATCTCGGTGGCCACCAGCTGGCCGATTCCCCCCAACCGAACATGGCCGAACTTGTCGACTTCCGGTTCAGGCAGCTCCAGCGTGCCCTCCTTGGGGCGGGCCCCTTCGGCCACCACCACGATCGACGCCCAGCGGCCCCGCTGGTGGCGTCGAATGATGGCCTCGGCTACCGCCTCGATATCGAAGGGCTCCTCGGGAATCAAGGTGAGGGTGGCCCCTCCGGCGATGCCAGCCCAGGTGGCGATGTGCCCGACGTGGCGGCCCATTACCTCCACCACCATCACCCGGTCGTGTGATTCCGCGGTGGTGTGCAGCCGGTCGATGGCGCCGGTGGCGATCTCCACCGCGGTGTCGAACCCGAAGGTGAGCTCGGTGAGCGCAATGTCGTTGTCGATGGTCTTGGGCACGCCCACCACATTGGCGGCGCCCGCCTCGTACACCCCCACGCCCGCCGAAAGAGTCCCCTCGCCTCCTATGACAATCAACGCGTCAATTCCGGTGGCCTCCACGGTGGCCCGCACCCGTTCGATCCCGTCGTCGTACATCCGGGGAGACATCCGGGAGGTGCCCAACACCGTGCCGCCCCGGGGCAGGGTTCCCCGCATGCGCTCCACGTCCACCTCGATGAAATCGCCCTCGAGCACGCCGCGCCACCCGTCCAGGAAGCCAACCACGGTGTCGCCGTGGTGGCGCTCGGCCTTGCGCACAATGGCCCGGATGACGGCGTTCAACCCCGGGCAGTCGCCGCCCCCGGTCAACAGGCCGACTCTCATGGGGCTCTCATGGGGACTTGGCCACTAGCCCAGCTTGGCCAGCGATTGGCGAAGCTGGCGGACAGCCTGCGCCGTGCGCTGCTCGTTCTCGATCAGCGCGAACCTCACGTGGCCCTCCCCACCGGGGCCGAATCCCACCCCGGGAGAGACCGCCACCCGGGCGTCCCGAACCAGCCAGGAGGCGAACTCCACCGACCCCATCTCCCGGTAGGGCTCGGGGATCTTGGCCCACACGAACATGGTCCCCTGGGGCGGCTCCACCTCCCACCCCATGCGGTTCAGCCCCAAGCACAGGGCGTCGCGGCGGCTCTGGTAGATGTCGCACACCTCTTTGGGATGGCCGGGGGCCTCGTTCAGGGTCACGGTGGCCGCGATCTGGATGGGCTGGAAGGTGCCGTAGTCCAGATAGGACTTGAGCTTGGCCAACGCCGCCACCACCTGGGGATTGCCCACCATGAAGGCCACCCGCCAACCGGCCATGGAGAACGACTTGGTCATGGAATAGAGCTCGACCGCCACGTCCTTGGCGCCCTCCACCTGCATGATGGACGGCGGCAGGTAGCCGTCGTAGCCCAGATCGGCGTAGGCAAAATCGTGCACCAGCAGCACATCGTGCTCCTTGGCGAAGGCCACCACGCCGGCCATGAACTCCAAGTCGACGCAGGCGGTGGTGGGGTTGTGGGGAAACGAGAGCACGATGATGCGGGGCTTGGGCCAGGAGTAGCGCCAGCGCTCCTGCATGGTGCCGAAGAAGTCGGTGCCGGTGCTCAACGGGATCTCGCGCACCTCGGCACCGGCGAACAGCGGGGCATAGAGGTGGATCGGATAGGAGGGCGACGGCACCAGGGCGGCGTCGCCGGGCTGGAGCAGGGTCCACATGAGGTGGGAGAACCCCTCCTTGGCCCCGATGGTGTTGATCACCTCGGTGTCGGGGTCGAGATACACGCCGAACCGCCGGGCGTAGTACCCGGCGATGGCCTCACGCAGCTTGGGGATGCCCCGGCTGGCCGAGTACCGGTGGTTGCGGGGGTTGCGAGTGGCCTCGGCCAGCTTCTCCACCGCAATGTCGGGGGACGGGAGGTCGGGATTGCCGAATCCCAGGTCGATTATGTCGTGGCCGGCCCGGCGGCCCTCCACCTTCAAGTCGTTGATGATGGTGAAGACGTACGGGGGCAGGTTGTTGATCCGGCGGAACTCCACAGATCCAATCTACTTTCTGGAAGGGCGAATTCAGAGGAGTTTCCCGGCACCCGATTCGGCTCGGCGGCGCAGGTCCTCCAGCGCGGTCTGCATGACTCGCGCCTCCGCCCGGCGCTTCACGAATCCCGGCAGCGGCATAACCATTTGGACGGCGAGGTGATAGGTGACCTCGGTGCGATCCGGCTCGCCGGGCACCGGATTGAAGCAGTATTCGCCGTCGAGGCGCCGGGTCAGATCCCCTTGCACCAGACGCCAGGTGACCCGCAGAGGGTTGGAGCCGTAGTAGTACTCCAGCAGATAGTTGGTGCTGCGGCCCATGGCCGCGGCCCTAAACGACACCAAACCGCCTCGCCCGTCGTCATCTCGTCGGACCACCTCGACCTGTTTCACCTCGGTGGCCCATTCGGGATAGGACTCGAAATCGCACACCACCTCGAAGCAGCGCGCGGGCGACGCTTCTATGGTGATGCTCTTGGTGGCCTGCTCAAACATCGTCACCGTTCCTGCTGGGATCGCCGCGTTCTGAAGTTGTGCCGTCGGGGGGCCGGGGTGGGAAGGTCCCATGTCTGGCACCCCATGCGCCGGACAAGCCCAGAGCATAGACAGGTACCAGGATACCGAACGCAGACGCGGTAAACGGACGCACCGAGGCCGCGGCCAGCGCTACCGCCAACTCCAGAGCCAACGCGGCCATCATCGAGACCCGCACGGGTCGGGGTGCGCAGCCCGCGAGGAAATAAAGGCCCCCAACCCCGATCAACTCGTATCGGCTGCGCTGCAAGGCCCGCTGGAAGGCCCAGAGCATGGCCCAGCAGCCCAGGCCCAGCAGACCGAGCGACACCACCGCAATGGGCACCGCCATGGGATCGGGGAAGGCGGTGGTCAAAACAGAGACCGCAATGAACACCCATGTTCCCGCCCAGCACGCCCGGATGAGGCCCGATCCCTCCACGTCCGGGGGCACCAGGCCGCTGCCCAAAGCCATCAGCGATTCATCCTGCGGGCTATGACCTCGGCGATCACGGTTCGGAGCCGTTCGGCCATGTGGTCGTAGGAGAACTCGGCCACCGCCCTCAGCCGGCTCTCCATTCCCATCCGCTGAAGGCGAACCCGATCCGACAAAAGGGAATCCAGGCATGCGATCACTGCGTCTAGCTGACTGGGCTTCTGCACCACCAAGCCGGTTCGGCCATGCTCAACCGCCTCGGCCGCTCCCCCGCTCTCACCGGCCAGTTGAGGCACCCCGGCGGCGGCCGCCTCCAAGAACACGATGCCGAACCCCTCCTGCTCCAGGCCTCCCCAGCGATGGCGGCACACCATGGCGAACACGTCGGCGCAGCCGTACAGATCGGGCAGGTCCGCATCGGCCACCCGATCCAGCAGGCGGGCCGGCGCGCCCGTGGTGCCGATTATCCGATCCAGCCGGGCCCGGTCGCGCCCCGCCCCGGCCACCGCCAGCGTGAGCCCCGGATGGCGATCGGCCAGCCGGGCCGAGGCGGCAATGAGCACGTCCATGCCCTTGCGGGGCACCAGCCGGCTGATCGACACCACCACTGGGGCGTTGGTCGGAAGCCCGAAGCGAAGGCGGGCGGCCCGCCGCTGGGCCGCATCCAGGGGTTTGAAGCGGTTGACGTCGACACCCGGGGGCACGATCACCGCGGGGAGCGGCCCGCCCGCGGCGCGTTCGGCTTCGGCCACCGAGTATCGCCCGGCGGTGATCACCACTTCGGCCCCGCGCAGCACCTGGGCCAGGAGCTGTTTGCTGCCCGGCAGGCGTCCGGGGACGGTCACCTCGGCACCGTGCAGGATCACGCCATAGGGATGGGGAAGCCGGGGAGCCAGCAATCCCAAGGGGACCGCGGGATCGTAGAGAACCAGCTCGGCGCCGATCTCGTCGGCCAGGTCGGTGATCTCGGCGGCCATTTCCCGAGTGGGAAGGAGGAACTGGCGGGGTGAGCGGATCACCTGGTGATCCTGCTGGGCATCCCACTCCGTGTCTCCGGGATGGGAGCGGGTCAGCACGCACACCTCATCGGGCGGCAGTCGGCGCCACAGCTCCCACAGGTAGTTCTGGATTCCCCCGAGCTTGGGGGGGTAGTCGTTGGTCACCAGCAGATGTCGAGCCATGGCTCAAACCGGTTCCACGGTGCTGACCCCGAGAGCAGCCGCGGCCCAATCGGCGTGACGCGCCAGCATGGGGTCGTAAGCCGACTGATAGCGGTGCACAGTGTGCACCACCTCGGGGTCGGCACCCCGTCCGGAGTTCCCCAGGGCGACCAGCGCATTGCGCCGCACATAGCGGGGCTCGCGCTTGGGGATATACCAGCGGCCGTAACGGGCCATCAGCTCGTCGTCGTCCATTTGCAGCAGTTCCACCAGGTCTACCCATGCAGTGTCGTCTTCGAGCCATCCCCCCTCACCGCTGCCTTCCGAATCGGCAACTCGGTTGGGCGGGCACACTTCCTGGCAGTCGTCGCAGCCATAGATCCGGTCGCCCAGCGCCTCTCGGAATTCAAGGGGGAAGTCACCGTCGGCCTGCACCAGCCATGCCAGGCATCGCCGGGCGTCCACGACGCCGGGGGCCACTATCGCCCCCGTCGGGCAGCCGTCCAAGCAGCGGCGGCACGGCCCGCACTGATCGGGCACCGGGGTCGACGGTTCCAACTCAGCGGTGGTTATCACCGATCCCAGCACGAACCAGCTCCCTTTGCCCGGAAGCAAGATGTTGCTGTTCTTGCCGTACCATCCCAACCCCGCCCTCTGGGCCGCCTCCCGGTCCACCAGAGCGTTGTCGTCGGCCACCACCGCGGCCTTGTGCCCGGCGCCGTGCAGCAGATCGGCCACTTGGCTGAGGGCACCTCGCAAACTCGCGTAGTGGTCGCGGCGGGCATAGGCGGCCACTCGACCCGTGGCCCGGTCGGGCCGCGCTGGGGCGGGGCGCCGATAGCCCAGCGCTCCCACCACGAGGGACCGCGCCCCGCTCACCGTTCGGCCCGGGTCGGTGGAGCGCTCCGGGTTTCTATAGGTGAACGCCATCCCCCCGTGCAGACCCTGCTCCCGCCGGGATACCAGGGTGGCCCGGGTGGACTCGAACGGCTCAGCCGGGGCGACTCCGACGGCGTCGAGTCCCGCCGCCAAACCAGCGGCGACCACCTCATCGGTGCTTACGGCGCTCACCGGTTCACGAGATCGACTGCGCCCGGTTTCATTCCCTCTCCTCATCAGAGCGGGCTTCATTCGAGGTGGCGACAAACGCGTCGAGTGCTTCGCCGGCTCGGCCGCTGTCTATAGACGCGGCGGCTGCCTCCAGCCCGCCCTCCAGCGAGTCGGACACTTCGGCCACTACCAAAGCGGCGGCGGCGTTGAGAACCACGATGTCTCGGTGCGCACCCGGCTGGCCGTCGAGCACTCGCCGCAGGCAGTCAGCGTTGACGGCGGCGTCGCCGCCCACCAGATCTTCAACCGCAGCCGGCGCCAAGGCGAGCTCTGTGGGATCCACCGTGTGGTGACGGGTGTGTCCGTCCCGCAGCTCCCACACCTCGGTCGGCCCGGTGGTAGACAGTTCGTCCAAGCCGTCGTGGCCGTGAACGATCATGGCCCGCTCCGACCCGGTGGCGGCCAGCACCTCCAGCATGATCTCGGCCATCGCCCGGTCGCTGACCCCCACCAGCTGCCGCTTGACCCCGGCCGGGTTGGCCAGGGGGCCGAGGAAGTTGAACACCGTGGCCACGGCCAGTTCTCGGCGAGCCGGTCCTGCGTGGCGCATGGCCGGGTGGAAGCGGGGTGCCAGGCAGAATCCGAATCCGGCTTCGACCACACACCGGGCCACTCCCTCAGGGCCGAGGTCGATTACCGCGCCCAGAGCCTCCAACACGTCGGCCGAGCCGCATTGGGATGAGGCCGATCGGTTGCCGTGCTTGCAGACCCTGGCGCCTGCTCCAACAGCCACCAGCGCAGCCGCGGTGGACACGTTGATGCTGCCGCTGTTGTCGCCGCCGGTGCCGCAAGTGTCGATGAGTCCGAGGCCGGCGGCATCCAGCGGGACCATCTCCCCAGCCGTCCGCATGGCCGACAGGAGCCCTACCAGCTCCTCTGCGGTCTCTCCCTTGGTCCGCAGGGCAATGACGAACCCGGCGATCTGGGCCGGGGTTGCCTCGCCATTCAAGATCTCGGTCATGGCATCGTTGGCGGCGTCGGCCGTCAGGCTGCCGCCCCCGGTCAGCTGCCGGAATATCCCAGCCCATCCCCCGTGTTGGCCCAGGCCCATCGTCATAGTGTGGACCATCGTCGTTACCCTGCCACAATCTCCTTTATGAACATCTGCGTCATCGACGTGGGCACCAGCAGCATCCGCTCGGCGGTGACTGACGGGCACCGGGTGATCTGCTTTCGCCAGAAGCGCACGCCGCCCGACATGCCCGAGCCGGGGTTGGTGGAGTTCGACGCCAACGAGATGGCATCGGTGATTCTGCAATCCGCCACCGAGGTAATCGACGAGGTGGGCGGTGTGGAGGCCGTGGCCGTGACCAACCAGCGGGGCTCGGCGGTGGTCTGGGACCGCAAGACCGGCGAGCCGGTGGGCCCGGCCCTGGGCTGGCAGGACCTCCGCACGGTTGGCGAGTGCCTGGCCTGGCAGGCCGATGGTCTTCGACTGGTGCCCAACGAGTCGGCTACCAAGCTGGTTTGGCTGCTCGACCAGCACGATCCCGACCGGACTCGAGACCTTTGCTTCGGCACCGTGGACACTTGGGCGGTGTGGTGCTTGTCGCAGGGCGCCAGCCATGTGGCCGATCCCTCCAATGCGGCCATGAGCGGAATGCTCTCCGACGACGGAAGTAGCTGGTCTAACGAGATAATCGAGCGGATCGGGGTTCCCACCCGCTGCTTGCCCAAGATCGTGGACTCCACCGGGGTGGTGGGCTCGGCCACCGCCTTGCCAGAGGGACCACCGATTGCCGGGATCATCGGCGACCAGCAGTCGTCCCTGATCGGTCAGCGCTGTGTGCTTGAGGGCCTGGCCAAGCTCACATTCGGCACCGGTGCCTTCTTGGACGTATGCACCGGCGCCGACCGGCCGATCGCCGACAAGCGCAGCGACCGGGGGACCTTCCCCATCGTGGCGTGGCAGGAAAACGGGACCATTGTGTGGGGCGTGGAGGCAATGATGATCGCCGCCGGGTCGAACCTGAGCTGGCTGATCGACGACGTGGGCCTGCTGGGCGATGCGGCCGAGTCGACCGAACTGGCCGGCAGCGTGTCCGATACCGGAGGCGTGGTGTACGTGCCCGCTTTGTACGGGCTGGGCACCCCCCACTGGGACTTCGGCGCCCGAGCCGCGCTGTTCGGCATTACCGGAGGCACCACCGCAGCCCACATCGTGCGAGCCGTGTTCGAGGGTGTGGCCCATCGCGCTGCTGATCTGCTCGAAGCGGCCGAGGCCGACAGCGGCTTTCGGATCGAGCGGATTCGTGTGGACGGGGGAATGTCCCAGAATCCGGTGTTCAACCAAGTCCTAGCCAATACCCTCGGCCGGACGGTGGAGCTGTGCCCGGTACCGGAGGGGACAGCGCTGGGCGCGGCAGTACTGGCCGGACGAGCGCTGGGCCAGTGGTCGAGCTGGCAGGAGGTGGCCGATTCGTGGTCGCCGAGGGCGGTGGTGGAGCCCCAGACCGCCGTCGACCGCGACCGCTGGCAGGACGCGGTACAGCGAGCCGCCCGTTGGTACCCGGAGCTCTCCGACATCGGCTTGTAAACCCTCTCGCCTCAACATGGCGAGGCTGGCAAACTGGACGCGACGGTGAGTCGGCCGGATGGCCGCGGCACTGGGGTCTTGACGCCGGTGTCGAGGAAGGTCGGGACTCCGCAGGGCAACGGTGCTGGCTAACGGCCAGTCGGGGCGACTCGAAGGAAAGTGCCACAGAAAACAGACCGCCGATGGCCCGGTTTTTCGGGAACGGTGATCCGGCAACGGTGATCCAGGCCCGGTACTCCGGGCACAGGCAAGGGTGAAACGGTGCGGTAAGAGCGCACCAGGAGCCGGGGCGACTCGGCTTGCTCGGCAAACCCCACCGGGAGCAAGGCCAAGCAGGGGACATGGTGGCCCACCGCCCCATCAGGGGCAGTCCCCGGGTAGGCCGCTCAGATGGATGGCCATCCACGGTCCGTCAGGACCCGGACAGAATCCCGCCTACAGGCCGACTCACCGTCTTGATCCTTGGAGGCCAGATCCTTGGAAGCCAGATCCTTGGAATATGGTCGTGCTCAAGGCCGCCGACGACGCCACGGGCGGGCGGCGCCCATCTGAGCTCGGTCCAATCGACCTTGGGTGCAAAACAGCCGCAAGCGCTCCCGATCGGCCAATCCGTAGCGGCGAACCGCCCATGTTCCGACGGCCAGTCCGATCAGCTCGAGGACGATCAGGGCGGCGACGGGTTTGAATTCGGGCAGTTCGGCGCTATCCACGCTCACGCCGAATACCGGCCACCAGAACAGGGCAGTGCGCAGCCACGCTCCGTCGAGCACCAGGTACAGGAATAGACCGATGGGCAGCCCCAGCCAGCGCCTTCGGGCCAGACGTCGGCCTCGGGTGGCCAGCATCACCACCACCAGCACGGCCAACGGCGCGAGCAAAGTGTGCAGCGCCCAGGGGCCATCGGCCAGAAGTTCGACCATGGGAAGCACAGAGCCGAGGATCACCATGCGGTAGTCCAGCGCCGGGCTGTCGAACACCAAGGCCACCAGCACAAAGCTGAGGGCCAAGTACCAGATGAACACCGGTTAGCCGACTGGTCAGGTCCGCACCAGGATCCGGCCGCACTCCTCGCAGTGGCACAGCTCATCGGCGGGTGCGTGGCGAATGCGGTCTAGTTCCATGGCCGAGAGCGCCAGATGGCAGCCCTCGCAAGTGCCGTTGCGGAGCCGGGCCACCGCCACCCCGCCCATGCGAGCACGCAGGGACTCGTAGCTGGCCAGGGCGGCCTCGGGGACATCGGCGGCCTCAGCTGAGCGGGCCGCGGTCTCCTGGTCGATCTCAGCCTGCACGTCGGCTTCGGCGTCGGTCAGCTGCTGCTGGGCTGAAATCACCTCAGCATCGGCGGTATCAAGGCTGGTGCCCAGAGTCACAACGTCAGACTCGATTCCCTCGATTGCCTCCATCAACTCCAGGGCATCGCTTTCCATGGCCGAGCAGCGCGACCGCAGACCGTCCACTTCCTCTTGAAGCGTCAGCAGCTCCCGGGTGCCGG
>JAJEEH010000255.1 GCA_022821105.1 Acidimicrobiia bacterium
GGGGCCTGGAGTGCCATCTGAGTGGTGACCATCGCCCCCCAGTCCCCGCCCTGGGCGCCGAACCGCTCATAGCCCAGCCGGGTCATCAGCTCCAGGGAGGCGGTGGCCATGCGCCGGGGCGTCCAGCCCGATTCAGAAGTAGGCCCCGAGAAGCCGTATCCGGGTAGTGAGGGGCACACCACATGGAAGTGCTCCCGCAGCGGCTCGATCACCTTGGCGAACTCGGTGATGGAGCCGGGCCAGCCGTGATGAATGACCAGGGCCATGGCATCAGGATTGCGGCTGCGGGCGTGGATGAAGTGCAAGTTCTGGTTGTCGATGACCGTGGTGTACTGGGGAAACCGGTTGAGCTCGGCCTCAGTTGCCCGCCAGTCGTAGTCGTGGCGCCAGTATCGGCACAGCTCTTTGAGGTAGTCCAGGTCGGTGCCCTCGTTCCATCCGGCCCCGGGCAGCGGGTCGAACCACCGGGTGGCGTCCAAGCGGCGGTTCAGGTCGTCGAGCACCTCATCGGGCACGTCGATAGCGAATGGCTCCACGGCAGTCATGGCTGTGGCTAGCCGGTGCGATCGTGGAGGGGACCGGCGGGCAGGCTGCCGTCGACGTCGGTGAAGCCGAAAGCGTCGGCCATGTTCCGAGAGGTAACCGCCTGGCCGGTGTAGCGAGACCGGCCGGCGTCGATGGCCAGGGCGGTAACCGCCCGGCCGGTGAACCGGGATGACTCGGCTGCCGACAGGTCCAAGCTGGGCGGCAGCTCCACGCCAGCGTCTATCGCCATATCAATGCGCTCGGTGCGTACGAACCCGGGCCACACCGACACCATCGACACCCCGGTGTCCCGCAGCTCGCGGGCACAGTCGGCGGTCATGCGGTCGAGGGCGCACTTGCCCACGCCATAGGCCACATGCCAGGCGTACTCGGCGGCCCCCGACGAGCTGATGTTGGCGATCAGCCCGTCGCCCTGGCCGATCATCACCGGGGCGGCCATCACCGAGGCCACATAGGCCGAACGGGTGCCCACGTCGATCATGTCGTCCCAGTTGGAGATGGGCACTTCCCAAAAGGGCAGGCCCGAGGTCAGCTCGTCGGTGACGATGAAGGCGTTGTTCACCAGCACGTCCAAACGGCCCTGTTCTTCGGCGATCTGGTCGAACACCGCCCGCACCGCGTCGTCATCTCGATGGTCGCAGGCCACCGCCACCGCACTTCCGCCCGCGGCGATTATCTCTTCGGCGGTGGCCCCCACCGTGCCGGGCAGCGGATGTTGACCCGCGCCGGTGGTGCGTCCAGTGACATACACCGCAGCCCCCGCCGCGGCCAGTTCCAGGGCGCAGCCCTTGCCGATGCCCCGGCTGGCCCCGGTGACCAGGGCCACCCTTCCGGCCAGCGGTGATCCTTCCAAAATGCTCATGATGGTTCCTCCGGTGGGTTGTCGCTGGGTGGGTTGGCGCTGGGTGGATTGGCAATGGCCATGGGGGGCGACGAGCACGACGTGGACCCCTTGGCCCGGAACGGGGAGTGGCAGAACACGAACCGGTCGACCCCCGCGACCGCGACCTCCTCGCAGCTCAGGGACTCGGCCATGCGGATGCCCTCCTTCACCAGCATGATCTGGTGTCCGGCCGATACCCAGCCGCCGGTGGCCTCGAAGTCGAACACCCCCCACATCCAGCTGTCGGTGGACACCAGCGCGGGCCGGTGGGATGCCAGCCACTTGTTCTCAGCGATCCACGGACCAGGCGAGGCCGCCTTGAACCGCTCGGGGTCCTCCCGGGTGAGGCTGATCCACCCGGTGCGCAGGCACAGGGCGTCGCCCGGTCCGGGCTGGGGCAGGCCTTGGCGCTCGATGGCGCCCTCGATCTGCTCGACGGTGACGCGGTGCCGGTCCATGAGCCGGGGCAGTCCCGCCTGATTGGTCTCCACATCGCCCGACGTGGCCTGCACGTGGGCGGCCACGTCGATCATCAGCCCCCGGGTGAGCAGCGGCGGCCCCCACGACGGCACGTCCATGGCGGTCACCCCGTCGGTGCGGGCCAAGTCGGCCCCCTTGTGGCCGTTGTAGAAGATGCCGTCCACCGCGGCATGGGTGAAGCCGTTGATCTTTGAGCTCATGTTGAAGGTGTACGACACCCGCTCCTCGGAGTAGCCCAGCTTGGATTGGCCCAACCCCTCGGTGCTGCTCACGATCTGCCCCTCGAAGCCCTCGCCAGGGTCATAACCGGCCACCACCAGCGTCTGGGAGAACTGCCGGTCGGCGAAGGCCGGATACCCCGGCCAGATGCCGTCGCCCATCGAAAAGGTGCGAATGGGCCTCGTCAGATCCAGCATCGCCAGCGCGTCGGCCCGCTTCTGGTCGGTGACCTCGTTGTATGTGCCCAGCACATCGTCGGGCCCGTACCGGCTCGGGACCCATGCCCCGGCCACCACCGCGGCGACGTCGAATTTCTCGTCGTCGAACTTCACTTCGTCGGACTTCACTGGCGCAGCCTAGCCAGCGGAACGAAACCCCTAGCCAGTAGCTCAGGCGGGGGCGGATACGGTGAGGCGGGCCATCTCCCGGCGCTGGGGGTAATGGTCGGCCACTGCGAAATGCTGGGTGCAGCGCTCGTCCCACAGAACCACGTCGCCCTCGGTCCACTCGTAGCGCATCGTGTAGTTGGGCTGGGTGGCGTGCTCGTAGAGGCAGTCGAGCAGGGCGTCGCTCTCGGCCCGTTCGAACCCCACCAAGTGGCTGGTGAAGTTCTTGTTGACGTTCAGATAGCGGCGGCCAGTATCGGGGTGCACCGCGATCACCGGGCGCTCGGCACCGGGGAACTGCTCTTTGGCGCGGTCGTACAGTTCGACGCCGGCTTTGGACTTGAACGACTGGCCTGGTCCTATGTCGTGCCAGGCGGTTACTCCCTCAAGCCGGTCCCGCAAGGTCTCCGACAAGCCGTCATAGGCGGCGTACATGCTGGCAAACAAGGTGTCGCCGCCCCTGGCCGGCATCTCGATGGCCCGCAGCGTGCCCAAGATCGGCGGATCGGGGTCCCAGGTGACGTCGGTGTGCCATTTATCCTGGTACGGCGGGCGCTCCTCGTCATCCACGATGCGCTCCACCTTGGCTTCCACCGCGCCCGCCACCCGGCCGATGGGGTGGATGTAGGGCTGGCCCCACGGGGCCAGCAGATCCATCTGGTGGGAGTCTTCGATGGATTGGCCGGGGAACGCCAGCACCAGGTGCTCCAGGAGCAGCTCGTACAGATCCTTCCGCTCCCCGTCACCCAGCGGTTGGCCCAAGTCGATTCCGGTCACCCGGGCGCCGAGCACTCCCCCGATCGGTGCAACCGACCACGCAGCCATGGGCAGCTCCCTAGAAGAAACCGCGGCCTTGGGCGGCGGCGTTGGCCAGCCAGATCTCGAAGTCCTGAATCGACTGGGTCATGGCCTGGCCGATGAGGTCGAGCTTGCGCACCTGCTCGATGCGGGCGGTGGCCTGCTCCAGTTCCCGCTTGGACAGCAGCTCGCTGAAGATGCCGCAGGCGTGGGCCAAGCAGATCACCACGACGTCGCGCGGGCTGGGTATCTCGTTGCTGAACAGCACGCCCATGATCCGCAGCTTCACTTCCCGCTCGGCCTTGCCGTCCACCATCGGATAGCGGCGCGACCGGAAAACCCACAAGAAGCGATCTTCCTGCCGTTCCAAGATGCCCCGCTCTATCAGCCGCTCCAACGTCTGCTCCCGGATCTCCGGCGCTTTCTGGGCGGTCTGCTCCACCCAATGGCGGGCGTCCTTCCCCTCCCCTTCGGCGATCATGGCCAACGTCGGATCAAACAAATCGTCGCCAATCGGGGTGGCGTCCACCAGTATCAAATTCTCCAGATCGGT
>JAJEEH010000285.1 GCA_022821105.1 Acidimicrobiia bacterium
CGCCTGCGCCACGCCGTGGTCAACGACGGGGTGCAGCTCATTGAGATCACCCCCCGGGCCACCGGGCTCAGCCATCTGGCGGCCCACGGGCTGCACCATCGCCCCGGAGAGGCCGCCGCGGTGGCCGCAGCGCTGGTGGGCGGCGACATCGACCCCGGACCCGACGGAGACATCGGCGGTGTCACCTCCGCCGATGTGGCGGCCGCGGCGGCGGCACTGGCCGACCGCGCCGACCAGCCGATCACCGTGATACTGGGCCGCCCCTCGCTGGCCGAGTCGGCCGATTTCACCATGGACGCGGTGGCTGAGCTGGCCCGGTTCGCCAACCTTCTCAACGCCGGCGGGCGGCCGGGCATCGCGTTCTTGCCCGCACTGCACCGGGGCAACGTGCTGGGTGCGCTCGACATGGGACTGGCCCCGGGCCTGCTGCCCGGCCGGACCACCCTGGCCGACGGCGGACCGTCACTGGCCGAATCGTGGGGCTCGGTGCCCTCTGCCCCGGGCGCGGGTACCCGCGACATCCTGAAAGCCGCCGCCGAAGGCCGCATCGACGTGCTGATCCTGCTGGGGGCCGATCCGCTGGGCGACTTCCCCAATGCCGAGCAGGCCGAAGAGGCCCTCAGCCAGGTGGGCACGATCATCGCCTCGGATCTGTTCCTCAACCCCTCTGCGGGCCGGGCCCACGTCGTGTTCCCCGCGGCCGGGTTCGCCGAGCGCCGGGGCACCCACACCAACCTGGAAGGGCGGGTAACCGTCCAGCGTCAGATCATCACACCGCCGGGCACCGCCCGGGCCGACTGGGCCATCGCCACCGAACTGGCCAGACAGTTAGGCGACGACTTCGGTTTCGGCTCTCCCGAGGAGGTGTGGGAAGAGATCGCCGCGGTGGCCCCGTCGCACCGGGACCTGTCCATCGAGGCCATCGAGGCTTCCGACGACGGCGTGGTGGTGGCCGACAGCTCCATCGCCTTCACCCCGCCCGAAACCTCCGCCTCGGCCCCGCCGACCGACGCCTACTCACTGCGGCTGGTGTCGGCCCGGCGGATGTACGACCGGGGCACCCTGGTCCAACACACCGGTTCGCTGGCCGGCTTGGCCCCGGCCGCCGTTCTGTCGGTCAATCCCTACGACTTCTCGCGGGTCGGCGTGGAGACGGGCACCGATGTGAAGGTGATCTCCAACGTGGGCGAGATGGACATGCCGGTGGTGGCCGACCCCGGTGTGCCCCGGGGAACCGCGGCGTTCGGCTACAACCACCCCGACCTGGATGTGCGTGATCTGGTAGATCCCAACGCGGCGGTCACCGACCTGAGGATCCAAACCCGATGACCGCGGGTTTGTCGAGCCAAGGGGTCATAACCCGATGACCGCGGGTTTGTCGAACCAAGGGGTCATAACCCGATGAGCGCTGCTCTGGGTCCCACCGTGTTCGGCATCGACCCCCTGTATGTGGGCGGGGTGGGCCTGGCCGAAGTGCTCATCACCCTGCTCAAGGTGGGAGTGGCCTTCGCGGTGCTGTTGGTGGCCGTCATGTTGATGATCTGGTTCGAGCGCAAGCTCATCAGCGACATGCAGAACCGCATCGGCCCCAACCTGGCCGGCCCGTTCGGCATCTTCCAGACGCTGGCCGACGGCATCAAGCTGTTCTTCAAAGAAGACCTCATCCCCGAGCAGTCCGACCGCTTGGTCTTCAAGCTGGCCCCCTACCTGTCGCTGGTGCCTGCCTTCTTGGTGTTCGCCGTGGTCCCGGTGGGGGGAGACTTCAGCGGCGGCAACGGCCGGGTCTCCTTATTCGGCCACGAGACCTTCCTCCAGGTGTCCGACCCACCGGTGGGCATCCTGCTGGTGCTGGCCATGTCGTCGGTGGCGGTATACGGGGTCATGTTGGCCGGGTGGTCGTCGGGCTCCAAGTATCCGCTTCTGGCTTCGGTGCGGGCCTCGGCCCAGATGGTGTCGTATGAGGCCGCCCTGGGGCTGTCGCTGGCCGCAGTGCTGTTGAAGTCGGGCAGCTTGTCCACCAACCAGATCGTGGCCGAGCAGTCGGTGTGGAACTGGAACCTGTGGGTTACCTGGGTGGTCCCCATGGTGATCTTCTTGATCGCGGCCACCGCCGAGCTCAACCGGCCCCCGTTCGATTTGGTGGAGGCCGAGCAGGAGCTGGTCGGGGGCTTCCACACCGAGTACAGCTCCATCCGGTTCGCCTTGTTCTTCCTGGCCGAGTTCATGAACACCATCACCATGTCGGCCATCATCGTGACGCTGTTCTTGGGCGGTCCCAACGGCCCCGACTTCACCACGGTGGGCTGGCTGTCGGGCTTGCTGTGGTTCTTCATCAAGCTGATGCTGTTCCTGTTTGCCTTCGTGTGGCTGCGGGCCACCCTGCCCCGCTTCCGCTACGACCAGCTCATGGATTTGGGCTGGAAGCTGCTCATCCCCCTGTCGCTGGGCTGGCTGCTGGTGCTGGCCTCTTATGACGTGGCCGGCGACCGGGGTTGGAACCGAGCCGCCGCGGTGATCGTGATGCTGGCCATCATGGCCGCACTGGCCGGGCTCTTGGCCCTGGCCCTGCGGGCCGCCCGCCAACGCCGGGAACTCGACCCCCAAGGAGGATTCGCCTAATGGGATACCTCCGAGGATTTGCGGTAACTCTGCGCAAGATGCTCAAGGGCACCGAGTCGGGCCGGGTGGTCACCACCCAATACCCCGACGAGAAGCGCCCCAAGCCCGAGCGCTTCCACGGCCGCCACGTGCTCAACCGCTACGAGGACGGCATGGAGAAGTGCATCGGGTGCGAGCTGTGCGCCGGCGTGTGCCCGGCCCGCTGCATCTATGTGCGGGGGGCCGACAACCCGCCTGACGATCCGGTGTCTCCCGGCGAGCGCTTCGGCTACGTCTACGAGATCAACTACTTGCGGTGCATCCACTGCGACCTGTGCGTGGAGGCCTGCCCCACTGAAGCCATCACCGAGACGAAGCTGTTCGAGTTCTCGTTCACCAACCGGTCTGACGCCATCTACACCAAAGACGAGCTGGTGGTGGGCGACGACGGCCGACCCCAGCAGCTTCCCTGGGAGCACTGGGAACCCGGCGACGACGAGCACACTTCGGCGTGGGTACGGGCCACATCGCCATCGGGTCAAGCCGCCTACGAGGGCAAGGTGGCCTGGTCGGGCGAGCTGGGCTATGGCATCCGCTCCCCGGAGCGGGGCCAGTCGGAGGATGAGTCCGACGATGCCGCCGAAGCTGACGAGGACCACAGCCAGCATCATCACGACGATCACGACCACCGCCACGACGACCACGGAGGCCACCACTGATGGAGACCGCGGTCTTCATAGTGTGCGCGGCCATAGTGCTGGCCGGGGCGCTGGGCGTGGTGCTGGCCCGCAACCCGGTACACGCCGCGCTGAGCCTGGTGGGAACCCTGTTCGGCATGGCCGTGCTGTTCTTGAACCTGGAGGCCCACTTTCTGGCCGCGGTGCAGATCATCGTCTACGCCGGCGCCATCGTGGTGCTCTTCTTGTTCGTGATCATGCTGCTGGGTGTCGACCGGCTGGAAGACCTGTCGGTGGAGCCCATCACGGGCCAGAGAGTTCTGGCCGCCATCGTCGGCTTGGGCACCTTCGTGCTGGCGGTGATCTTTATCTTGAGCAGCTCTATCGGCCCCTCCGACTCCGGCCCCCAGATCCTGACGCGGGATATCACCGACCAATACTCCAACCTCCGCCAGATAGCCGACGTTTTGTTCACCGACTACGTGTACGCCTTTGAGGCCACCGCCGCCCTGCTCACCATCTCGGTGGTGGGCGCGGTGGTCATGTCCCGCCGCATGGCCCGAAGCGACGAAACCCAAGACACCAAGGTGGACGACTGATGGTCACCGCTACCTGGTATCTGATCCTGGCCGCCGGTCTGTTCACCATCGGCGCGGTGGGCCTGCTGGTGCGGCGCAACCCACTGATCATGTTCATGTGCGTGGAGCTGATGCTCAACGCCGTCAACCTCACCTTCATCACCTTCGGTCGGGAGCTCAACGACATCGGCGGGCAGGTGTCGGTGTTCTTTGTGCTAGTGGTGGCCGCCGCCGAAGTGGTGGTGGGCCTGGCCATCGTGGTGGCCATCAACCGCCGCCGCCCCCAAGCCACCGCCGACGACCTATCGGCGCTGAGGGGATAGCGCCGCCATGAGCAAGTTGAGCGGAAGCACGTCAGGAGCGAGCCGATGAGCACGCTCGTCGATCTGGTTTGGTTGATCCCCGCTTTCCCGCTGGCCGGGGTGCTGATCTTGATGGCGCTGGGCCGCCGCCTGGGCGAGCCTCGGGCCGGCTGGTTGGCCACCGCCATGATGGGCGGCTCGTTCATCGCCACGCTTTTGGTGTTCATCGGGCTCATCGGCCACGAGGGCGACGAGCGAGAGACGGTGGTCACCCTGTTCGAGTGGGTGCCCGCCGGGAAGCTGGCGGTGGACATCGGCTTTCTGGCCGACCCCCTGTCCATCACCATGGCCCTGTTCGTGACCGGGGTGGGCGCCCTTATCCACCTCTATTCCATCGGCTACATGCACGGCGACGAGGGCTTTTCCAAGTTCTTCATCTACCTCAACCTGTTTGCCTTTTCCATGCTCATGCTGGTGCTGGGCGACAACCTGCTGCTCACCTTCCTGGGCTGGGAGGGAGTGGGGGCCTGCTTCTATCTGCTGATCTCGTTCTGGTTCACCGACGAGGCCAATGCCTCGGCGGGCAAGAAGGCGTTCGTCACCAACAGGGTGGGCGACTGGGGCTTTCTGGTGGCCATGTTCCTGGCGTTTCTCACCTTCGGGTCGCTCCAGTACGGGGAGATCTTCTTCGAGGTCGAATCGCACGGCGTGGCCGCGGGCACCGCCTCGGCCATCGTGGTGCTGCTTTTGGTGGGCGCGGCCGGCAAGTCGGCCCAGTTCCCGCTGCACATCTGGCTGCCCGACGCCATGGCCGGCCCCACCCCGGTGTCGGCCCTCATCCACGCCGCCACCATGGTCACCGCCGGGGTGTACCTGCTCACCCGGATGAACCCGATCATCGCCGAAGCCCACGGCTGGGTGCCCGACCTCATCATGTGGGTGGGCCTGGGCACCGCGCTGATGGCCGCCACCATCGCCGTGGCCCAAAACGACATCAAAAAGGTGCTGGCCTACTCCACCGTCAGCCAGCTCGGCTTCATGTTCGTGGCCGTGGGCTCAGGCGCCTACGTGGCCGCCATCTTCCACATGGTCACCCACGCCTTCTTCAAGGCGCTGCTGTTTTTGGAGGCTGGGTCGGTGATCCACGGGATGGACGGCGACCAAGACATCCGCCGCTACGGGGGGCTGGCCCGGCTGCTGCCCATCACCTCGATGACCTTCGTGGCCGGCTGGCTGGCCATTGCCGGGGTGCCGCCATTCTCGGGCTTCTGGTCGAAGGACGAGATCCTGGCCTACGCCTACGGCGAGAACAAGGTGCTGTGGGTGCTGCTTTTGGCCACCGCCATCCTCACCGCCTTCTACATGACTCGGCTGGTGCTCATGACCTTCTTCGGCCCGCCCCGCTGGGTTGAGGCTGAGGCTCAAGTTGAAGCTGAGGCTGATGAGGGGCCTGAGGATACGGCCGAAGCCGCGGCCGAGGCTGGCCCGCCCCACCGCCACCCCCACGAGTCGCCCTGGACCATGACCGTCCCGCTGATGGCGCTGGCCGGATTAGCCATTGTCGCTGGAGTGTTCAATCTGCCGTTCACCTCCGATGTCCACTTCTTGGGCAACTGGCTGAAGCCGTCGCTGTTCGGCAACTCCGGCCACCTTCCCTTCGGCGGGGGCACCCAGTGGATATTGGCCATCGTGGCCATTGTCGGAAGCCTGGGCGGCGTGTCGGCCGGTGCCGCGGTGTACGTCCGTCGCCGGATCGACCCGGCCCGCATCGAGCACCCCTTCTTGGCCCGGGCCTGGCGCATTGACGAGACCGTCACCAACTTCATGGGCGGCCCCGGCCGACGGGCCTTCGAGCGCACCACCCAGTTCGATGAGCAGGTGGTGGACGGTGCGGTCAACGCCACCGGCACCCTGATCCGCCGGGCCGGAACCAAGCTGCGGGTGTCGCAGTCGGGCCTGGTGCGCAGCTACGCCCTGGGCATCGCCATCGGCGCGGTGGGGCTGCTGGTCTGGTTCATATATAGGGCAGGGTTGTGATGGACGGCTCGATGGTGCTTCCGGTCATCATCTTTTTGCCCCTGGTGGGCGCGGCGGCCATCGCGCTGATCGCCCCGTCTCGCTCGATGGTGCTCAAGCCGGTGGCGGTGGCCACCTCGGCGGCTACCGGGGCGCTCACCCTGTGGCTGATGGCCGCGTTCGAGGCCGGCGACGGCGGTTTCCAGTTCACCCAGTTCGCCGAGTGGATCGGCTCAGCCGGCATCTCCTGGCACGTCGGGGTGGACGGCATCTCGCTGTTCTTGGTGGTGCTCACCGGCCTGCTGTTCCCCATTGCCATCGTGGCCTGCGACCCGCCCCACGACGCCAAGGCCTATTACATCTGGATGCTGGTGCTGGAAACCGGCTGCCTCGGGGTGTTCCTGGCCCTCGATCTGGTGCTGTTCTTTTTGTTCTTCGAGGTCGTGCTGATTCCCATGTACTTCCTCATCGGGAAATGGGGCCACGAGAACCGCAAGTACGCGGCCACCAAGTTCTTCTTGTTCACCATGCTGGGCTCGGCCCTCATGTTGGTGGGGATGCTGGCCCTGGCGCTGCTCACCGCCCGGGAGACCGGCGGAGCGGTCACGTTTAACCTCGTAGAGCTGGCCGAAGACGCCGGGGCGCTTCCCACCATCACCGCCCGCTGGATCTTCCTGTCGTTCGCGCTGGCCTTTGCGGTGAAGGTGCCCATATTCCCAGTGCACACCTGGCTGCCCGACGCCCACACCGAGGCCCCCACCGCCGGGTCGGTGATCCTGGCCGGGGTGCTGCTCAAGCTGGGCACCTACGGGCTGGTCCGCTTCGGCCTGTATCTATTTCCCGAGGCCTCCCGCTACTTCGCCCCGCTGCTGTTCACCCTGGGGGTGATCGGCATTTTGTACGGCGCGGTGGTGGCCACCATGCAGCGCGACCTGAAACGCCTGGTGGCCTACTCCTCGGTGGCCCACCTAGGATTCATCGTGCTGGGCATCTTCTCCATCAACACCGAGGGCATCGAAGGCGGGCTGCTCCAGATGGTGAACCACGGCCTGTCCACCGGGGCGCTGTTCTTGCTGGTGGGGTTCATCTATGAGCGCCGCCACACCCGCCAGATCTCCGAGATGATCGGGCTCCAGAAGGCCGCCCCAGTGCTGGCCGCGGTGTTCACCGTGGTGATGCTGTCGTCGGTGGGCCTGCCCGGCCTCAACGGTTTCGTGGGCGAGTTCTTGATTCTGGCCGGGGCTTTCGTGGCCCACCGCTGGTGGGCGGTGGTGGCCGCCGCCGGGGTCATCCTGGCCGCGCTGTATCTGCTGTGGGCCTACCAGCGGGTGTTCCACGGCACCCCCGACGACGCCAACCGGTCGATGCCCGACCTCAACTGGCAGGAGAAGCTGGTGATGGCGCCGCTGGTCGGGCTCATCGTGTTCCTGGGCGTATACCCCAAGCCGGTGATCGAGCGCATGGAGCCCGCGGTCAACCAGCTCATCTCCCACATGGAGCAGGTCGAGGGATTCCAGTCGCCCACCGTGGGTGATCGGCCCGAGGGGAGCTTTGAGGAGCTCCGCGAGCTCAAGGCCGACTACGGCGAGGGGGAGGGTCACTGATGCTTCCGATCCTCGCCCAGGCGGAGATTCCCGACATCCAGTGGCTGCCGCTCATCCCCCACATAGTGATGGCGGGGGCCGCAGTGGTGCTATTGACCATCGTGTCGGTGGCCGGTCGCTGGCTGCCGGGTTGGTTCGCGGCTGCGTGGACAGTGGCCGCCGGGCTAGGAGTGCTGGCCACCGCCATCCCGGTGTGGATACGGGTTGACCAATGGGGTCCCCACTCGACCATTGCCGGTTCGATCGGGGTGGACCAGTTCTCGGTGTTCATCATCGGTGTGCTGGCCTGCACCGTGGTGCTGACCGCGCTGGTGGCCGACGGGTTCCTGCACCGGGAGAGCCTCGATGGCCCGGCCTTCTACGTGCTGTTGATGCTGTCGGCCGCCGGCGGCATCACCATGGCCTCGGCCAACAACCTCATCGTGTTGTTCTTAGGGCTAGAGATCCTGTCCCTGGCGGTATACGTGCTGGTGGCCATGCACCTGCGCCGGGCCGAGTCGCAGGAAGCGGGTATCAAGTACTTCGTGTTGGGAGCGTTCGCGTCGGCTTTCCTGCTCTACGGCATCGCCCTGGTGTACGGGGCCACCGGATCGATCAACCTGGCCGAGATCGAGAACATTCTCAGCAGCAACGACCTGAGCGACAACGGCCTGCTGCTGGCCGGGATGGCCATGCTGCTGGTGGGATTCGGATTCAAGGTGGCCGCGGTGCCGTTCCACGCCTGGACCCCCGACGTGTACCAGGGGGCGCCATCGCCGGTGGTGTCGTACATGGCCGCCGGGGTGAAGGCCGCCGGATTCGCCGCCCTCCTGCGGGTGTTCTTTGGTGCTTTCGGACCGATTTACGAGGAAGGACAGCTTGCCGATCTCAGACAGGTGACCGACGACTGGCAGCCGGTGGTGTTCGGCCTGGCCATCGCCAGCTTGGCGGTGGGGTCGATGCTGGCCATCGTCCAGACCGACGTAAAGCGGATCTTGGCCTACTCCTCGATAAGCCACGCAGGATTCATTCTCGTCGGCGTGCAGGCCGCAACCGATGACGGTGTGGCCAGCGTGCTGTTCTACTTGGCTGCCTACGCCGCCATGGCCATCGGCAGCTTTGCGGTGATCACCGTGGTGAGCGGCCCGGGCGACGAGGGCACCGCCCTCGACAACCTCCGGGGCCTGGCCGCCCGCCGCCCGCTTTTGGCTGCCGCCTTCACCGTGCTGTTGCTGTCGCAGGCCGGCATCCCGTTCACCGCGGGGTTCTGGGCCAAGTTCGAGGTGATTACCGCCGCGGTGGACGCCCGCTCCTTCTGGCTGGCGGTGATCGCCATGCTGGCCGCGGTGGTGGCCGCTTTCTTGTACCTGCGGATCGTGGTGGCCATGTTCCTGGATGCCCCTGATGCTGATGCTCCTCGCCTTCGTGTCCCCCCCGGCCCCGCCATTGCCATCGCCATTGTGGTGCTGTTCACCCTGGCCTTTGGCATTTACCCCGAACCCCTCCTCAAACTTGCAGACGACGCCTGGCTCAACCTCCGCCTCTGGGCCCACTAAGTCGCCGCGGTTCTGCCCAGCAGTTTGATCTTGGAAACAGGCCGGGTAGCCTTTTTTGTCATTCGCCATATGAAGGGTGGAAGGATGATGAAGCGCATCATCGGAAGCAAGTGCCGAGCGAGTGTCACTGCGGTGGTGCTTCTACTGGCTATCGGCCTGATGGCCGCGGCGTGCGGCAACGATGACGACGGTGGCGCGACGGCCGGCCCGCCGCCTAAGACCGAGCCCGGTGCCTATACCCAGGCATTTGTGGATGACGCCGTGGAGTTCTATGAGTCCAACGGTCGCAGCGCCTTGATCGACCACTTGCATTCACCCGACAGCACCGACCCGCCCAGCGTGGACGGCCAATGGTACGGGTTCGCCTTCGACCTCGATGGCGTGGTGCTGGCCCATCCCACGGTTCCCGACAATGTTGGCCAGACCCTCCACGAGATTCTCGGCGGCACCCCCGAGGGCCTGGCTGCCGCCGATGAGATGGTGACCGCCACCGAGACCGGCAAGTGGGTGGACTACACCTATCTCAACCCCCAGAGCGGAGATTGGGAGACCAAGCACACTTGGATCGTCAAGCGAGACGACATCCACATCGCCTCCGGCTGGTACGAATCCGGCTAGGGCTGCCGCTCGACGGTTCGGCCCCTATGACGAGATCAGTCCCTCCTGGGGATGGGTCCAGGGCAGTTTGGGCACATGTTCGATCTGCTTGGGCCGGGGCAGAGGAACATGGCCGATGGGGACGTCGATGACCACCGGGGCCTGCTGTTCGAGCGCAGTGGGAATCAAGGTTTCTAGGTCCATGGGGTTGTCAGCCCTCATGCCGATGGCGCCGAACGACTCGGCGAATTGCACCAGGTCGGGGTTGGCAAGGTCGGTTCCGTAGGTGCCGTCGAAGAAGTCGTCCAAATCGCGGGCAACGTTGCCGTAGCCGTCATCTCTGAAGACGACGGTGGTGACGTTGATTCCGTACTTGACGGCGGTTGACAACTCAGATGAGTTGAACATGAAGCTGCCGTCCCCGGCGAAGCACACCACTGGGCGTTCTGGTTTGGCGAGCTTTGCCCCTAACGCTGACGGGAACGCAAAGCCCAAATTGAACGAGTACCCAGAGTCGATGTAGGTGTTCGGATGGTTCACCGGCCAGTGGGTTCGGGCGTAGAAGCCGAACTGGGTGACATCCCACACGGTGTATGCGTCTTCGGGGGTCCCCCTTCTGATTGCTTCCAATATGGGGTACTGCGGTTCTTTGGATCGAATGTCGTAGTAGGCGATTAGGCGGCGGGCGGCAGACACGGCTTGAGCGGGGGACGGGCGGTCCCGACACCCGGCTTCAACAAGTAGCGGCAACAGAGAGTTGATGGTTGCTTTGGCGTCGCCGTGCAGGGGGATGGTGTTGTCTTGAATCCGGGTGAGGTCGAAGTCGTCGATGTTGATGTTCACGAGCGTGGACGACTCCCCGGCGGGGTTGCCCAAAGAAAAGCGGGTTCCAATCCCGATGACAACGTCGGCGGTCTTCATAACGTCCAAGAGCTGATTCATCTCGTGGCGTTCACCGCCGGGGCTGACGCATGAGCCGTAGCACAGAGGATGGTTGTCGGGGATGGCGCCCTTTCCGCCGCCCGACGTCACCACCGGGATATTCGAGGCTTCGGCTAGCTCGAGGAGCGCCTGCTCGGCGCCGGAGAGAGCTATTCCGCCTCCGGCGACGATCAGGGGAAGTCGGGATTGCGAAATGGCCCAGGCGGCCTCTTGCAGCCGTTCGCGGCTGGGCACGATTGGCGAGACAGAAGCGGGATCCCGTAATTCGACCTCATCTCGTTCCACCAGGGCATCCGGTGGGCATTCGATGTAGGTCGGCCGGGGTCGGCCGGTGCGCATTTGTCGAAATGCCTCGGATACGGCCGGGGGAATCTCTGTTGGCGTCAGGGCTTGATGGCGCCATTTGGTGATGGGTTGCAAAATGTCAATCTGGTCTTCGACCTCATGGACACCGCCGAGGTTCTTCCCTATCTGCCCCCGGGGAATTTGCCCGGCAATGAGCAAGACAGGACAAGAGCGGGCGTAGGCCGTGGCCAATCCGGCAGCTGCGTTGTATACGCCGACACCGGGAACGACGAGGGCCACCCCCGGTTTGCCCGAGGCCCGTGCGTATCCGTAGGCCATGTAGGTGGCGGCCTGCTCGTGACGGGTGGCGATCATCCGAATGCCGGGCTCGTCGCGCAGCGCAGCCACAACCCCGTATATCTGGATGCCAGGGATGCCGAATACGACCTCAGTGCCTTCTCGGACCAGCGATTTTGTGAGAGCTTCCCCCCCGCTCAACTTCACCGGTTCATTCTTGCATTAGTTGACTGATGACGACGACCGGGCAAGCTCCAGGCGGTACACGGTGTCGTCGAAGCTCAGCACGTAGAGCTCGCCGGCGGCGTCTTCTCCGAACGACACCAACGTGCCGCCGGGGACCGAGAGGCCGAGTTCTGTTCTGGTGGCCTCTCCTTGGGCATCAACGGTGAGCCCCCACAGGCGGCCTTGGCAGAAGTCGCCGAACACGTAGGTGCCCACCAGGCCGGGCACGGCCGAGCCCCGGTACACATGGCCGCCGGTTATGGAGCAGCCGGTGTCGTGGTTGTACACGTGAATGGGGAAGTCCAAGTTGTCGGGAGTCTCGGTGCCGGAGAACCTAACGTGGCCTTCGAACAGGGGCCATCCCAGGTTGGCCCCTGGCTTCCAGCCGTCGGCGGCCCGTAGTACGTGGATTTCCTCCCACTCGTTTTGTCCCACATCGGCGATCCACAGGTCGTCGGTGGAACGGTCGAAGGAGAATCGCCACGGATTGCGTGCTCCGTAATGCCAGATCTCGGCTCGCCCGTCGCCGTCGGCAAACGGGTTGTCAGCGGGAATGGAGTAAGCCGAGCCGCCGTCGGCCTCGGGGTCGATGCGGAGCATGGTGGCTAGCAGGGTGTCCAGGTCTTGGCCCTGGTTGAACATGTCATCGCGGCCGCCGCCGTCGCCAAACCCGATCCACAGATAGCCGTCGGGTCCGAAGGCAATATGGCCGCCATTGTGGTTGCAGGCCGGCTGGTCGACGTCCAGCACCGTCCGGCCCTGGTCGCCCTGTACCCACTGCCCGCTCATGGGGTACTCCACGATCAAGCTGTCGCCCCTCAAGTCGGTTGAGCTCACATAGAGCTTCGATCCGTCGGGAGAGAAGGCGATGCCCAACAGCCCTTCCTCGCACTCTGGATTGGTCTGGTCGCTGATGTCCAGCACCATCTCGGGAGGTTCGTCCCCGTCGGCGTCCATGAGCCACACCTGGCCTTCCCGGGTGGCCACGTAGAGGTCTCCACTGGCGCCGCCGGTGCCCGGTCGGGCGACGAGTGCCATGGGGTCGGACAGTGATGCCACCGGTGTCAGCACCAATACTGCCTCTTCGGGCTGGGGGGCAGGCGCCGGCTGGTTCTCCTCACCCTGCTCGAGGGCTTGGCCGACAGTGGGGGTGGCCATGGGCTGCGCTGCGGAGGATGGGCTGGCGGTGGGGGCGGCGGTGCCGAACTCGATCGTGGGGCCGGGGGTGGTATCCGGAACCGTGGTGCCTTGAAATCCAAAGCCGGGCCGGTCGTCGTTGCCGCTCCCGCAGGAACTGGCCAGCAGGGATACTGCGGCAACCGCCACCGCAGCTCGTGACCACCAGCTCACGGCTTTTTCCGCAGTGGCCGGATCAATCCCTCCTGCACGACAGAGGCCACCAGCTCGCCGGTGCGGTTCCACGCCGTGCCCCATGCCAGGCCCCGGGCATTGGATGCCGAGTGGGACACCTGGTCCAAGAAGATCCAGTCGTCCATGCGCAGCGGCCGGTGGAACCACATGGCGTGGTCAAGGCTGGCTGCCTGGATGTCGATCTCGTTGCCCCGAACCGGCAGCGCCTTGGTGGCCGTGTCCAGCACGGTCATGTCGCTGGCGTAGGTGAACATGCAGGTGTGCAGCACAGGGTTTTCGGGCAGAGTTCCGGTGGCCCGCAGCCACACTTGCAAGCGGGGCTCTCGGCTCTGGCCCCGCTCCGCGGGCGAGCCGGTCACATAGCGCAGCTCAATCGGGCGGATCATTCGGCCCTGATCGTCCACCGGGAAACCGTCCCATACAAACGGCTCCAACTCTTCGGGGTCGGGGATGCCTGCGGGAAGGTCGGTCTGGTGCTCGAAGCCCTCCTCTTCTTTGTGGAAGGAGGCCGACATGGCGAAGATGGGCTGGCCGTGCTGGATGGCGGTCACCCTGCGGGTGGTGAATGATCGGCCGTCGCGCACCCGCTCCACCAGATACACCAGGGGTGCCGACACGTCGCCGGGGCGAATGAAGTAGGCCTGGAGGCTGTGAACCGAGCGGTCTTCCACCGTGCGGGTGGCCGCTACTAGGGCTTGGCCGGCCACTTGGCCGCCGAACACCCGCTGGCGGTCTTCTTGGGGGCTTACTCCCCTGAAAATGTCCTCCTCGATGGGCTCCAGATCCAGCAGTTCGATGAGCGCATCTACCTCAGCCTGCATGACCGACTGATCCTACCGTCCGCCCCCGAGTTTTTTCGCTGCCGTGGCCTTGCCGTATTCGATATTGAGAGGCGCTGGGGTACGCTTGTTTCTCCCCATGTCGCTTCTTGTCTCCGCCCGCGCTCACGTCTTGGTCAACTGGCGCCGCCTGTTGCGCTATTGCGGCACCTCCGCGGTGGGGGTGGTGCTGGGCCAGACCATTCTGCGGGTGTGCTACGACCTATTCGGCTGGTCGGGTCTGGTGTCCAACCTGGTGGCCTTCATCATCGCCAACATCCCGGTCTACTTCCTGTACCGGGGGTGGGTGTGGGACAGCAGCGGTCCCACTCAGTGGGGCCGGGTGGTGTTGCCCTTCTGGCTGGTCTCGCTGGCCGGGCTGGCCCTGTCGTCGCTGGCTGTGGGTTTGGTGGATGCCGCCACCGACAACGGCTGGTTCATCACCGCGGCATCGGTGGGGGCATTCGGCACGGTGTGGCTGGTGAAGTACGCGGTGTGCGACCGCTATCTGTTTGGTGCCCTGGCAGAAGGCGAAGGCCCACCGGTGGCATCTCTGGAGATTTCAGGCGATGGACCCCAGTCGGCGGGCGTTCGCTGAAGCCGCCCGGGGGTTCATGCCCCCTGATGAGGGATTGGCCCTTCACCAGTCGGCCAGCGATTTAGACGTTGCTGGACCGCTGCTGGAGGTGGGCAGCTACTGCGGCAAGTCGTCGGTGTATTTGGGCGACGCCGCCCAATCTCAGGGCCGGGTGCTGTTCGCTCTCGACCACCACCGGGGGTCGGAGGAGAACCAGCCCGGCTGGGAGTGGCACGAGCCCGATCTGGTAGATCCCACCGTCGGTCTGATCGACACCCTGCCCCATTTCCGACGCACCGTGTATGAGGCCGGACTGGAAGGAAGCGTGGTTGCGTTGGTGGGCGACTCGGTGGCCATCGCCCAGAACTGGTCAACCCCACTGGCCTTCTTGTTCATTGACGGCGGCCACGGCACCGAGCCCGCCCACGCCGACTACGAGAACTGGGTGCCCCATGTGGCCATCGGCGGCCGCCTGGCCGTCCACGACGTGTTCCCCAACCCTGCCGACGGCGGCCGTCCGCCCTATGAGATCTACTGCCGGGCCATGGATTCCGGCGCCTTCACCGAGCTCTCCGTCACCGGCTCCCTCAGGGTCATCACCCGCGTCGCCACCGGCATCTGATCTGCCCTTCGATCCCAGTCCCGCCGGGCAAGTGCCAACTAGCTTCATGGCCGTGGACAACAAACAAAAACTGGCATCAGGCGAAGCGTGGCAGGAGTTCTGCGACCGGTTGAGGGCGGCGGGCGACCGGCTGTTGGTCGACGACTTTCCGACGGGGGCGGCTGATCGGGCCGAGGGTTATCGGCACTTGGGCCGGCTGCTGATGCAGGGGTGGATTGAGCAGGTGGAGTTTGCCGACCGGGATTTCCCGGTGATGTACCGCCATAACGACGACGTGATGCGCTGGGGCGGCCCCAACGTGGACAACACCTACTGGCGGGCCCACGTGAGCGCTGAGCACTCTTATCGGGTCACCGGGTGGCTGCCGCCAGGGGCGATGTTCGTGATTCAAAGCGCCCACGGCGAGATGCACCAGAACCGGTTGGGCATCACCGCCGAGCGCTCCAGCGACGTTTTTGCCGTGGATGCCGACGGCGGGTTTTCTTTCGTGGCCAGCGCCACCCCCCACGACGGCAACTGGCTGCCCATAGACGAGCACACCGACCACATCTCGGTGCGGGAGTACAACGTGGACTGGGGAGTGGACGAGCCCGGGCGGTTCTTCATCGAGCGGGTGGGTAGCGAGGGTGGGCGCCCTGGGCCGCTTGATCCCGCTGGCTTAGCCGAGGGTTTGGACCGGGCCATGGCCTGGGCCGAGGACGCCTTGGTGTTTTGGAACCAGTGGATGGAGCGCAGCCGTCGGGCCGCGCCGCCCAACGTGTTCTACGGCCCCCACTCGGTGCCTGGCGGGGCCGACGCCATCGGGTACGGCGGCTGCTCCTACGACCTGGGGCCCGACGAGGCCCTGGTAGTGACCTGCGACGTGCCCGACGCCCAGTACTGGTCGTTCATGCTCTATAGCTACGCCTGGTTCGAGTCGCTGGACTTCGCCAACCGCACCGTGAGCCTCAACAACGCCCAGATAGCGGTGGACCCCGACGGCCAATTCCGCATCGTGGTGGCCCACCACGATCCCGGCGTGCAGAACTGGCTCGACACCGAGGGCCGCCCCGAAGCCCTCATCACCTTCCGCTGGGTGCTCAGCAACACCATGCCCACCCCCGAGGGCGTGGTTGTGCCCTTTGCGGAGATCGATGATCACCTTCCCGACTTCGTGACCCGCGTCACCCCCGACCAACGCGCCGCCCAAATCGCCACTCGCCGCCAATCCCGCGCCCACCGCTTCCGTTGTTAGACAGAATTGTTGTGGCTGGGCTTGATATGCGATGTAACGTCGCCCCCATGAATTCTTGGCGTATCTGGAAAATCCCTGCTCTCGTTGCCTGCTTCATTGTGATGGCCGCAGCCTGCGGAGGCGACGACAAAGGGCAGGATTACGAGGCTGACAGGGTTGGCGCCTCAGCCTCGGCCAGCATTGTCAACCCCGATGGTGATGTTGTGGGCAGCGCCGAGTTTGAGCAGGGACCGACAGGGGTGCTCATGACGGTGTCGGTGAGCGGCCTCACCCCCGGCGGGCATGGCATTCACCTTCATGCCGTGGGTGCGTGTACCCCGGATTTCAAGGCGGCGACCGGGCACATCACCAGCACCGACGATGCGCTGCACGGGTTGAAGAACCCCGAGCGAACGGCTGGTAACGGCGATAACGGCGACCTGCCCAACCTCTACGCGGCAGCCGACGGCACCGCCCAAGCGGAGTTCTTCACCTCGCTGGTGACCATTTCTGGCGGGTCAATGCCCGCACTGCTCGATGCTGACGGCTCCACGGTGATCATCCACGAAAGCCCCGACGATCACATCACCCAGCCCATCGGCGGCGCCGGCGGCCGCGTCGGCTGCGGCATCATCCGCTAACCAGCGAGCAGTTCTCAGCGATTCCCCAGCCGCAAGGCAGCCCGTACCGATCGCTCCACCGCATCGGCAACAGCTTCGGGGCTTTCGTGTTCCCAGAAGCGCAGGACGGTCCAGCCGGCTTCTTGGAGATGGGCGTCGGTGTCCTGATCACGGGCGATATTGCCGGTGATCTTGTTGGACCAGTATTCGGGATTGGTGGCCGGCTGGGTGTGGTGCTCCGGACAGCCGTGCCAATAGCAGCCGTCCACGAACACCGCTATCTTGGCCTTGCGAAATACCAGATCGGCCGTTCGCCGCAGCTCAGGCAGCGGCCGAGCCGCCACCCGATAACGCAACCCCCGCCGATGCACCGCCGAGCGAACCGCCAACTCAGGCTTGGTGTCGCGGCTGCGGTTCCCCTGCATCGACTTGCGGGTCGCCTCCGAAGAAGCCCAAGAGTCGTCCGGCAACCCGCTCATGAGGCGATGGTAGCGACGCACCCCTGGGGGCAAGCCCTAGCCGATGGTGATTAGTTCGGGGAGGGTGCGGTGGTTGGAGAACAGGGTGGAGGCGGGGGAGGCGCTGGAGAGGGCGTCGGCAGCCAAGATGACGGCGGCGGCGGTGTAACTGGTGCGCTCGTCCGCGGGGAAGTGGACGCGTTCAGGATGGACCATGCCCGTGAAATAGGAACCATCGTCGGCCCGCAGATTCTGGACCCACTCGAACATCTCGGCGGCGATGTCTCGTCGGCCCACACCGAGGTGGGCGATGACGCTTTCGCAGGTCTCCGCGGCGGTCACCCAGGGCCTATCCGACACGCAGCGCACCCCGAGGCCATCCATAACGAAAGTGTCGAAGCGGGAGGCCAGCATGGTGCGGCCCTCCTGGCCGGTGACCACGCCGGCCAAAACGGGGTAGTACCAGTCCATGGCCCAGCGGTGCTTGGGGGCGAAGGCGTCGGGTTGGGTGCGGATGACGTCGGCCAGCCGGGCCGCGCTCAGCTCCCAGTCGGGTCGCTCGTGGCCCAACTCCTCGCCGGTGGCGATGGCCGCTCGCAGGCTGTGGCAGATGCTGGACGAACCCGTGAGCAGAGCGAACGACCACGGAGTGCCGTCGTTGTGGCGGGCCCAGCGGATCTCGCCGCGGGGAAGTTGCAAGTCGAGCACGAAGTCCACGGCCCGCTCCACCACCGGCCACATGCTCTCCAAGAAGCTCCGGTCGCCGGTACACAGATAGTGGTGCCACACCCCGGCAGCCACGTAGGCCACGCAGTTGGCATCGAGCTTGTCTTGCTCCACGCCGTCGGCCACGTAGTACTGGTGCCAGGCGCCGTCGGGGCGCTGGTGGTCCGCCAACCACTGGTAGGCCCGCTCGGCTTGGGTCCGGCGGCCCATCACGGTGAGGGCCATGGCGGCTTCCACGTGGTTCCACGGGTCAGCGTGGCCGCCGGGGAACCAGGGGATCATCCCGTTGGGCAATTGCCAATCGGCGATGCTGTCAGCCGTTTGCGCCAATTCGGATGCCGACAAGACGCCGGCCACGCAAGGCCCGGCAGTTTTCTCGCTCTTCGGGGCGAGGGGGCCGGCATCGGCAAGCTCGGTCTCCCTGTGGTTGTGGGGTTCAGACGGCGGCAAGCTCGGTCTCCCTTGAACTCTGTGATCCTGGCTTCCGGCTATAAAGAACCAGGCTCTTGCCCAGCACTGGACTCAGGACCCGTTCGGCGAATTGGGTGATTTTCGGTTGGCGAACAATATCCCATTCCAAGAGCCGGCGATAAGCCGCCACCAGCCGGTGGTCGTCGCGGTTGGGGCCCACCGCGCACCGCAGCCACCAATAGGGGCTGTGTAGAGCGTGGGCGTGATGACCCGAGTAGGGGGCCAGGCCTGCTTGTCGGAGCCGACGCCGGAGTTCGCTGCGCCGGTAAATCCGCACATGCCCGCCCACCGCCTTGGGGGCGTGATACTCATCCGACAGAGCCCAGCACACCTTTTCGGGGAACCAGGTGGGAACCGTCACCGCCAGCACCCCGCCGGGGCGCAGGATCCGGGTCAGCTCGGCCAGCGCCTGATCGTCGGAGTCCACATGCTCGAGCACCTCGGAGGCGATGACCCGGTCGAACGACTGGTCGGGAAACGGTAGGCAGGTGGCATCGCCCTGAGCCGCCTGACAGGTTCCGTAGTACTGCTCGCCAGAGTCGGACATGGCCGCGAAGGTGGCCCGAACCTCGGCCAATTCGGCCGACGCCAAGTCGCAGGCCACCACATGGGCGCCCCGCCGGGCGGCCTCATAGGCATGACGCCCGAACCCGCATCCCAGATCGAGCAGCCGTTCGCCCGGCTTCAAGCCCAGGCGGTTGTAGTCAACGGTCAGCATGGCCAGTTCCCAGGGTGCAGTCTCAGAAGCCGCCGAAAGAAGTCGTCGTTATCGGCCAGGCCGCCACTCGTCGAGCAGCGCCCGGTAGTGCTCCACCGTCTGCTCGGCGGTGTGGCGCCAGCTCCACCGGCTGATCACCCGATCCCGCCCGGCTGCGCCGATGCGGGCGGCCATGACCGGATCATCAAGCACCCTGCTCAGTGCCGCGGCCAGCGCTTCGCTGTCACCGGGCGGTACCGACACGCAGGTCTCGCCGTCGGTACCGGCCACCTCGGGCAGCGCCCCACCAGTGGTGGCCACCAGCGGCGTGCCGCTGCACATGGCCTCGATGGCCGGCAGCGAGAACCCCTCGTACAGTGACGGCACCACCGCCACCGAACTGGTGGCGTACAGCTCCACGATGCGCTCGTCGGGTACCCCGGAGATGAACTCCACCACCTGGCTCAGGCCTAGGCTCTGGATGGCTTCGGCCGAAGTGCCCCCTTCGCGGGGCTTGCCTATGACGATCAGGCGCACATCCCGCTCGGTGCGCAGCTTGGCCACCGCCTCCAGCAGATAGCGCAGGCCCTTCATGGGCACATCGGCGCTGGCGGTGGTGATGATCTGCTGGGGGTTGCGGTCCACGCCGGGCAGCGGGCGGAACTGCTCGGGGTCCACGCCCACCGGCACCACATGCATCAGGTGGCGGGGCACCTTCTGGTCTCGGGCGATGTCGTCGCGTGACGACTCCGACACGGTGATGATGCGCCGCAGGCGCTTGGCCACCCGAGCCTGCATGCGGGTGAAGGAGTACCAGCGCCGCTTGCCCAGTCGCTCTACCGGGCCTCGGGCGTGTTCGAGCTCCAATTGGCGATCGACGGTGATGGGGTGGTGGATGGTGCCCAGCACCGGCAGCCCATCCCGTTCCATGGCCAGCAGCCCGTAGCCCAGCGACTGGTTGTCGTGAACCAGGTCGAAGTCCCCGATCCGGGAGCGCAGCATCTGCCATGCCCGGATGGAGAACGCCAGCGGCTCTGAGAATGCCCCGGTCATGAACGAGCCCACCTCTGCGGCGTCGGCCCAAGACTTGATCTCCCAGAAGCCGGGCATCCGTCCCGGGTGGACATCGTTGAAGATGTCCAGGCTGGGGAGCTGGTGCAGCGGAACTCGGTCGTCAAGCACGGGATAGGGCTGCCCGCTCAACACCTCCACGTGGTGGCCAAGGTCGGTCAGCGCCCGGCTCAGGTGGTGGACGTACACCCCTTGTCCGCCGCAGTGGGGCTTGCCCCGATACGACAAAAGGGCGATTTTCAGAGGCTGGTCGGCCGGGGCCATAACCCTACAAGGCTCTCGGAAGTGAGCGGGTTTGGCAAATGCTCAACTGCCGAAAAGGGCCGCTATCTTGGCGCCGTGCGAGCGTTAGTGCAGCGGGCCGCCGAGGCCCGGGTTCGGGTAGACGGCGAGGTGATTGGGGAGATCGGCCCCGGCCTGTGCTGTCTCATCGGCGTGACCCACGACGACGACGCCGGCACGGTGAAGAAGATGGCCGCCAAGCTGTGGAACCTGCGCATCTTCACCGACGAGAACGGGCACATGAACTTGTCGGTGGCCGAAACCAGCGGCGAGATGCTGGTGGTGAGCCAGTTCACCCTCTACGGCGACACCAGCCGAGGCCGCCGTCCCTCATTCTTGGCCGCCGCCGCCCCCGACCAAGCCGCCGGATTGATAGAGGAGCTGGTCGCCGAGCTCCGCACCCTCGGCGCCACCGTGGCCACCGGCTCCTTCGGCGCCATGATGGCCGTAGAGCTAACCAACGACGGCCCCGTCACCCTGATGGTGGAGGTCCAGTAGGCCGCTAGTCAGCGGGCTTTTCGGCGTGGAGCTGTGGTGTCCCGTGAATGGAATGCCCATGCCGTGGCCAGCGCGGCCAGTGCTAGGGCGATCATGGGCCAGGGGCCGGCTCTTGTGGCGAGGGTTTGGCCGGTGCGGAGCTCGATTTCGGCTTGGATGACTTTGCGCTCGGAGACGGCGGTGCGCTGGTACACGTTGCCGTCGGGGTCGACGAAGGCGCTGAAGCCGGTGGGGGCGGATTGCACCACCCAGCGGCCGGTCTCCATGGCTCGCAGTCGGGAGCTGGCGATCTGCTGGGTCTGCACGATGGTGAGCCAGTAGCTGGCCCCGTTGGTGGGGTTCAACAGCACTTCGCCGCCGTTGCCGATGGCGTCTCGGGCCCGGTCCTCGAAGAAGATCTCCCAGCTTATGGACACTCCGAGGCGGCCCACCGGGGTGTTCACCACCGCGGGGGTGTCGCCCCGGCGCATGTCTCGGGCCGGCAGGTAGTCGGGGGCCAGGGGCTCGATGAGCGACCGCAGGGGTACGTACTCCCCAAACGGCACCAGCCTCACCTTGTCGTAGCGGCCTATTTCGGTGCCGTCGGGAGCGAACACCGCGGCGAAGTTGGCCGCCTCGGTGGCCGACACGTCCTCAACCACGCCGGCCACCACTGTGGCGTTGAGTTCTTGGGCCAGCTCAGCCAGCCGGAGCCGCTCCTCGCTGTTGACGAACAGACCATGCACGTCCACCACGTCTTCGGGCCACACCACCAAATCCACCGGCGTTTGCACCAGTTGGCTGGCCTCCAAGTGTCTTTCGAATACCACCCCCGGCTCAGTGTTCGCGGCCCGAGTTCGCTGCGGTCCCCCGCCCTGAACCACGGCGACGTCGATGGTGCCGTTGGCTGATCCCCGGGGGGCCAGCGCCCCCCAGCCCCAAAACCCCAGCACTACCACCGCTAGGGCGAGCGCCGCCTGCCACCGGCGATCGAGCGCGGCGGCCAGCACCATGGCGATGGTCACACACACGCCCACCAGCAGCAACGGTCCAAGCACCCGCACGGTGGTGGCCCACGGGGTATCCACCTGACTCATAGGCAAGGTGGCCAGCGGCACACCGCCAAAGGGCCACCGCCACCGGATTGCTCCGGCCAGCACAAACAGGCCGGGCAGCGCCAACCACCGGGTGCGACCCGGCGGGCAAGCCGCCCCGGCCAGGCCGTACAGCGCGGAGAACACCACACACACCGCCAGATAGCCGGGCAGGGTGAAATCCACCATCCAGAACGTGGCCGGGAACAGCCAGCCTGCCCCGAACCCGAGACCTCGCCATGCTCGGGCCCATACCGGCTGGTCGGCAATCAGGCGCTCAAGGGCCACCAGCCCGACCAGGGCCAGAGGCCACCATCCCCACGGCGGCATCGACAGCGCCACCAGCCCGCCCGCGGCCAAAGAGCCTGCCGCGGTCCAACCGCTGGTGCGGGCCCAGACCGCCAACTTCGGACTGCTCATTGGAGACTCATCGGGCCACCGCGCCGTCAGACACGCTGGCCCGAGCCGCCTGTCGGCCCTGGTTGATGCAGGCCGGAATCCCCAACCCCCGAGCCCAGGCCCCGGTCACCTGCAACCAGGGAGCATCTTGAGCCAGCGCCCGCTCGATGTTGGCCACCAACTCCAGATGGCCGGGCCGGAACTGGGGCAGCGACCGCTCCCAGCGGCTGATGCGCACCTCGTGAGGCTCACCGTTCAAGCCCATAGTCGCCCCCAAATCGGTCCGCACCGCAGCCAAAACAGCATCATCATCCATGAGCATGGGCCGATTGTCGCGGTACCGCCCCGCCGATACCCGCAGCACCACCGTGTCGGGGGAGCCCACATGGGCCCATTTGCTCGACGCCCACGAGCAGGCGGTGATG
>JAJEEH010000143.1 GCA_022821105.1 Acidimicrobiia bacterium
TGAGTTTGTTGCCACCTGGCTTGAGGACAATCGTCCGGAAATGAGCCCGGTCGGGATTCTCCACGGCGACTACAGCCCTTTCAATGTCATGGTGGCACCCGAACCGCCAGTTCGCCTGGCTGCAATTGTGGATTGGGATACCGGAACCATCGGCGATCCATTGCTCGATATCGGCCACCTGCTGGCCCGATGGACGGAACCGGGGGAAGAGCCGGTTCTCGATGAACCTGCTGGCGGTACTCGAGGCTATCCCAGTCGTGCTGAGATGGCCGCTCGGTACGCCGACCGGTCGGGGCGGGATCTGAGAGCTCTGCCGTATTACGAGACATTGGCACTCTTCAAGCTAGGTGTGATCTTGGAGGGTACGTACGCCCGCCAGCGCCATGCCGGAGTTCCCGAAGACCAGAACATGATGGCAGAGCGGGTACCCAGCCTGATGCGATGGGCCGCAGCCTTCGCGCGCAGTGAGCGCCAGTGACCGAAACCCTGGTTGATCGCCGGCGCAGGATCATGCGCGATGAGTTGGGACGGATCGCGATCGAGCTGTTCGTCGAGCGCGGCTTTGACGCCGTGACCGTAGACGACATTGCCGAGGCCGCGGGGGCATCGCAGCGAACGTTTTTTCGCTATTTCGCCACCAAAGACGAAATCGTCTTCGACCTGTCCCGTCGGTTGCGCCAACGACTCCTCGACGCCCTCGACGCCCGTCCCGCCACAGAGGGACCAGTAACCGCTCTCCGCAACGCCTACTGCACGACCTCTCATGTGGGGCTGGCCGATAGGCAAAGGGTGATTCAGTTGGCCAAAGTGCTGACGGATGCACCAGCGCTTCGAGACCGCGCCCACGGAGAGCACGTTGGCGTGTCAGGGGAGTTGGTCAAGCGCCTCGCCGCTCGTATCGGGGTTTCTGCTGGGAACGCTCGGCTGCGTGTGCTGGTTACGGCGGCCTCGGCGGTCGCCACAGTGGAGTTCTATAGATGGGCTGACGGAGGGGGCAGCGGTGAACCCAGCAAGGCTATTGCCGACTCCCTGTCATTGCTGGAAGTCGGATTTGCCGACCTTGACTAATTGCGAAGCTCCTGAGTGGGCGAAGACGCCATTGGACCAAATGCGATTCACCGGTTGAGCTGAAGGGCCACTTCGCTGCATTGAGCGACGAGGGTGTCGTGGTCGGCAGCCACACCGATAACCGCGAAATGGCCGATGCCGGCTTCGATATAGAGCTTGAGCGCGGCGGCGACCTCTTCGGCAGGGCCATATGGCGTGTAGCGCTCAAACCTCGAAAACGGCTGCGGGTACAGCGACTCCATGGCGTCGCAGACAAGATGTCGGGCCCGGGCGCGGTTGTCATCGAGGCCGCACCACACCGTGTAGGCGAACTGGTTGTCCAAGGAGCTGCGGCCGTACTCCAGTGCGGCTGACTTGGCTTTCTCCACCCCGGCCGCGACGCGTTCAGGGGATTGCCACAGGGCGATCCAGCCGTCGCCGACACGTCCGGCCCGGCGCTGAGCAGCATCGGAGCGCCCGCCTACGATGATCGGAACTGGCGGGTCAGGGGCGGGATGGATGACTGCACCCGGGATGCGCAATTCGGGCTCGTCCGAAGAGACCGTTTTGCCGGCCAGGAGAGGTCTGAGTACATCCAGGCAGGTGTCGAAATGCTTGCCCCGCCGACGGGGGTCGATTCCGCAAACCTCCAGTTCATGGCGGTCGTCTCCACCCAAGCCCACACCGAACACAAAGCGACCCGGGGCCAGCGCGGCAAGCGACGAGACTTGGCGAGCTACCGGCACGGGGTGGCGCAGTGGAAGAAGGTATACCGCGGTCCAAATCTGAAGTCTCCGCGAGGTAGAAGCAAGAGCGGTGGCCTGAACCAGGCCGTCGTAGCCGATACCACCCCGAAATGAAACGTGGTCGCCCACGGTGAGGCCGTCGAGGTGTGATTCCTCGACCTGGGCCACGAACTCAGCCAGTCGGTCGGCCGGACCGCTGGCCAACTGGTGGGGAACCCGAAGGTGGACCGCAACCTTCACTGGTTCCGCCCAGCTCGCCGTTTACGGGGTATCAATCCCGGCCAACCAGGTCGTTGCCCAGGTCGGCAACGATGATGCGGAAGTTTTCGCCCTGGACGGTGTGGTCATATCCCGACAGCGGGTAACCGTTGGTGAGGAAAGCGAACGAGGTGCCCGCCTCGGGGTCCATGAAGGCGAGTTGCAGCGGCGCACCGCCATTCCCGAACGTTCGGGGCGAGCCGGTCCGAGGCATGAATGAGTTGCCGAACTCACCCTTGACCACGCAGAACAGTCCCATGCTGGTGATCTCGTCGCTTCCCCCGTAGAGCTTCTCACCCCATGCCGCTTCGGCCCGGTGGACCCTCGTGGCCTCGTCAACGATCCCATCGGCCCACAGGTTACTGTGATAAAGAGCCTGGAAGAACAGCGCCAGATCGGCGGCGCTGCCGACGATTGAGTGGCTGGGCTCACCACCGGAGAGCACCTCGGGGTTGTTGAGATACCACGGGCCCCAGGGATCCACCTCCTGGTCGTCGCTAGTGCGATCGGTGGCCACCGGCACGGCGAGAACCTCGTCGAACTGGTCTGCGGGCAGGGGCAGGATGAGCCCAAGCCCCAAAGGCTGGACAATTTCGGCTGCCAGGTACTCGTGGAATGCCATGCCGGTCCTGCGCTCCACAAGTTCGGCGATAACCCAAGCCGCCGATGTCAAGTGGTATTGGAAGCGGCTGCCCGGCTCCCAGTCGAGGTGCCACTTGCCCATCGCTTCTAGACGTCGATTGCGCTCGAGCATCTTGGGATAGCCTAGCGGCGCAAAAGGAAATCCAGCCGAATGGGTAAGCACCTGTTCAACCGTGACCACCTCTTTGCCGTTGGTGGCGAACTCGGGAATGATGTCGCCCACCCGTTCGTCCAGCGAGAGCATCCCTTCGCCCAAGAGCTTCCAGACCGTGGCGGCCACCACCGAACGCCCCACCGACTGAAGGATGTAGCTGTCGTCGTTGGTGGCATCGCCAAATGTCTCGAAGGCCACAAGGTGCCCATGGCGGGCGACGGCAACTTGGGCGGATGGAAGCGGTCCGTGTTCAACTTCCAGGCGAACCCTGCTCAGAAAGAGATCTAAACGCCCGGGATCGACGCCGGATTCCTCTGCGGACTGAAGTTCAAAAGACATCGCAGCCATAGCGCTTTTCTAGCAAATGGTTGGAGTAGATAGAAGAAAGAAGGGTTACCGGGAGCCGACAGTTCCGTCGGCCAGGAGCGCCTCCACCTCGCCCTCGTCGTAGCCGAGTTCGAACAAGACCTCCCGGGAGTGTTGGCCGGGTCGGGGGGGCGGCAGACCCAATTGGGTGGGAGTCCGGTCGAATCGCGGCGCGGGTGAGGGCTGCACGATGCCGGCGTGTTCCACGAATACATCGCGATATTGATTGTGGGGGTGGTTGGGTGCCTCGGTGAGGGAGAGGACCGGGGCCACGCAGGCATCAGTGTCGCCGAATACGTCGGCCCACTGGTCCCGGGTCTTGGTGGCAAAGACCGCGGCGAACCTCTCTTTGAGCAGCGGCCAGTTGGCCGCATCTGAGCGAGAGGGCAGGTTGTCTTGGCTGAGCCCGAGACCGGCGAGAAGCTGGTTATAGAACGGACCCTCCAATGCTCCCACGGCAATGTGTTGGCCGTCGGCGCAAGCGTAGGTGTCGTAGTAGTTGGAGCCGCCATCGGCGAAGTTGGTCCCGGCCTCATCGCGCCATCGGCCTTGGGCCATCATCCCGTGGAGCATGGTGGTGATGACCGCGGAGCCGTCCACCATGGCAGCGTCGACAACCTGGCCGCGGCCCGACCGGCCCGCCTCCCACATGGCGGCCGCGATGCCCAGGGCCAGGAATGCTCCGCCACCCCCCATATCCCCCAGAAAGTTGACGGGAGCGATGGGGCGCTCGCCTGGGCGAGCCACGCAGCTGAGCGCTCCTGACAAAGCTATGTAGTTGATGTCGTGACCGGCAGTATTGGCGAGCGGTCCTTCTTGGCCCCACCCGGTCATTCGCCCATAAACCAAGTGGGGACTGCGAGAGTGGCAGTCGGCGGGGCCGAGTCCGAGTCGCTCCATAACCCCCGGTCGGTACCCCTCGATAAGCGCATCGGCCCGATCCGCCAACTGGAGAACGATCTCGCGACCCTGAGGCTGTTTGAGATCAACGGCGATGGAGCGCCTCCCGCGATTCATGGCATATTGCTCCGCGCCGGATGGGCCCGGCCCCAACCGATCGACACGGATTACATCGGCCCCTAGGTCGGCGAGGAGCATCGCGGCGAAGGGGCCTGGACCCAGTCCAGAGATCTCAATGATGCGGGCGCCCTCAAGCGGACCGGTCATCGGGGAGCCCTTTTGACAGTTGTTGAGTCGATGACAAAGACTTATGTGAGGCAGCCCGTGAATTCCAAGTTCACGTTTCGATCAGCCGTTGATGGACTTGGGCACACGCAAGCCGGCGGCGAAGCCGTCGAATTGGGGGGGCCGGCGTTCTTGATAGCTCATGACGCCTTCTTTCATGTCGGGATGCACCCCCATTTCCGATGTGTAGACCAAGGCCCGCATTCGAGCTTCCTCAGCGGTGTGTTCCCAATCGTCCAGGATTTGCCGTTTGATGTGGGCCATCGATGCCGGCGAGCAGCTACTAGCCATTTCCCGGGCGTAGGAGAACGCCCGGTCCACGAGTTCATGGGGTTTGACCACCCAGTTGACCAAGCCGAGTTTCTCGGCCTCATCGGCAAGAAAGACGCGGCCGCTCAACAGCAGGTCCATGGCCTTGGAGGTGCCGATCAGGCGGGGGAGCAACCACGAAAGGCCGTTTTCGGCGGGGAGACCGCGGCGCGCAAATGCGGTGGTGAACTTGGCCGTATTGGCCGCAAAAACCACATCGCAACATGCCATCTGGATGAATCCGATGCCTGCGCAGGCGCCGTTTATGGCCCCTACGATGGGCTTGGGGATTCGCAAAGCCGTGGTCATTGGCCACCGCCGCATAGCGCCACCGGACTTGTCGCCTTGTGCCGATTGGGAGAGGACTTGCATGTCCAGCCCCGGGCAGAAGCTCTTGCCGGCCCCGGTGACTACGATGACCCTGACAGCGGGATCGTTGGCGGCCGCGATCAGCGAACCGAAAAACGCAAACTCAAGATCCCAAGTCCAGGCGTTGTTGCGCTCGGGCCGATTGAATGTGAGCGAGAGTACCCCGTAGTCATCGAGATCTCGCAGGAGTTCATCGGAGGGGGGGTAGTCGGGTTTGGTTCGGCTGTCCACGGTCAGATTCGTTCAATGATGGTGGCTGTGCCCATACCACCGCCCGTACACATTGTGACGAGGGCAGTAGAGAGGTCGCAGCGCTCGAGTTCGTCGAGCGCAGTCTGAATAAGCATGCCGCCTGTGGCGCCGATTGGGTGGCCCAGCGCGATCCCCCCACCGTTCACATTCACCTTTTCGGGATCGATGTCGAGGTCTCGCATGGTCTTGAGCGGAATAGCCGCAAAAGCCTCGTTGATCTCCCACAGGTCTATGTCCCCTACCGACATGCCAGCCCGCTCCAGACACTTTTGGGAGGCCGGACCCGGAGCGGTGAGCATGATCACCGGTTCGGCGCCGGCTACTGCGCTCATGACGATGCGGGCCCGGGGTTGGAGACCGTGGGACTTTGCATAGTCGGGATGGGCGAGGAGAACCGCGCTGGCGCCGTCGACGACCCCGGAGGAGTTTCCGGCGTGGTGGACGTGATCCACTCGCTCAACCTGGGCATAGGCGCGTCGACACATGTCGTCGAAGCTCTCGTCATAGCCCTCGAAGACGTGCTGGCCCATGGCCTCGAACGATGGCCTGAGCCCGTACATGCCATCAAGGGTGCTGCCGGGGCGGGGATGCTCGTCGTGGTCGAGCGCAACTGAGCCGTCAGGATTGACGATCGGCACCACGCTACGGTCGAATGCGCCTTGTTCGATGGCCACAGCGGCTCGCCGCTGACTCTCGACCGCGAATTCGTCAACATCAGTTCGGCTGAATCCTTCGAGAGTGGCGATCAGATCGGCCGAGATGCCTTGAGGGACCAGGGGAAACTTTTCTCGCAGGGCCACATTGCCCGATGTGAAGTCAGGTGGGGCATCGTCGCTTTCCCAGCGCGACATCGACTCGACGCCACCGCCGACCACTAAGCGCTGATGTCCCGCTTGTATGCCCATGGCTGCGAATGTGACGGCCTGTTGGCCTGATCCGCAAAATCGATTGAGCGTGATGCCGGGCGCTTCCACGGGCCAGTCGGCGGCCAGCACCGCCATTCGCCCGATGCAAGCACCATGATCACCAGTTGATGCCCCATTTCCCACGATCACGTCGTCCACATCGTTGCGGTCGATCCCGTTGCGGTCGGCGAGGGAATTGAGCACTTGGGCCAACAGCTCTTGGGGGTGGACGTTGTGCAGGGAGCCGGTCGACTTGCCCCTTCCTCGAGGGGAGCGGGCTCCGTCGATGATCCAAGCGTCGGTCATGGGGTGATTCCTTTCCAGTGAGCTGGTGGCCAACCTAGGACGGTGGCCGGTTCGGGGCTGTCGGCGATCCGTGGGGAGTCACGGGGATACTATCAACTTGTTGAACTATTTCGCAGTGGGCGCAGCCGGCTCCGGGAGGACAAATGACGATCGCTAGCAACCGTGAATGCGAGGGGCGCGTCGCGATCGTCACCGGGGCCAGTCGCGGCATCGGGGCGGCGATAGCGGAACGGCTGGCAGAGGCCGGTGCCCGTGTCGCCTGTTCGGCCCGGACATTGACCCCGGTCGAAAAGTACCAGGGTTCGCTCACCGAGACGGTCGAACGCATAACCAGCGCCGGAGGAAAAGCGGTGGCCGTCCGAGCTGACCTCAACCTGGCCGAGGACCGAAGCAATTTGGTTTCGCAAACCGTCGAGCAACTCGGACCAGTAGACATTTTGGTCAACAACGGCGCCATCACCTACTACATGCCGTTCACCGAGTTCACCGAGAAGCGTTGGCGGTTGATGTTCGAGGTGCAGGTTCGCGCCCCCTATGAGCTGGCCCAGTTCGTTGTGCCCGGCATGATCGAGTGCGGCGAAGGCTGGATCCTCAATATTTCCAGTCGGGCCGGAATCCACTCGCAGGGTCCTCCATTCGACCCGGTTGAGAGGGAGTGGGGGTTTTCCGCCTACAGCATGGCCAAGGCCGCCCTTGACCGGTTCTCGACAACCCTGGCTTCGGAGCTCTACCCCGATGGGGTTCGGGTCAATTCGCTGGCACCGTGGGACAACGTGGCCACCAGCGGTGCCAGCACCCACGACCTGGTGAACAAATTCAACCTGGAGGACGTCTCGCTCATGGCCGAGGCCGCGTTGGCCCTGTGCGCAGGGCCGCTAAGCCTGACTGGCAATGTGGCCTATAGCCAGCCGCTGTTGGCCCAGCTTCAGCGACGCCCTCTCCAGCGTTAGGCACGAATCCGATCACTTTGCACCAAGAATGACAAGGAGCTTCCCTCATGGAGAATGTCCACATTGAAATCGACGATCGGGTAGCAGTGGTCACCATAGACCGTCCCCCAGTCAACGCCCTCGATGGACAGACGTTCAACGAAATAGCCGAGGCGATGGCTTTTCTCAGCGCGGGGAGGGAGGCATCGGCCATCGTCTTGAGAGCGCTTCCAAGTGCTCGGGTCTTCTGTGCTGGCGTGGACCTAAACGACTCGCCCCGGCGCTTTCGCCCCGACGGCCGCCCAGAAGATGGCGCTCCGCAGGGCGACGCTCGTGAGCAGGTGGACGCGGGACTGATGCCCCGCCGATGCTTTGAGTCGATCTATACCTGTGGGCCCCCGGTGATCGCCGCAGTCCACGGCATGGCGATCGGCGCGGGGGTGGCAATGGTTGCATCCTGTGACATGGTGGTGGCGACCACTGAGGCCTCATTCGCGCTTACCGAGATAAACGTGGGAGTTCTGGGGGGTGTTCGCCACGCCCAGCGTCTCTGCGGGCCTTTTCTGGCCAAGAGGATGTTTCTTACTGGGGAATTTGTGACAGCCGACGAGATCTACCGCCGCGGCGGCATCGAAGAGGTGGTTGAGCCCGACCAGCTAATGGACAAGGCGCTCAATTTGGCCCGCGTGATCGCATCGAAGAGCCCGATTGCGGTCCGCCTGGCCAAAGAGTCAGCTAATCGAGTGGAGGACAAGTCATTGGCTGAGGGGTACCGGACCGAGCAGGACTACACCCAGCGCATCAAGCGCCACGCAGATAGCGATGAGGCCAGACTGGCATTTGTCGAAAAGCGGTCGCCGGTATTTCGCTGGGAATGAGCAGTTGACCGGTCGCCATGTTCACTCCGACGGTCAGCATTCTCAGGTGGGACGGGGTTCGCGGGGCAGCCCGAGGATTCTCTCAGCAATGATGTTACGTTGGATTTCGCTAGTACCGGCATAGACGGTGCCGCTTTGTGCGTTCATGACCAATACGTCGATCCAAGAGTTGGTGGAGTTGGCTGCTCCCGGCTCGTCGGTGCGGAATTGCTTGAATGGCCGACGGCCTTCTCGGACCATCGCTCGGGCACCGAGGATCTCGATGGCCAAATCGGCCACCACCTTGTGATACTCACTCCAATACAGCTTGGAGATAGATGCCTCAGGTCCGATCTCAGCTCCTTTTACAACCTGGGTGAGAATTCGATATCCCAGAAAGCGCATGATCTCGACTTTGGAGTAGCACCAGGCGAGGCGGTCGCGGATTACCGGGTCTTCTGACCGCCCGGCGTCATGAGCCATTTGGACCACTCGGTCGAGTTCGGCACTGAAGAAAATTGGATTGGTTGCTGCCTCCTCGCCCCGCTCGAGCCCTAGCAGGCTGTTGGCCACCTTCCAGCCCTGGTCGATGGGCCCTACCGTATTGGCCACCGGCACTCGGGCTTCGGTGTAGAACACCTGGCAAAACTCGCTGTCGCCGACGCTGGTGGGGACCGGCTGGATTTCGATACCGGGATTCGGCAGCTCGCAGAGTATGAATGAGATTCCGTGGTGATTGGGGGCATCGGTATTGGTGCGGGCCAGGGTGAAAATGCCAGTGCCGTCCAATGCCCGCGACGTCCATATCTTTTGGCCGTTGAGCACCCATTGGTCGCCGTCTTGCACGGCGCGAAGACTCAGGCTTGCCAGATCGGAGCCGGCACCGGGCTCGCTGTAGCCCTGCACCCAGGTGGCGTCGCCCGACACGATTCCGGGAATGAAGGCGCGCTTCTGCTCTTCGGTCCCCCACATTAACAATGTGTTGCCCAGCATCTTGACGCTGGTGGTGTCGGCATTCCGGTAGACCGGCACCCCCGCTCGGGCAAACTCCTCGGCCAGCACCACTTGGTGAATCCTGCTCAGTCCTCGGCCACCGTACTCCTCAGGCCAGGTGATTCCGATCAGCCGATGATGGGCGAGAGTACGACGCCACTCGTCGACAAATGCCTTGGCCTCGGCTTGGTCGAGCGTGCCTAGTCCCCGCCAGTCTTCGGGCAAGTGCTGGCTCAGGAACTCTCGAATCTCGGCTCGGAATTCCTCTGCTTCGGGGGGAAGAGAAAGGTCCACAGCTACTTCTTGCCTCGGATCAAGCGATGGTGTAGTGCGCGTCCTTCTTCGGCCCCTGTTCGGTATTCGACGCCCACGTCTTGGTCGACCAGCAACTCCGATTCATGGTCTCTCACGTCCTCCGGGGTGAGATGTTCGCGGTCAAACCCCTCGGTGACTCTCAGCGCGAAGCGGGCAACCCGGCCTCCGGCGGTGCTCAACACCTGTCCCGTCAGGGTGCAGTCCTGGTGGGCCAACCATGCCATTGTTGCTGCGACGTGCCCAACGTCGAGGCGCCGCGACCAGTCGTCGCCTTCCCCGGTGCGCCATGACTCGGGCGCCACCGTCGACTGCGCCGACATAGTGGTGTAGGCAAGGGGAGCGATTGCATTGACACCGATTCCATGCTCGGCCCCTTCTAGAGCGAGAACCCGAGTGAGTCCCCATACGCCTGCCTTCGCTGTGGCATAGGCGCTCGACTTCGGCGTGCCTAGCAATCCGGAATTGGATGTCGTGCAAACAATGCGGCCGCCGCCCCGGTCGATGAGATGGGGCCACGCGGCATGGGTGACCAGAAAGGTGCCTCGCAAGTTGACCGCAATGACGGCATCCCAGAGATCAGCGGTGAACTCCTCGAAGGGCATTGAGCGGAGCATTCCGGCGTTGTTCACCACGATGTCTAGGCACCCGAATTCACCCAACGCGGCATAGATCAGCGAAAAAGCGCCTTGCTCGGTAGAAATGTCCCCGGCATGGTCCACGGCGGTGCCGCCCGACCGGTTGATTTCTTCAACCGTCGATCGTGCCGCGGCAGCGTCCAAGTCGTTGACTACCACCGCAGCGCCGCGCTGGGCCAAGAGACGGGAGTGGGCCGCGCCGATGCCGGTCCCTCCGCCGGTGACTACCGCAACCTGGCCTTCGAATCGGAGCAGAGTCACGGGCCAAGCCATCCGCGCACTCCGAGTTCGGGATGGAGCACGTCTTGGTCCCACAGGATCTGACCGGTGGTTTCTGACGCGTCGGCCAGCAATACCCGGATAGTGGCCTCAGCGAAGTCTTCAGGGCTGGCCCAGTCGGTGTTGTTCGGCATGGCGTACTGGTTGCCGGGGGTGATGATGGCCGCCGACGGCAACAGCGCATTAACCGGGATTCCATGGGGCTGCATTTCAACCGCAATGCACTGAGTGAGGTGGTGCAGCGCCGCCTTGTTGCCCCCGTAGGCGATTGGTCCAGGATTTCCGGTCGATTCGTATGGGCCAGGCCCGGGCATCAATCCCGCGGCCGAGCTGATGTTGACGATCGCTCCTTGGCTGCATTCGATCATGTCTGGGAGCGCGAGCTGCATCAGTCGGTAGCTAGCGAAGAGCCCGACAGCCAGATGCCGCTGCAAGCCGCTCAGGGGGAAGGTCAGGACCGAGCCAAATGGAGCGGTAGGTTTCGTCGTGTTGGGTCGGGGCCCAGACTTGGATCTCGGCTCGCCGTTGCGGGGCGGGCGGCCAGGGACTGTGAGAGCGGCATTGTTGACCAGGAGGTCGATCGGTCCCAACGCCTGTTTGGCCGCCTCGAACGCAGATTCGACCTGTTCGAGCTCCGAGAGGTCGGCGGCAACGGCCACGGCTCGACCGCCTTTTGCCTCAATTTCGTGGACTGTTTCGTGAATGGTGCCCGGCAAGCGCTCATGCCACTGCGATTCGCTGCGGGCCACCACGGCCACCGCGGCACCCTCGGCCGCGATAGCCACGGCGATGGCCTTGCCGAGGCCCCGGCTGGCACCGGTCACAAGTGCCGCTCGCTCGTGCAGGCGTCCTGGCTTGCTCATGTTCGATCTCCTTGGGCCCACGGCACCTTCGAGTTCGCCACGGCCTTGCCCAATTCGGACAGTACCTCAAGGGTTGAGCCCGACGCGAAAGGACATGCACACTACTATTGTCCGCGCAACTGCAAGTGGCACGGACCATCACCTCTGCCAGACCGGCGGGGACTGCGGCTTGCTGTCCACAATGGTGGTCCGCACAGACTTGAGTCAGGAGGAACCAGACATGGGGGTAGCCAAAAGGGATCTGGCCATCGACGTGCGAAGCGGGCTCCCGGAAGGGCACCGCGACGAGGGCGACCTGACCGTGACCGCGGTGTTCGATGCCGAGGCGGTCTCGGCTGATCCAGTGGTGATCCTGGCCACGCCGGGCGGAACCTACCATCGCCGATACTGGGATCTTCAGCCCCCCGGCCGCACGGGCTACAGCAAAGCCGAGTACCTCGCAGAGAGGGGAGTGGTCTTCATGGCCATGGACTACTTCGGAGGTGGCGACAGCTCTCGGCCGGCCGACGGCGACTTCATCGGGCTTGAAGTGCAGGCCGACGCGGCCCACACGGCATACCTCGCGATGAGAAATGGCCTCGAAGCCGGCACATTGCTGGAAGAGCTGCCCGCGCTGGTAAACCCCACATATGTTGGCATCGGGCAATCCCTGGGCGGTTTCATCACCATGATCCAGCAGGGCAAGTACGCCGACTATCCGGCAGTTGGGATCTTCGGCGCATCACCGCTGGTCATTGCCAACATTCGCGATCAACCGGATTGGGATTCTATGTCAGCCCAAGAACGGCGCGAGTGGATTCTTGAAGCCAATGCCAAGACCTCGGGGGTCGACGAACTGCCGATGTACAGCGGCGCTCCGCGGGAGAATTTCCTGGGAATCTTCCATGTCCTTGATGTGCCCGATGACTTGTTCAACTACGACAAGGAACATTGCGCTACGCTCATACCCCGCTATTCGGGCGTCGATGGAATGACCCCGGGGCTGGCCCAGCCCTTCGCCGACCAGATCGACGTGCCCGTCTTTCTGGCCTTTGGCGAGATCGACGTTTCGGCAGATCCCCGAGGCGAGCCCGCCGCATACCCGGCATCGCCTGACATCACCACGGTTGTCGTCCCGAACATGGCCCACATGCACAATTTTGCCGATACCCGAGTCCAGCTCTGGGACCGGTTCCTCATGTGGCTCCCGATTTTGCAGTCGAGCAACTAGTAGAGTTGCGGCGCGCGAGGGAGGGATCGCTGCTGGATTATTCGCTGTCCGATCTCTCGGGCGAGTGCTTCGTGGCCACCGAGCAGAAGGTCGAGAAGAAACCCTCGGCGAACCCAGTTCTGAAAGCCGTGCTCCGCAGTGAACGCGATTCCACCGTGTACTTGGAAGCAGTGGACAGAGGCCAACTCCTGGGCCCGGCCCGCAAGGCACTTGGCCGCCATCGCCAAGATCTCTCCGTCGGGGGTGTCGGCGTGCTCCCAGGAGGTGCGGGTCCCGGCCCGGGCTGCGGTGATAGCCACCTTCACATCGGCGAGCCGGTGTTTGACTGTCTGAAACGAACCGATGGCTCTGCCGTATTGGTGGCGTTCTGACACGTAGGCGAGCGTGTCGTCCAGCATCTGCTCGCTGGCGCCCACCAGCTGCGATGCCAGCCCCCGGCGTCCGGCGGCAATGGCCCGGGCTGCGCCCCCTGCGTCACCGATGATGGAGGGATTGGGATCGGAGATCGTCGCCTCCTTCATTTGAAGTGCGGGATCAAGTCCCCCGGCGGGTTGAAGCTCGACCGCTGCGCCGTCGACTGTGGAAACTCCATCCTCGCTGATGCAGACGAATCGATTCGCCTGTTCGGCAGACGCGGTGGCCAGGCCGTCCACGATTACGGCTGTTTCCGAGTCGGCACAGATACCGGCACCCCAAAGCATGGCCAGGTCGAGCGCTGGTGCGGCTGATCGGGCCGCGCCGGCCTGCTCGCATAGCGCGGTGACGGCGGCAGCGGGATCGGTTTCGACAAGCTCGTTCCACCCCTCGGCGATCAACGAGGCCAAAACCACCGCCGGTTCGCTCGAATCGATGGTGTGGCGAAGCGATGAGCGAACGAGTTCAAGCTCGCTTGGGTCGAAGCTCATCACCGCCCCCTGGGAAGTCCGAGAAGTCGTTCGCTCACAAGGTCTCGTTGAACCTCTATGGCCCCGCCGTAGATGGTGGTAATCCGCGAGTACGCCCAACGGCGGCGCCATAGTTGGGCATATTCATCAGATGTGTCGGCCAGCTCCAAGCGGGGGTAGAGGAGTTTGCGGGCCGACTCGGTCGTCGTCTGTTCGGCAGTGCTCATCAATATCTTGTCCACCGATATTTCCGGCCCCAATTCTTCGCCAATCGAAAGCCTTTCGATGGTGTCACGGACCTGGGAGCGCAGGGCGAATAAGGCCAAGTAGGCATTTCCGGCCGTCTCATCGCTCTGGGGACCCAGACTTTGGCCGTGATCGGTGAGCAGCTCGGTGAGTTGGGTGTGCATCGTAGCTTGACGCTCCCAGGCGTAGGCACCCCGCTC
>JAJEEH010000101.1 GCA_022821105.1 Acidimicrobiia bacterium
CGTTCGGACAGCTTGGCGGCTGGCTGTAGGCGGTTGCAGCGATCGCAGCGAAACCGGATCAACCTGCGCCTCGCCGTGTCGATCACCACTACGGCGACGAGGAACAGCACCGGCAAGAGGTAGAGCCAGCCCATGCCGCACCGTACCACCACCGTCTGGCACCGACGCGGCAGCGGCACCAGCCCGAATGGCGAAGTTTGGTCGACCCAGTCGGGCTAAGGAGGGTCCCGCGCCCAGTTAATCTCCCAACGCCGAAATGGCGTCCCATCCGGGAGAGGAGCAAATCATGTCCGACAAGAACCCTAACGCAGGCGCAGCGCCACTCGTCTTGGACGAGTTTCGAGGCCGATGCAACTCGCAATATGACTCCCTGAAGTCTTGGAGACAAAAATCCAGGATCATCCTCGGAGCGGTCATGTCGCTTGGCGCTCTTTTGGCGGTGGCAGATGTGCCTTCAGCCGAGGAGTTGGTTGGCGAATTCCTGTTCCTCGGGTTGCTCCTGGTCGCCTTCGTGATAATCGCAGAACTCTTCGCCAACCGATGGGACTCTGACCCTGACCTGGGCACTCTCGTGGAGTTCGTCACAGACGATCTAAGTGCGAGAGATGTGGAGATCGAACTGGTGACGAAGCTGGCCTCCCAATATCAATACAACAAGAAGGTCTTGGAGCGGGTCAAGCTCACCGTGGCCTTTGAGTTGGTCGTTGCAACGGGTAGCGTCTTCTGGCTGCTAACCCAATTGTTCTAGCCGGCAGAACAGTCTGAGAGTTGAGAGTCGTGCGGCAGCTTGGCGTGCTGGGTGCCTGGCTGTTGGGAAACCTCCCTTTCGCAGGCGAGGCGCTCGGACGGTCGTCGTCTATCGCCGCGCTTCCCGTATGGCTTTCAGCGTTTCGACGGTGCATGGCTTGTCGGGGTGGCGGTGGAGCATCGCGTGGCAGTTCGGGCACACCGGCACGAGGTCGTCTTTCGGGTCTATTTGGTATTCGCCGTCTTTGGCTACTTGGGCCACCGGAACTATGTGGTGGACGTGGATGAAGCCGCTTGCGAAGTCCCCGTACTCCTCGCCGAAGTCGATGCCACATGCCTTGCATCGCGCGCCGTATATGTCGATGCACTTCTGGCGGGCTTCGGGGTTGCGCTCATAGGCGAGAACAGCAACCATCACCTCGCTGCCTTCGACGAACTCGCCGTCTCCACCCACCACCCCGGCCTCGTCACCGGACGGAGAAGGCGAGTGAGGGACACCGCGGTGCTGCTCATCGTCCTGGGCCTCCGAAGGCTGGGCATCGTAATACTCTGTGGCGAGGTCGAGGATGCGTTGCGGTGCTTGGTAGCTCCTCGGCTCGAAGACAGTTCTGTTTGTCTTGACGATTGAGTCTCGGAGAGATTCTTCCGCAGCGGCCTTGGGGACCGTGGATGCCAGCCACCGAACTGATCGGTTATGCCACGCCCCCTCGCGCTGGGATGGGTCATATTCAGCCTCTCCCGTGATTCTGCCGATGGCGATCCAATCCTCAGCAGTGCCGTAGTTCTTCAGTGGAAGAACCACGAGATCGCCCACGCTGATGTCGTGGTAGAAGCGCCAAACTTGGTCGCGCGAGCTTCTTCTTTGGCCTGGGGTCAGTTGCGGGAACTCCTGCTCGATGTACTCCCCGAAAGCACTTCTGTCCTCGAACCGCGAGCGGTGCGGGGCATCCCACTCGTCCCACATGATCGTCACGACATCGTGGTCGAGATTGTATTGAACCCGTTGCCCCTCGCGGCCAGCGCGCACAACCCAGGCCCGCAACTCAGAAGACCCTTCACGGTCGTTGGCCATGTCGGGGTTTGCTTCCATGTGGTGCTCCTTGGGAGGTGCCTGGTTTCTAGTTTGCCGGGCCGCCTCCAGCGGGCGCACCATCGCTGCGGCCCATGTCGGCGAACCAGATGAAGGCCCGATGAGCCGCACTGAGAGCGCGAGCCTTACTTCCTCAAATTACGGACGAGGCGGCGATGCCTGATGGGAGCAAGGCGTTCGCCCGTTACGTCCCATACAGGTTGACACCGCCGATAACCGGGATGTCCTCGTCTCCCATGCTCAGCTTGTATCCGGCCCACACGCTCAGCGCCGACCTCAGATCGTCTGTCGCCGACTCTCTTGTCGGGCCGCAGCCGATCGCCCCCTGAACGCCAGCGGCAGTCGTCACGAAACTGCCGTCCTCGTCCGGCCCCTGCACTTCGACACTGCCCATAGCGGCATCAACCCAGCCCCACACAGCGAGATGCTCCCCCGGCTCGCAGAACGGGACAGTCTGATCGGCGGCAGATGTCTCCTCCCCGGAGGCCACAGGCGCAGCCAGCTTGCCGGCGAACCGCCCACCTTTGCCCCTCCGCTGCTCAGAGTCGTCGAACACCTCAGAACTCACATGACCCACGATAACGCCGCAAAATCCGCCAACCCCGGCTGTTTCTCCTGGTAGAGCCAACGGGCAGCGCCAGATGGGTTCACTCTTGGCCAGAAGTAGATTCAGGTGGTCTCATTTGCCGAAGCCCTGAGCTGGGACAATGGTTTTTCCGCAATGGCGCCTGTCTGGCAGCTTGTTTGGGGTTCGCTGGAATGGCTTAGAGCACGGTGTGGATGCCTGTAGCGTGCGGGCGGTGACATCCCAACAGCCTCCTATGGGCTCCTTGCTTGCCAAGTACCTCGAACAGCTCGTGGGCGATTCAAGCGAGACGGATGATGCCCGCTCGTTTGCATATCGAGGCCAATATGACGCTGATTGGTCGCTTCAGTCTTCGGCGTACCGTCGTCTCAGCCAATCTCCGTCAGGCACTAGCGG
>JAJEEH010000109.1 GCA_022821105.1 Acidimicrobiia bacterium
CGCTGGCACTCCCAGGCTTGCTGAGGCTGGTGTTAGGCTCATTCCCGCTTCCCCTACGCGATGCGCCCTCTGTGGAGTCGATTGAGCCGATCAAACGGGGCCGTCGACCTCTTCTGTTTGTGACTCCAAGATCAATTCGACAAGCGCGTCGGCCATTCGCTGCTGCGGTGTCCTCCGTTCACTCGGATCTTCATTGCGCCACAACTCGTGCTCTTTAGCCTTTAGCGCCGCGGCGATTTTGGTTCCTGTCTCAGGGTCGAACTCCCAGGTGAAGGCGTACATCCCGTCTTCGTGGACCTGTAGTTCCGGCTGTGGCCACACCAACTTTGAATCGCTCATGACACGTGCTCCAAGATCTCAACATCCCGAAGCGAGGCACCCAAACACCCGACTGCTGGCCTCATGTCCCTAGATGGACTGCAAATTCTCATGCCCAAATCCTAGGGACGCCGATGACACATTCCCCCCAAACCCTCGAACACTTCTGGACTTAATTAGTAGTGAAGCACTACTATATTTAGAGTATGCCGATGCCCGACCTCATCTCCATCGCCGAAGCCGCCAAACTCCTTGGCGTGGGCGTCGAACAAGCTCGACGCTACGTCCGTAACGGAGATCTGCCTGCCGCTCGCTTCGGAAACTCGTTGGCGGTGTCACGCGCCTCAGTGCTCGGCCTCCGGCACGGCCGCCCCAGTCGGGGTCGACCCCTGTCGTCCCGGAGATGCTGGGAGAAGATCGCCAACGGCGATGTGGACATAGACAATCCCTCCTGGTACCGCAACCGCGGCGCGCTAAGTCGCTGGAATGTCAACCCCGCGGACCTCGAAGAAGCTGAAAGAGATCCAGATGTCATCGTTAGCGGAGTTGCTGCTGGGCACCACTACGGGGCTCTGCTCCCTCCGCTGCCTGATGCCGGAGCTCTCTATGTTCGAAAGTCTCGGTTCGCAGATCCGGAATTGAATCCCGGTGGCATGCTCGGAGCGGCCCAAGGCGGCGACCCATTTGCCAAGGTAGCCGTACGCGCTATAGCCGATCAGGATTGGGGCATCGCTCTCCAAGCTTGCGAGCACTCCGACGGGGTGCGATTTGCCCCCCCGGCTGCGGCCGCACTTGATCTGGCCGTCTCCCCCGAACCACGCGAGCAAGACGTAGCTGTATGGCTAATCCAGGATCTGTCAGCAGCGTGACCACCCTGCGCTTGCCACCCATCGCCGGAGCCCAACTCGCCGCCTGGCACGCGTTACTCGACCTGGCCCCCAAATTGGGCGACAACTGGACGGTGATCGGCGGCCAAATGGTCCTAATGCACCAAGCCGAGCGCAGCGTCCTCGCCAACCCGGAAACAGAGATCCGATTCAGCGTCGACTTGGACTTGGTATTTGACACGCGTACCCGATCTCGGGCGCTGGCGAATGCCCACAACGTGCTACGTGCCGCCGGCTTTGAACAAGACATGCCCAATCGCCAGGGCACCGCCCATAGGTACCGTCAAGGAGAGGCGGTGATTGATGTTCTGGCCCCCGACAACATTGGCGATCACCCACCCAAAGTCGGGATTGGCTTCACCCTGGGAATACCCGGAGGCAGTCAAGCTCTAAGGCGAACCGAACCGGTCACCGTCCAAGTCGAACAGAAGTCTGAAGCGATCCGACGCCCCAACCTCGTCGGAGCCATCATCATCAAAGCAAAAGCAGCTTCCAGTCCCACACCAAATGCAAGAGGTAGAGATCGGCACTTTCAAGACCTCGGTATCTTGACCGACTTGCTCACTGGCCAGGACCTTGCTGGAGCCAATCTGAACAAGAATGAGAAGAAGCTCTTGAAGGCAGTGAGTGGCAACCAGATCGTCGCCCGCTCCACAAGCGCATCTCTTCTAACCCTGGCGGAGAGCAGCACCGACCCCTTCTCGTAGCCCGGGCGGGTGGAACTCCCTGAAACCGTCACAGGTGGGATGTAGTTTGGACAAATGGATTCCGAATTCCTCTTCGCGGTACTGCTCACAATTGCAGGCTGCGACAAGTGGCTCCAGGGATCATGAGCGCCACCGCTCGACGTCGGCAGAGCACTTCTACTTCTGCATTTGGAGTGAGCCGGCGCGAAGGACACGATGCCTCCGCGTTTTATGACCGTTTCCCGGTGCCTGAAATAAGCGAGGACTCCGAGATTGCCCCTCATGCATGCGCAGACAAAATCTGGATAGGTGATGCGCGAGACATGGATGCCCATGGAGACATTGCAGACGGCTCGGTGGCTCTTGTAGTCACCTCACCTCCATACTTTGCCGGCAAGGAATACGAGGAGGCGGTAGGTGAGGGCCATATCCCCGCTGATTACCTTTCCTTCCTCGACATGCTGGAAACGGTATTTGCCGAGTGTGTACGAAAGCTTGAGCCGGGGGGTCGAATCGCAGTAAACGTGGCCAACTTAGGACGGCGCCCCTATCGCTCCTTGTCGGCCGACGTCATCGAAATACTCCAAGATCGCTTGGGATTGCTACTTCGTGGCGAGGTCATCTGGCGCAAGGCCCAGGGGGCCAGCGGGAGCTGTGCCTGGGGGAGCTTCCAGCGACCGGGAAATCCGGTGCTACGAGATGTCACTGAGAGAGTGGTCATTGCCTCAAAAGGGCGATTCGATAGAGCCATCAGCGCGTCAGAGCGGGCTGCATTGGACTTGCCCTCTGAAGGGACTGCCTTCGTAGACGAGTTCATGGAGGCCACCACTGATGTATGGGAGATAAAGGCTGAGTCCGCCAAGCGGCTGGGACATCCAGCGCCCTTCCCTGTAGAATTGCCTGAGCGGCTAATCAATCTTTATACCTACCGGGACGACTTGGTGCTGGACCCGTTCATGGGCGCTGGTACAACTGCGGTGGCCGCAGTCCGAACCAAACGCCACTACGTTGGTTTCGACACCGACGCCGACTACGTCAAGCTGGCCGAGCAACGCATCGCCGATGAGTGGGAGCGGCTCAAAAAGCGATCAGACAAGCTTCAGTGGGATGTCACGGTTGCGCCATCCCATTACGGCAAACTGCGCCTATTCGAAGACCTCGACAATGAACCAGCATCAACCGGCATGGAAGACAAAGGGTCGACCGACCGGACTGTTGCCTCAGACAGTAGCGATTTCCAAGCGAGGGCAGGTCAGCAGGGCCGCAAGGCTCAAGAAATGGCCTACGAAGTGCTACGGCAGTGCGGCTTTAGCCAGATTGAAGAGAAGATTCGATTTCCCAGTGGAGTGGAGATCAATTTTCGAGCCGTTGACAAGAAGGGGCAAGAGTGGCTGTTTGACGTGTCAGGAGCATTCAGCGTCACTAAACGACCTGGGCTGCGCCGTACCGACACACTATGGAAGGCACTTGGCAAAGCATGTGTCCTGCATGCCAACGACCAAAACCCTCCCTTAGTGCTATTGACCACTGACCGACCGGTCTCTGGAAGCTCCGGAAATCGGGCCCTCGAAGCAGTTACCGGCCCCAAGCAACCGATCCATGACGTAATCGGAATGCGCAATCCCGAAGACCTGGCCCGCCTCGCAGGACTGGCCTGCGGCGAGTCCTGACGCCAGGCGGCTTCAGGAGATTCAGAGCCCCTACAGCGAGATGACCTGGCCGCCTTGTTGGGTGGCTTGCCAGCGGAGGGCTTTGCGTTCGGCGAAGCCGATGCCGCCGTTCATGATGAGCGCGATCAGGGCCAGGATGAACACGATGGCAAAGGTGTCGCCGTAGGACAGCTGGTTGGCCGCGGTGATGAGCCGCTGGCCAAGGCCCCGGCGGGCCGAGAAGATCTCGCCGAACACCACCGCCAGCACCGAGATGACCGCCGACAGCCGCAGCGCGCCGAACACCGCCGGGGTGATGCCGGGCAGCGTGACCTTGGTGAAGAGCTGGCGCTGGGAGGCGCCCATGGTGCGGGCCACGAGGTCCAAATCGGGATCGACCAATGCGACCGCGGCCTGGGTGGGTACCTGCACGATGAAGAACACGATGATCACGGCCAGGACCACCTTGGAGGTCTCGCCCACGCCGTACACGATCAAGATCAGCGGCAGGAAGGCGATCTTGGGCATGGCGTTGATGACCACGATGAAGGGCCCCATCGTCTTGGCTGCTCTCCGGAAGCGCCCCAGGATGATACCGATAACCAATCCGAGGATTGAGCCGATGACGAAGCCGAACAGCGCCTCCTTCACCGTGACCCAGAGGTCCTGCCAGAACAGCTTCTCATGGTAGATCTGGGTGAAGTACTCCCAGGTCTCACTAGGACTGGCCCGGAACGTCTCGGGCACATTGGGGAACGGCTGAATGCCGGCAATCGACAATGCGTCCCAGCCATTCCAGACCACCTCGTAGTGCCACAGCGCCCAGATTGCGAACAGGATCCCGATCCTCAATATCTGCACCGGGATGTCGAGCTGGCGCAGCCGATAGGCCCAGATCGACTCGTGGGGAATCAGCGCCTCCACTTCCTCCTGGCTGAGGGCATCGGCCAACCGGATTTGGTCGGCCATGTCGGCTTCCCGAGGCTCGTCGGCGTCAGACGATCTCACCGCGCAACTCCTCCCAAATCCTGTGCTCGGTCTCCCGGAAGACCGGGTCGAACCGGAGCTCGTCGATCACCCGGGGCCGGGCCAGATCGACGATGGTGTCCGACTTGATGCGGCCGGGACGGGCGGTCATCACCACCACCCGATCGGCCAAAAGCACGGCCTCTTCAAGGTCGTGGGTGACGAAGATGACCGTCTTGTGGGTCTCGTACCACAGTTCCAAGAACTCGGACTGGACAGTAAGGCGGGTCTGGGCGTCGAGGGCTCCGAATGGCTCGTCCATGAGCCACAGGTCGGGGTCGATGGCCAGCGTGCGGGCGATGGCCACCCGCTGGCGCATGCCCTGGCTGAGCTGGGAGGGGAACGAGTCGGCAAACCCCTCCAGGCGCAGCTTGGCCAACAGCTCCATGGCCCGTTCCCGCCGCTCCCCTCGGGGCACGCCCCGGAACTCGAGCCCGAGCTCGACGTTGCGGCGAGCGGTGCGCCACGGGCTCAGCCCCGAGCGGGCCAGCATGTAGCCGATGTCGTCGCTGGGGCCGTCGATCTCCTGGCCGTGGCGCATCACCGAACCCCGGGTGGCGCCGATGATCCCGGCCAGCATGTTCAAGATTGTGGTCTTGCCACAGCCGCTCGGACCCACCACGGCCACGAACTGTCCGGGCGGAATGGACAGGTCGATGTCTTGGACGGCGAGAACCGGCTCGTCTTTGGGGTGATCGCCCCCGAAGATGAGGGTCACGTCCTTAAGTTCGACCGCGGGATTCACAACGCCACCATTAGGACACCTTAGTCAGCCCCTCCGGTCGGGCGACCTGATCACAGGCCGCCCGACCAGTAGAGGGGTGTGTTATGGAGAAACCGTGAAATCGTCGAAGTCCTGGGCCTCTTCGAGGATGCCCCGGCCTACCGCGTAGTCCACGTTGTTCTGGAGCCGGGCAGGCTGGAGAGCGCCGTTGAGCGACAAGCTCCCGATGTTGGAATCGAAGATCGTCTCAGCGACTGCACCTTCCAAGCTGAGGAAGTCTCGCATGTACGCCAAGACCGCTTCACGGTTGGCGGGATTGCGCATGAAGTCCATGGCTTGGCGGGATGCCCTGGCGAATATGGCCACCGTGTTGGGGTTCTCCTCGGCGAACTCCCGGGAAGTGGTGTTGACCAACGACGGCCAGTCGAGCTCCGTCGGACCCTCCCCGGCTCGCAGGGCAAACGGAGCGTAACCGATGTCGTCGACCGCGGCCTGGCTCAATCCGGGCTCGAAGGTGATGGCCCAGTCCACCTCGCCGGACGACAATGCGGCCAGCGTGGTGCCCGACAATCCGGTAGCGATATAGGTGGCGCCGTCAGGATCAAGACCGGCGGAGTCGATCAGCTGACGGGCGATCTGTTCGGCCGCCGCGCCGCGGGCCACTACGCCGACATTGGTGCCCTCAAGCTCTTGCATGGCGCACTGCCAGTCGCCCTGTTCGCAATCGATCGGTCCGAAGTTGTTGGACACCACGATGTCGAAGAAGTGCTTGTCCACCAACTGCTGGAACATCACCACGTCGAAGCCGGCGTTGCGGATGCCCAGCATGTTGTCGGGCGTGTTGCCCACAAACTGGACCTCACCGGCGATCAGCGCCGCCGCGTTGGCCGGACCAGAGGGACACTGGATGAACTCGCCGGTGACTCCGCGGTCGGAGAGGAATCCCTCCTCAACTGCGATATGGGCGATCATGCCGTTGAACGATGGTGCCTGGCAGATGCCAACCGTGGTCGCCTCCGGCACAAGCGCTGCAGGCAGGATCACGTCGATGCCCGGGCCCACCGCAAATTCGCCGAATTCCTGGGCCGCGCCGAGGATGCCCCGGCCCACGGCGTAGTTGACGTTGTTCTCGATCCGAACCTGGTCGAGTTCGGCGGTCACCGTCATCGAGCCGATGTTGTTGTCGAAGACGATCTCGGCCATGTCGGCTTCGAGGCCCAGATAGCCAAGCATCTCTTCTATGACGGCATCGCGATTGTCCGGATTCCGCAGCCACTCCATGGCCTCGAGAATGGCGGCCCGGTAGTTCAAGACGGTGTTGGGATTGGCGTCCCAATAGGAGCGAGAGGTGATCATCACTGCCGATGGCCAGTCAAGCTCGGCTGGACCATCGCCGCCCCGGAGCCGGAAGGGGGCATAGCCGATTCCCTCGACTTCGGCCGTGCTCAAGCCGGGCTCAAACGTGATGGCCCAATCCACCTCGTCAGATGACAAGGCGGCCAGAGTGGTACCGGCCAAGCCGGTAGCGATGTAGGTGGTGTCGTCGGGGTCGTACCCGGCGGAGTCCAAGAGCTGCCGGGCGATCTGCTCGGCGGCGGCGCCCCTAGCCACCACGCCCACGCGGGTCCCGTTCAGCACGGCCATCACGCACTCCCAGTCACCCTGGGGACAATCGATCTCGCCGAATCCGTTGGACACCACGATGTCGAAGAAGTGGTTGTCGACGATCTGGGCGAACATCACCACGTCGAAGTCGGCGTTGCGGATGCCCATCATGTTTTCGGGTGTGTTCAGGGCAATATCAACCTGTCCGGAAACCAGCGCGGCGGCCTGGGCTGGACCGGAGTGGCAGGCCACGAAGTCGATCTCGAATCCCCGGTTCTCGGCGAAGCCCCGATTGGCCATCACCTTGGCATAGATCTGCGTGAACGACGGAGCGTCGCACACCGTGACCACCGTGTCTTCGGGCGGGCCGATCTCCTCCATAACAACGGCGTCTTCTGCCGGGCCGTCGCCTGAGTCGTCGGCGGCAGCTCCGTCGCCGGAATCGTCGGCCATGTCGTCGCCAGAATCGGCGGCGGCAGCTCCGTCGCCGGAATCGTCCGAAGACGCGGCCGGGCCCGCTCCAGGGTCGTCGTCGTCATTGCCACAAGCGGTGGCAACCAACGAAAACGCCAGCAGAATGGCGAAAAGCGAATACAGCCAAGAACGCGTTTTCATGGAGTCCCCCTCGGGCAAGCGCGATGGCGCGACGTTCAGGCCGATAGTCCAGCACTAAATTATCGGAAGCGCAAGATTTACGGCCCAGAGCGCCACTACGCTGCCCTCGATGCCCGAAACCAGCCCTCCCAACATCTTGCTGTTGGTGTCCGATCAAGAGCGCCAGAGGGATTGGCTGCCGCCCGAAGTGCCGCTTCCGGCTCGCCAGCGCTTGTTGGACCGCTCGCTGGAGTTCCGCCGCCACTACACCCACACCTCGCCGTGCTCGCCATCGCGGGCCACGCTCTTCACCGGGCTGCACATGGACGAGCACGGGGTGACCGAGAACTCCAGCTATCCCAACAACACCCAGCTGTCCACCGACATCCCCACCCTGGGCACTCGGCTGCGGGAGGCCGGCTACCGCACCGCCTACAAGGGCAAATGGCACCTCGAAGCCTCCGCCGAGCCCGACATGGAGGCCTACGGCTTCTCCGACTGGACCGGCAATGACATGGCCTTTTGGGGGCTGCCGGGCAGCGGCACCGAATTCGACGAGCCCATCGCCGCCGACTCGGCTGCCTGGCTGCGCGCCCAGCAGAACTCAGCCCGGCCGTGGTTCTTGACGGTGGGCCTGGTGAACCCCCACGACATCATGTGGTTCCCCCTCGACCAGCCCTGGTTCTGGGAGCAGGCGCCCGACTACGTGGCCCAGAGCCGGGAGAAGCTCGACCGGCGCAAGTGGGGTCGGGCCACCAACCTGCCCGCCTTCGCCCACGAGATCGAGCGGTGGTGTACCGAGCTGCCCGAGAACTTCGACGACGACCTGCACACCAAGCCCGATGTGCACCGCCGCTGGCTGCTGGAAATGGAGCGCAACAGCACCCCGGGGCCGATGGACCCCGGCGACCGCGACCTGTGGCTGCGCCAGCTCGACTACTACGTGAAGCTGCACCAGTTGAGCGACCAGTGCTTGGCGGTGATCTTGGCCGCGCTGGACGACATCGACCAGTGGGACAACACCGTGGTGGTGTTCACCTCCGACCACGGCGACCAGTGCGGCTCGCATGGGCTGCGGTCGAAGGGGCCGTGGAATTATGAGGAGACCATGCGGATCCCGCTTTACTTGTCCGCTCCGGGGCTGACTGCTGCGGGAACGGCCACCGAATCGCTCACCTGCCACACCGACTTGGCCGCCACCATCTTGGAGCTGGCCGGGGTGGATGCCTCTGATCTGCCCGGCCAGAGCCTGAGCCCGCTGTTCGACGACCAGTCGGCGGTGATCCGCGACCACATCCTGTTCGCCCAGCGGTGGCCGTGGTATCTGGGGGTGGAGAAGGTGCGCTACGCCTCATCGGGGGTGTTCGACGGTCGCCACAAGTACTGCCGCTACTACGGCATCGGCGGCGGGGTCAGCAACCTCGGAGTGTCGCTGGGCGACTCCATGCTGTTTGGGCCCGATGCCGACTTCGACGATCACGACCATGAGTGGTACGACCACGATGACGATCCGCACGAGCTGGTGAATCTGGCCAACGATCGGGGTCGGCGTCGGGAACTGCGGGAGAGGTTTGAGTTGCTACGAGAGTTGGAGGTTGCGGAGTACGGGGGCTAGCTACTCCAGGGCCATTCCGAATTCGCGGAAGTCTTCTAGGAGGACGTCGTCGGCGTCGGGGGCGGGGGGGCCGGGGAGGTAGGTCACCTGCTGGATGGTGCCGGTGTAGGGGAAGGTGCCGTGGCGCTGGTAGAGGTCCCACGACACCGGGGAGCGCCGGTTGAGTCCGACGTCGATGCCCTGCCAGGGCAGAAAGCCGATCATCTGGGGGACTTCGGCGAGCGTGGCGCCCTCTTGCCCGTCGGCGCTCATGGTGAAGTTCCAGATACGCCCTCCGGGGGCAGCGGCGTCGACCACAACCTGGCGGCACTCCCCCGGCAGGCTTACGGGTTCGGCAGCCAGGTACCGGCCGGAGCTGTTGACCACAAAGTGCAGGGCATCATTCTCGATGTAGAGCACATAGCCCGACGCCTGGCTGCCGTGGGCCACCAGCACGCCCTGGTCGCCGGGACGATGGTGCAGATCCACGGTGATGGTGAAGTTGCCGCCGGCGATGAGCCGGGACGACCGCAATCGCTCCACGGTGGGCGATCCGGGCAGGATGCGCAGCTCCCGGGTGAGCTTGGCGTGCTCGGGCGGTTTCAACGTGCGGAACAGCCCGGAGGCTTCGTCGAGGGGGAAGACTCGGTTGCGCCAGGCGGCCTCCTCCCAGGCCTCCACCATCTCGGCCAGCTTCTCGGGCTCGGCGTCGGCCAGGTCGTTGCGCTCGTTGAAGTCGTCGGCCAAATTGAACAGCTCCCAGCGGTCCTCGCTGAACGGGGTGTGGTGCTCGTGGAAGGTGGCCGCCCCCCAACCGTCGCGGTACATGCCCCGGTGGCCGATGCACTCGATGTACTGCTCGGTGTGGTCGGACGGGGCGTCGGCGTCGCTCAGGGTGGCCGCGAACGACACCCCGTCGGGGGCGTCGGAGGCCTGGCCCTGGCGCTCAGTGGGCACCTCGAGGCCGACCAGGTCGGCCAGGGTGGGCAGCAGATCGGTGATGTGGGTGTACTGGTGGCGCAGCTCACCGCCGACGGCCGCGGTGCGAGCCGGCCACGACAGCACCATGGGCACCGAGTGGCCACCCCGGTGGGCGGTGATCTTGTAGAGCCTGAAGGGGGTATTGCAGGCCATGGCCCAGCCCCGGGGGTAGTGGGGCCAGGTGGTGGGTCCGCCGATTTCGTCGGCCTCGAGGGCATCGATCTCGAATTCGCTCACCGGCGGGGAGGGCCGGGCCCCGGTGCCGCTGTGGGTGAAATACGAGGTGCTGCCCTGAGCCCGGCCTTCGCGGGACGCCCCGTTGTCGCTGGTGAACACGAAGATGGTGTTGTCGAGCTGGCCGAGGGCCTCCAGCTCGGCTGAGATGCGGGCCACGCTCTCGTCGATCGACTCCACCATGGCGGCGTACACCTCCATGTAGCGGGCCATCACCCGGCGGTCGGGCTCGGGGTAGCTGTCCCAGGCCGCCACGTCCTCGTTGGGCTCGGTATTGCGGGGGGGCAGCTCGGCATCGGCGGGAACGATGCCCAATTCCTTTTGGCGGGCCAGGCGCTCCTCGCGGAGTTGATCCCAGCCCTTGTCGTAGTTGCCCCGGTGGCGGGCGGTGTCGGTGGCTTTGGCGTGCAGCGGAGCGTGGACCGCCCCGTGGGCGTAGTACAGGAAGAGCGGCTTGTCGGGATCGGTGGTCTTGACCTCGCGGATCATGCGGCAGGCCCGGTCGGTGAGGTCGTCGGTGAGGTAGTAGCCCTCGGGATACTCATCCACATGAACGGGGTTGTTGCCCTCATAGAGCTGGTGGGGGAAGTGGAAGTCGGTGAGGGCCTCCAAGAATCCGTAGTACTGGTCGAAGCCCCGCTGGAGCGGCCATGAGTGGGTGTCGCCGGCGATCGACAAGTCGGACTCCAAGCACAGATGCCACTTGCCCACCGCCGCGGTGGCGTAGCCGTTGGCTTTGAGCATCTCGGCCAGCGTTGATTGGTTGTGGGGCAGCTCGCCGGAATAGCCGGGAAAGCCGGGATCGGCATTGGCCACGAAACCCATCCCGGCGTGATGGGAGTTGAGCCCGGTCAACAGCGCCGCCCTGGTGGGCGAGCACAGCGGGGTCACGTGGAAGTTCGTGTAGCGCACCCCGGTGGCGGCCAACGCGTCGATGGCCGGGGTGGGTATCTCCGAGCCGTAGCAGCCCAAATCGGAGAAGCCCAGATCGTCGGCCAGCACGACCACGATGTTGGGAGCATCGGTGGGTGGCGCGGGCTTGGGCGGCCACCACGACTCCGAGGTGGCGATGATGCGTCCGATCTTGCCCCCGAAGCCGGGATAGTGATCTTGCTGGCGCTGATCGGTCATGTGCCCCCCTTGGTCGGCTGGGAGGTTAGTGCTATTCGAGGCCCATTCCGATTTCGCGGAGTTCGGCTAGGCGGACTTCTTCGGTGTCGGGGGCGGGGAGGCCGGGTACGTAGGTCACCTGGTGGATGGAGCCGGTGTAGGGGAACGAGCCGTGGCGCTGGTGGAGCTGCCATGACACCGGGGATCGGCGGTCGACGCCCACGTCTATGCCCTCCCAGGGGATGAAGCCGTAGATCTGGGGGATGTCTGCCGCGGTGATGCCGGTTTGGCCGTCGGCGCTCACGGTGATGTTCCAGATGCGCCCGCCGGGGGCGGCGACGTCCAGAACGATCTGTTGGCACTCCCCCGGCAGGTCCATGGGGTCGAACACCATGGGCTGGCCGCCGCTGTTCACCTCGAAGTGCAGGGCGCCGTCTTCGACGTAGAGCACGTAGCCCGACGCCTGCCCGCCGTGGGCCACCAGCACGCCCTGGTCGCCGGGTTGGTGGTGCAGGTCGACGGTGACTGTGAAGTTGCCCCCGGCAATGATCCGCGAGGCTCGGTACCGCTCCACGGTGGGGGTACCGGGCAGGATCCGCAGCGGACGGGTAAGCAGGTCGTGCTCGGCGGGACGGAGCAGGCGGTACAGCCCGGTGCCCTCGTCGAGGGGGTAAACCCGGTTGCGCCAGGCGGCCTCCTCCCAGGCCTCGACGAGCTCGGCCAGCTTCTCGGGCTCGGCCTCGGCCAGGTCGACCCGCTCGTTGAGGTCGTCCTCCAGGTTGAACAGCTCCCAGCGGTCGGTGCTGAACGGGGTCATGAACTCGTGGAACGCAGCCGCTCCCCAGCCGTCGCGGTAGTAGGCCCGGTGGCCGATGCACTCGTAGTACTGCTCGGTGCGCTCGGAGGGGGCATCGGGGTCGCCCAGCGTGGCGGCGAACGACACGCCGTCGGGGCTCTCGGAGACCAGTCCGTGGCGCTCGGTGGGGATGTCAAGGCTCAAGAACTCAGCCAGGGTGGGCAGCAGGTCGATGATGTGGGCGTACTGGTGGCGCAGTTCCCCTCCGACCGCCGCGGTGCGGGCCGGCCATGAGAACACGAACGGCACCGAGTGGCCGCCCCGATAGGAGGTGATCTTGTACAGCCGGAAGGGGGTGTTGCAGGCCATAGCCCAGCCCCGGGGATAGTGGGGCCAGGTGGTGGGGCCGCCGATGGCGTCGAGAGCCCCCATCTCCTCGTCGCCTACCTCCGCCGACGACATCGCGCCGGGGTTGCTGTAGGTGAAGTACGAGATAGTGCCCTGGGCCCGGCCCTCCCGTGACGCTCCGTTGTCGCTGGTGAACACGAAGATGGTGTTGTCGAGTTGGCCGATGGCCTCCAGCTCGGCCCGGATGCGGGCCACGCTGTCGTCGATCGACTCCACCATGGCGGCGTACACCTCCATGTAGCGGGCCATGACCCGACGCTCGCCCTCGGGGTAGCTGTCCCACGCGGCCACATCCTCGTCGGGCTCGAAGTTCCGAGGAGGCAGCTCAGTGTCGGACGGCACAATCCCCAGCTCGATCTGGCGGGCTAGGCGCTCCTCGCGGAGCTGATCCCAGCCCTTGTCGTAGTTGCCCCGGTGGCGGGCGATGTCGTCGGCCTTGGCGTGCAGCGGAGCGTGAACCGCCCCGTGGGCGTAGTACAAGAAGAACGGCTTGTCGGGATCGGTGGCCTTGACCTCCCGGATCATGCGGCAGGCCCGGTCGGTGAGATCGTCGGTGAGGTAGTAGCCCTCGGGGTACTCGGCGATGTCGATGGGGCTGTTGCCCTCATACATCAGGTGGGGATGGTGGAAGTTGGTGAGGGCCTCTAGGAATCCGTAGAACTGGTCGAAGCCCCGCTGGAGCGGCCACGAGTGGGTGTCGCCGGCGATCGACAGGTCGGTCTCTTTGCACAGGTGCCACTTGCCCACCGCCATGGTGGCGTAGCCGCTGGCTTTGAGCATTTCGGCCAGCGTTTGCTGGTTGTGGGGCAGCTCGGCGGCATAGCCAGGGAAGCCGGGATCGGCGTTGGCCACGAAGCCCACGCCCACGTGATGGGAATTGAGACCGGTCAACAGCGCCGCCCGGGTGGGCGAGCACAAGGGGGTCACGTGGAAGTTGGTGTAGCGCACCCCGGTGGCGGCCAGTTCGTCGATAGCCGGGGTGGCGATCTCCGAGCCGTAGCAGCTCACATCGGAGAAACCCAGATCGTCGGCCAGCACAACCACCACGTTGGGGGCGCCCACGGGAGGGGTGGGGCGGGGCGGCCACCACGACTCGGAGGTGGCCATGATCTTTCCCACCGTGCCCTCGAACCCGGGGTAGTGCTCCTGCTGGCGCTGATCGGTCATCGGATCTCCTTGTGGCTCGCCGCCGACACAATACGGCAATGTCCAGCGGCGCTCCCCCGCAGGGATTTTGGGAGGGCAGCGCTCAGGCAGGCTGGTAGTCCTCGAGAACCGTGCCCTTGAAAAAACCGGGGTCGGCGCCGGTGCAGAGCCGCACCGCGTTGTCGCACATGAAGGCCCGGAACTGCGACTCGTCGAGCCAGCCGTTTTCCACCTGCTCGTAGGCCTCGGGCATCACGTCGACCATGTTGGCAACGTCCCAGTGGGCGATATCGGAGCTGAAGACCGCGTTGAGCGGGGTGCCGCCCGGAAGCTCGGGGTCGAAGGCCAGCCGGGTAAGCGGGTCGTCGGCCTCACAGCCGAACCAGCAGGATGTGGAGATCTGGCGGATCACGTCGCCGGGTCCGGTGATGCCCGACGCTTCGAAGTCGTTCACTACATCGGAAGTGCGGAAGAATTCCGCGAACTGGGCCCCGAAACCGGGCTCGGGATTTAGCTTGCCGGCGTGCTCGGACAGCAACCGGTCGAACCGGTCGGGGTTGAAGGCGTCGGGGTCATAGGCGGGCAGCCCTTCGGGGCCGCGCTTGTGGTAGTGGCCAATCATGTCGTGTACCAACTGCACTGCCCAGGTTGTGCCCCCCTCCAGGAAGGCCAGCCTCAGATCGGGAAACCGGTGCAGCACCCCGCCGAAGAGAAGCGACTTGAGGGTGGCCTCGCTGGCCCCGGCGAAGTTGCCCATGTGGTTGTAGGAGAAGTTGGTGATCGACCGCCGTCCGCTCCACCCCATCGACCCGGAGTGGAAGCCAGCCACCACGCCCAGCTCCACCAGCCGCTGCCATAGAGGGTCGTAGTCGTAGGCGCTATCGAGGCCCAACGAGTCGATCCAGGTACCCCCGCCTTCCAGGTCGCGCACCGCGAAGCCGCCCAGCATCGCCACCTTGAAACCCAGATCGACCACGGCGTGGTCCAGCGCGTCCACCGCTTCTTGGGGAGTGGCGGTGGGGATGGTGGCCACCGGCACCAGGCGGTCGCCGAAGCCGTCGTACACGTCGGCGGTGTAGCGGTTCCAAGCCCGGCACATCCCCCGGCGGATCTCATCGTTGCGCTGGCTGGGCACCACCAGCCCCCATGTGGGGTAGCAGAGGGCCAAGTCCAAACCCAGCTCGTCTAGCCGCTGGTACATCAGTTCGGGGGCCATGGCCGCGGCCAGGTCGTCGGTGTTGGCGAACGGGACACCCCACCACGTCTGGCGAAATGGCCGCACCCGAGGGCGCTCTTCAGGGGCCACCTGGGCCCAGTGGGAACTCCCGTCGAAAGTTCCCGTGGCCCACAGCGCGTTCAGACCCTCGCTGATGCCCTCGTCCCGCACATAGCGGTCAAGGTCGGGCCAGTGCTCCCAATAGTGGCCGTCGCTGTCCACCACCGGGTGGTCGATCCGCTCTCTGACATCGGCGGGAGACATCTCGCTCATGGGGTGAGATTAGTGACGGCCCCGTAGAGTGTGCCGGTGATGACCGGGGAAACGGCGTGAGCGGCGAGCAGAATCGGCGGTGGGTGCTGCGGGCTCGGCCCCAGGGCGACATCACTGCCGACGACCTGGATCTGACCGAGTTGCCGGTGGCCAAGCCGGGCGATGGCCAGATGCTGGTGCGCAACACCTATCTGTCCATGGACCCCACCCACCGGATCTGGATGAGCGACTTGGATGCCTACATGCCTCCCATCGAGGTGGGCGAACCCATGCGAGGACGCACGTGGGGCACCGTGATCGAGTCCCGTCATCCAGAGTTTCAGCCCGGCGACGTGGTCACCGGCGGGCTGATCTGGGAGGAGTTCTCGGTGCTGGATCGGGCCGAGGCCATTCCCCTGGATTTGGGGGTGCCCATAGAGGCGTTCACCAGCGTGCTCGGCCCCACCGGCATGACCGCCTATTGGAGCCTGCTCGACATCGGGGAGCCTCGACCTGGCGACACCCTGGTGGTGTCGGCGGCCGCCGGGGCCACCGGCTCGGTGGCGGGTCAGATCGGCAAGATCGTGGGCTGTCGCGTGGTGGGAGTAGCCGGAGGGCCGGAGAAGTGCCGATTCGTGACCGAGGAACTGGGCTTCGACGCCTGCGTGGACCACAAAGCCGGCAACTTGGACGAGCAGTTCCTGACGGCGTGCCCCGAC
>JAJEEH010000048.1 GCA_022821105.1 Acidimicrobiia bacterium
CGCCGACAGTCCAAGGGGAATGGATTCGCTGGTTACATCCACGCGGTGTACCCAGCGGGGGCGGGATTACACCTTGGTGGCTCCCATGTCGGTGGGAATCTGCGCCGCGGTGATGACCGCAGATTCGTCGCTGGCCAAAAAGACGACAACGTCGGCAATTTGGCGGGGTGAGGCGATTATCGGATCGGCGAGAATGGCTGCGAACGACGCAGCATAAGTGGGGTGCTCCTCGAAGACGTGGTCAAGCGAATGGCCTTCAGCCATAGGGGTTTCCACACCCCATGGGTGGATGGTGTTGACCCGGATGTTGTAGGGGCCGAGTTCGATGGCTGCCGATTTGCATAGGCCGACCAAGCCGTGTTTCGCCGCCGAATAGTGGGCCTGGCCCGGCAGTGACTTGAGGCCAGCCACAGAGCTGGTGATGATGATAGAGCCGCCACGGCCTTGTTCGATCATGATGGGCGTGGCCGAGACCATGGTCTTCCACGCCCCGGTGAGGTTTACGTCTACGAGCGTCTGCCACTGGCTTTCGGGCATCTCCCAGAATCGGTTCCAGTTGGATATGCCAGCATTGGCCACCACGACGTCAATGCTTCCCAATTGCTCAGCGCCGTCTTGGCAGAGGTGCTGAAGCCCGGCGAGGTCCCGGACGTCTCCGTGGCGGGCCACGATACGCTGACCGAGGTTTTCCACCAGGCTGACTGTCTCGGCCAAGTCGCCGTCGGTGGCAGCGGGAAAATAACTGTCTTCGCTCACATCGGTACAGATGTCGACGGCAATGATGTCAGCGCCTTCCTCGGCCATGCGGACACAGTGCTCGCGTCCTTGGCCCCGTGCCGCGCCGGTTACGAACGCCACCTTTCCGTCAAGTCGCCCCACGGAGATACCTCCTCGTTAGTGAATCTTTCCTGCCAAACAGGATCTGGCCGGTTCTATCGGCTCCGGTCGAATCGGCTTGCCGACTAGTGTGCCAGAGGTGAAGACAGTTATCGACGACGACCGATGCACGGGCCACGGACGCTGCTACGCCGTGGTTCCAGCCCTTTTCGACGCCGACGATATGGGCAGAGGTACCTTGATCGTCCAAGACGAACTTACCGATGAACAGGTTCAAGAGGCGCGTACCGCAGAGCTCAACTGCCCCGAGCGTGCCATCTCGCTCGTCGACTGACCGCGCCGCTCAGAGGCTCGCGAAGTCAGAGAGAGCGCGGGCCAACTCGACTGGGGAGTCTCCCTGAATGCTGTGGCCCGCTTCTGCGAAGTGCTCCACCCGGGCACTTGGGCACCTGCGAAGCAGTTCAGCTTCATCGGCATCGTCCACCACGGACTGATCCCGCATCCCCCGGGCGAGCATGAGCGGTTTCTGGATAGTCGAGACCACATCCCACAGGGGTACGAAATCAGGAAAAGAACCGGGGTCGCGCTCGAGCCCCCGGGCCCGGGAGTACCGCCACACCCAGGTGCCGTCTTCTAGTTGGGCGGCATTGTGCAGCACGCCTCGTCGTAGCGAGTTGACGGTGCGCGTCGGGTTGTGCTTGATCGTCCTGTTCAGGATGTCGTCAAAGCTGTCAAACCCCGCTGGCCCGTCGATGAAGGCCGATATTGCACTGGACTTTTCGGGGGTGACCCCAGGAGTGACATCAACAAGAACAATGCGGCTTACCAGGTCGGGGCAATTGGCGTAGAGGGCAAGGGCGGTTAGCCCTCCCAGCGACATCCCCACCACCGCTCGGGCGTTCGGGGCCAATGATTGCACTGCTGTGGCTATTTCGGGGGTGCGATCATCAAGGTCGAGCGCGGAGCCTGAAGGGGCCGGATCAGAGTGCCCGTGGCCAGCGAGATCGATGGCCACGAGCGGACAACCTAGCGCGAGTGCCACTGTGTCCCAGGTGTGGGCGTTTTGCGCTCCGCCGTGGAGCAACACAAACTCAGGTGGACCGTCTCCCCACACCAAGGCGCTGAGACGGCAGCTGGGGGCAACCTCGACCTGCTCTCGTCGCACGAGAGGCGCCTCGGTGAATTCGATGCCGAACTCCTCGGCATTCTCCTGGAAGAAGGAAAACTCGTCGTATGGGATGCGCCCGACCACTCTTAGGTGCTCCGGGCCTCGGCCGCTTGTCGGACGGCCCGCAAAATGCCCTGGTATCCCGTGCACCGGCACAGATTTCCCGACATGCCCTCCCGTATCTGCTGATCGTCGGGATCGGGATTGGCATCAAGGAGGGCGGTAATAGAAACCACCATTCCCGGGGTGCAGAAGCCGCATTGGAGACCGTGATGGTCGGCCATTGCCTGCTGCACTGCGGTCAGCTCGTCGGCACTGGACAACCCTTCGATGGTGGTCACACTTGCCCCATCAGCCTGCACTCCGAATTGCAGGCACGAGCGCACCGCGTCGCCATCGACGATGACCGTGCAAGCGCCGCAAACACCGTGTTCGCAGCCCAGGTGTGTGCCGGTTAGGCCGAGATCTTCACGCAGCACATCGGCGAGGATCTTTCGGGGCTCAACCGAGAGCTGGTGGACAGTGCCGTTGACGATGATCGTGATATCAGCCACGTTGGGCCTCCTCGATGGCTCGGGTGACGGCTTGGGCGACGACGTTGGCGCCGACCGCCTTTCGATACTCGCTGCTGGCATGGACGTCAGAGGTGGGTTCAAGATCGCCAACCGCGGTCGTGCCGATCGCGCCCAGGTCCACATCACCCGGGTTGGTGCCGATGAGGAGCGCCTCGGCATCGGGGGCTCGCAACGGAGTCGACCCCATGCCGAACAGTCCAATGGATGCCGCGGCAATGGCACCGTTGTCGATTCGAACTCCGCACGCGGTGCCCACGATGGCGAAATCACCATGACGCCGGGAGATCTCCTCCACGGCAAAGCCCGATTGCGGGCCCCATATCGGAAACCGAATGGAAGTGAGTATTTCGTTTTCGGCTAGCGCAGTGGTGAATGTCGACTCGAAAAAGTCCGCTGCTGTAACGGTGCGACGGCCTGATTGTCCGGCTACCTCCATCGAAGCATTGAGGGCCAAGGCTACGGCGGGAAGTTCGGCCGCGGGATCGGCGTGGGCGATCGATCCCCCGATGGTTCCCCGATTCCGGATTTGGAAATGCCCTACATGGGCCAAGGCCTGGCCGAGCAGGGGAACCGCGGCACAGAGCTCTTGGTGTTGTTCTGCGGTTGCCTGGCGCACCATGGCGCCCACTGTGGCTGAGTCGTCGGTTATCTCGATGCGCTTCAGTTCATCTATGGCCCGCAGATCGATCAGCTCGTCAAACGCGACGAGGCGCATGGCCATGACAGGGATGAGGCTCTGTCCTCCGGCGAGCACCTTCCTGTCGCCCTCGCCAGCGAGAGCAGAAACGGCCTCTTCCACCGAAGATGGCAGCACGTAGTCGAATGCAGCAGGCTTCAAGGGTCTTCACCTCCTCGTAATTCGCCATAGTGAGTGGGCGGGATTTGCCCCGTGGACCATAGTGGTTTGGAGGCCATCCGCTCATTGTGAGCCCGCCGCTCACCGAAAGATTCTGACCAGTGATGTAGCCGGCGCCTTCGCTCAGGAGGAAGGCCACGGCAGGGGCAATATCGTTTGGCAGTGCCGTCCTTCCCAGGGGTATCGCCCTGGCCAGCCCGGCGTACAGTTTCTCGGAGAATTCGGCGACCTGAGCCAACAGGGCTGTCTCGGTCGGTCCGGGGCACACGCAATTGACGGTGATGCTATTGCGGGCCAATTCCCGGGCCAAGGTCTTTGTGAATGAGATGACGCCGCCTTTTGTTGCGGAGTAGACTGCCTCACCCGAAGAGCCAACGCGGCCGGCGTCTGATGCGATGGAAACAATGCGGCCGCTCTCGCGCTCGATCATGCCGTCGATTACGGCGCGACAACACGCAATCG